>NZ_CP033906.1:2430427-2734230 GCF_003816055.1 Bacillus sp. FJAT-42376
TTTGGTGATTTTGTCATTCGCACCGGAGTGATTGCTGCAACAACAGATGGAACGAATTTTCACCATTAAATAACAGGGTTTTAAAACCCTGGGCGGAATACGCGATAATTAGAGCAGCGGGACAGGTGAGATCCCGCAGGCTCACGAGGAAACGAACTGCTCGCCCAAGGAAAGCAAAGCGCCTTCTGACTGCATACAGCAGCAAAGTGTAACAGAAAAAAGATGACCCGCTCATATAAGGGGTCATCTTTTTTTCTTCCGTATAATAAGGTTCCGGCTCAAACTGAATATAGCCCCGGCACCAAGCCCGATGCCCATCAGGATTCCGCTGATGGCGACACAGAAGGCAATATACTCGAAAACCGAGTAACGGGCCATGATCGTCCAGTCAATTTTCCCTTTCCAGTCTTCTATCACGAGATTCATACCGTATATCCCGGAGATCACTGTATAGGTGGTTAAGATAAACAGCAGATAATTATTCCGTTTCGCTGAAATTTTTTCTTGGTTCCGGAATAAGCTGTCCAGTGTCTTCTTGACTTCATCATACAATGTGGAGATATGAAACACTTTATTCATTAATACAGCAAGTTCCTGGCCTTCCGTCCTGCTGCTGATTTCCTTAAAGTGATATTTTCCTGAAAACTCCGTTATGGTCTGAATGAGCTGTTCAATTTCTCCGGTTTTGTTTCTTCTATAAAGAAGGGAGTATTGGTAGGACAGTTTTAACAGAACCATTTTATAAAAAAAGTGAAGGAGCAAGTTGTAGTAATGCTGGCCGAACATCTCAGATTTAATCAAAGGAACATGAGTCCCCCGCTGTGTAAGGCAAGTAAAAGCATGATCGCTCACAATATACTGGGTCTGGGGAGCCCAGCGTCTGTAACTGTGCTCCTTTGCGTATTCATCAATGTATTCGGGATCGTAGGCAGAGATAAACGGCATGCCTTCGGGATCGTAGCCGTTAACCTGACCGGAGCGAAACAAATGCTGATTTGAAACATACTCTTCAGCAGACACGAGTGTACTCACAACGTACATTCTTTCATCTACAAAATAAGGGAGGCTCCCGAAGTAAGAGGTTTTATTTGCCCCTGTTTGAATATAAGGAACGATGCAGGGAGCAACCTCCTTAAATATATAATCCTGAATACTGTCATAGGTTCCGTCTTTTGAAAGAACCTGAAGCTGTTTTTTCTTTACTATTTTCGGTTCAAGGACCCGAAACTGGTTTTGGAAATGAAGAACATCCGAAAGCTTAAGATTTGTATCAGCCAAGCGGGTCCTGACCGATATCATCCCAATTTGAAACGGGCAGATAAAGAGATCGGCAGACAGAATTTCCACTTCAAATGAACGCTTCTCATCACCGAACAGAAGGCGTATTTTTGAATGGAGGCTTTTGGAAAAGCGGCTTAGGGATTCCTGTGCTGGTTCTTCCGTAAACAGAAGGTTTTCAATAAACGGCAAAAAGTACTGATCCATCTGATCATGTGACACGGTTTGCCCCGGGCCGTAAAAAGCACCTTCCAACTCCTTTGCTTCGAGCCTGAAAAATTCGTAGCCGGATGATTTTAGCGTACCCTCCATTTTCTTTATGCCTGCAGGTTTAAGGGAAAACGGAAAGATAAATTGACTGGATGATTCATCCAGTATAAGCTCCTTGGATTGGCCGGACATGGCAACCTTCCTCCTGGTGAATAAAAGTAAAGGCAAAATGACCCTATGCAATAGGATAGGGGATAAAGATTTATTTTATCATTTTTTCCCGAAAAAAAAGCCTGTCCCGAAGAACAAGCTTCTTAATGAACCGTGCGGTAAACACCAATCACTTTTCCCAAAATGGATACATTTCTTAACAAAATAGGTTCCATTGAAGAATTTTCAGGCTGAAGACGGATATAATCCTTTTCCTTAAAGAAGCGTTTTACAGTCGCTTCATCATCTTCCGTCATCGCTACGACAATATCTCCATTGTTGGCAGACTGCTGCTGTCTCACGGCAACGAGGTCACCATCCAGAATACCTGCTTCTATCATACTGTTTCCGACAATTTCAAGCATAAAGACATGCTCATCAGGAGAAGCGATCCGTTCCGGAAGAGGAAAATATTCTTCAATATTTTCTACGGCGGTAATCGGAACACCGGCTGTTACCTTCCCGATGATTGGAACGTTGATCACACCCGTTTTTGGAATGCCGGCTCCCTGGTCTTCGTTAAGAATTTCAATCGCCCTAGGCTTTGTCGGGTCTCTTCTTATTAAACCTTTGTTTTCAAGTCTTGCAAGATGCCCATGCACGGTAGAGCTTGAAGCGAGGCCTACGGCAAGGCCGATTTCCCGGACGGAAGGAGGGTAGCCTTTGCTTTTTACTTCCTGTTTAATGAATTCAAGAATGTCCTGTTGCCTTTTCGATAATTTGCTCATCGCTAGCACCTCAAAGTAAGTAATTTATAGTGATTATAGCATGATTTACCTATATATACAAACATAAGTTCGAAAAACGCTTGACCAGGAATGTTTGTTCGCCTTATAATAAAATCAGAAAAAGCGAACAAACATTCTGGAGGGGTTAATATGTCAAAGAGCACATTTGCACTCATAGCATCATTTTTTATTCTTGTAGCAGGAATTGTTTTTGCGGCAGCCGGGGCAGGTACAGACAAAGCACTGGACAAATATGCTAAAATAGAAATCCGTGAAGGAGATACTTTGTGGGATATCGCTGAGGCTCTCGAAGATAAGCATGGCCTGTCGCAGATGGAATTCGTTGAATGGGTCGACAAAGAAAATCATTTATCCTCCATTGTCATTAAACCGGGGGACCGGATTGTCATTCCGATAAAAAAAGATCAGCTATACGATCTTGATTCCCGTATTATAGCATCAGAAGAGTAGGTGTTTGTTTGAAAGCAGCAATCTATTGCAGAGTGAGTACATCTAAAGAAGAACAGGAAACATCGCTGCACAGGCAAAAAGAGGAGCTGACTGCACTTGCCGCATCGCATGGCATGGAGCTTGTCCGGACCATAACCGAACAGGCAAGCGGATACGAAATTGAGAGGGAAGGCATCCTTGATCTTCTCGACCTAATAAAAAATAAAGAAGCAGATGCGATTCTCATCCAAGATGAAACGAGACTTGGAAGAGGAAGTGCCAGAATGGCGGTTCTGCACTGTATATATAAAGAAGGGGCAAAAGTATTTTCCATTGCCCAGCAAGGAGAGCTTCAATTATCAGAAGCAGATACGATGGTGCTCGAAATCGTCAGCATCGTGGAGGAGTACCAGCGGAAAATACATAATATGAAGATCCGGCGGGGGATGAAGCGGGCTATCGAGAAAGGATACGATCCTCGGAATAATCTTACTGACATACATTCCGGTGGAAGAAAGGACAAAATAGAGGTTCCAATAGAGGAAATCGTACGCCTTAGGAGGAATAAACTGACTTTCGCTGAAATTGCCGCTACATTAAGAGGATTCGGATATTCGGTTTCAAAAGCGACCGTGCATAGAAGGTATCAGGATTATCAGGAAGAACAAGAGGCAGCCGAACAGACCAGGTAATCTGTTCGGTTGCCTTTTTAATAGCTTTTTTGTACCATTGCACTATAGTTTGATACGATATCCTGCAATTTTCACCATTGGCGCAGCGGGAATAAAGGAGAATGCACATGCTTTCAAACGATAAAATAGCTAGAATTAATTTTCTTTCCAAAAAGTCTAAATCAGAAGGATTGACTGGCGAGGAGCAGAAAGAACAGAAAAAACTCAGGGAAGAATATTTGCGGACGTTCAGAAGCTCAATGAAAAACACATTAAAAAGTGTAACAGTCGTTGATCCTGAAGGAAATGACGTAACACCCCAGAAATTAAAAGATGAAAAAAATAAAAGATTACACTAAGAATCGAGGATAGGCCTGCTTAATTTAACAGGCCTATTAGTTGTACTATTTGGGCTGTACGGATATGATAAGAAGGTAAATTGTTTACTCGAAAGGATGGTCTATCATGACATTATCTACTATTGATTCTTTGTCCATTGCTACGATACGGACATTGTCTATTGATGCAATTGAAAAAGCGAATTCCGGACACCCGGGTATGCCTATGGGCTCGGCTCCGATGGCGTACAAATTATGGACAGATTATATGAAACAAAATCCTGAAAATCCAAACTGGTTCAACCGGGACCGCTTTGTTCTATCTGCTGGACATGGCTCAATGCTTTTATACAGCATGCTGCATCTTGCGGGATACGATGTGACAATGGAAGATCTAAAGTCTTTCCGTCAATGGAACAGTAAAACTCCTGGACATCCCGAGTTTGGACATACACCTGGTGTAGATGCAACAACCGGACCGCTCGGACAGGGGATTGCAATGGCAGTCGGAATGGCTATGGCAGAACGTCATCTTGCCCATACATATAATAAAGATTCATTTAATGTCGTGGATCACCATACGTTCGCTATTTGCGGAGACGGTGATTTGATGGAAGGAATCTCATCTGAGGCATCTTCTTATGCTGGACATTTAAAGCTTGGCCGTCTAATCGTCCTTTATGATTCAAATGACATTTCACTTGATGGCGATCTGGACCGTTCATTCAGCGAAAACGTGCAGCAGCGGTTTGAAGCAATGAACTGGCAGGTTATCCGTGTAGAAGACGGGAATGATACAGAAGAAATCGGCCGTGCCATTGAAGCGGCAAAGAAAAACGAAGATCAGCCGACATTGATTGAGGTGAAGACTACAATCGGCTTCGGTTCACCAAACCGCGCCGGCACATCCGGAGTTCATGGCGCACCGCTCGGAGCAGAGGAAACGAAGCTCACTAAAGACGCTTACAAATGGACATTTGAACAGGATTTCCATGTTCCGGATGAAGTGTATGAACACTTTGAGAAGACCATTAAAGATTCGGGTAAAAAAGCAGAACAAGAGTGGAATGCATTGTTCGAGGAATATACAAAAGCGTATCCTGAGCTTGCAGCTGAACTGACAAGTGCTATCCAGGGTGAGCTTCCAGAAGGCTGGGACAAGGACGTTCCTGTTTATGAAGCCGGCAAAGGCCTTGCATCCAGAGCCTCCTCGGGAGAAGTGCTGAATGCGATTGCTAAAAATGTTCCTTACTTGTTCGGCGGATCTGCCGACCTTGCAGGTTCAAACAAAACGACCATTAAAAATGTGGAAGATTTTACAGCTGAAAATTACAGCGGCCGCAACATTTGGTTCGGGGTCAGAGAATTCGCAATGGGAGCCGCTTTAAACGGAATGGCTCTTCACGGCGGCTTAAGAGTATTCGGAGGAACGTTCTTTGTATTCTCTGATTACCTTCGTCCGGCTATCCGTCTTGCCTCACTAATGAACCTGCCAGTAACGTTTGTGTTTACACATGACAGTATTGCGGTCGGTGAAGACGGACCAACGCATGAACCGATTGAGCAGCTTGCCTCACTGCGTGCGATGCCAAACCTTGACATCATTCGCCCGGCAGATGGGAATGAAACAGCAGCAGCATGGAAGTTAGCCGTCACTTCCACATCCAATCCGACAGCGCTTGTTCTATCCAGACAAGATCTTCCGACGTTGGAACACTCAGCCAAATTGGCGGATACGGGTGTTGAAAGAGGAGCATACGTCGTATCTCCTTCCCAAAAAGAAGAAGCAGATGCGATCTTGCTTGCTACAGGTTCTGAAGTCGGCCTTGCAGTTGCTTCTCAAAAAGCGCTTCTTGACGAGGGAATTGATGCTTCCGTTGTAAGTATGCCTTCATGGAAACGGTTTGAAGAGCAAACAGAAGATTACAAGCGCTCCGTCCTTCCGAAAAATGTCAAGAAACGTCTGGCGATTGAAGTTGCTTCCCCGCTTGGTTGGGAACGCTATACAGGCGATGAAGGAGAGATTCTTGCCATTAACCGTTTCGGTGCCTCTGCACCAGGTGAAACGATTATGAAAGAGTTCGGATTCACCCCTGAAAATGTCGTGGCCCGTGTGAAGGCATTATTAAACAAATAAAATGTTTTAAAAAGGAGAGCCTGCACATTCAGGCTCTCCTTGCCTGTTTTTCGACACAATTAGTGGTTCCTCTCTCCGCATTAAGACACTCTTCCTCATGCGGTTCCCTATATAATAGGGACATATAGATGCAGCGGCAGGAGGGGTTCACGTTTGAGACATTATTATGTTTACTTAATTGAAGAGGAATTTGCCAGCCATTATTTCGGAAAAGAAGCAAAAATCTTTGACTTGATCCGCCATTATCAATGGACAAGCGTTTATGATGGTTCTTATAATGTTCTTGAACGTCAGGTCCAGTATATTTCGAGAGATATTCCTTCCAGGCAAATCCATGAGCTGCTTACAGGGTACTTATCCTTACGAAAAGGATACAGGCAGGTAGGTCACTTACACAGGATTGTATTAAGCGGTGAAATAGGACAGGCCACTTTAATGATAAAAGAACGCTATATCGAAATAGATGCGCAGGGAAGCTTTGAAGCGGAGACCATCTTTTTTGAAATTCTGCGGAAATTAGACCCGTGTTTTCTCGCAATGGACTTTCAATCCCAAAGATTTGGGTGGCTAAATCCAATTTCAGAAAGAAAATTTGTCTAAAAAAGCAGAAATTATGCAGGAGTTATTGTATAATATCGAAGGGTTTAGTAGACTGTAAACGAGAGAACTTGAAGGAGGAACTACCATGGCTTTATGGCTAGGCATAACACTGATTATAGTTGCTCTTTTGGGCGGCGTTGCGCTGGGCTTCTTTATTGCTCGCAGATATATGATGAGCTATTTGAAAAAGAACCCGCCAATCAATGAGCAAATGCTCCGTATGATGATGATGCAAATGGGAATGAAACCATCCCAGAAAAAAATCAATCAAATGATGAAAGCAATGAACAGCCAGCAGATTAAATAATCTGAACCTGCCTGGAGCATTGCTTTAACGATAGTCACACTTGAACATATCTTTCATAAATTTATGCTTCAGGGTGAATCTTTCATCTGAATCAGGCTTTATACTGTCTTATTCTTGGCTTTTCAGTAAAAACCGCTTTTCCTGTCCGATGGGCAAGGAAAGCGGTTTTTTAGTTGGCTTCTGTTATTTACTCATGCCATTTCTTTCTCGTGCATTAGCGCTATACATTTAAATGGTTCTGACTGTTAAGAGGATTTAAATTACAATATAGGAGCTGAAATCAGAAGGAATATGCTGCTCTTTGACGAATGTTACATTCGAAAGGGAGGGGATGGCATGTCAAAACTCGTGATTGAAATGGTCATAGAAGGTGAGCAGGTTTTTCAGGAGTCAGTCGATTATGAAGTGGTGCAATTAATGATGCAGGCAGATTACATAACGGTCAACATGAATACAGTAAGGGTACACGCCAAGGAAGTGACAAGCAAAGGTGTTGTGAGGTTTTACGGAGTCCATCGAAAACCTGAAGATCAACATTATTGACTTTGAAAGACGTTAAAACTCAGTACGAATGAGCAAGTTCGATGGAGCACCAAAATAAATCAGACCAAAAAAGATGACAGCGCAGCGTCATCTTCTTCATTTATTGGCAAGCATACCGCTGAGAATTTCCAGGCAGGATAATCTGCTGATATTCATAAAGCATTTTATCGAGTTCCTGGCTGGATTGGATGGTTACGGCAGAGGTCATTCCGTTTTTGTACACAATTTCGTTTAATTCCTGGCGTTTCCTCTCAATTTCTTTAAGCAGATCCTTCTTAGTCACTGAGATGTATCCTTTCTATGTAAGCTGCTGTCTATAAAGGAGAGCATAAGTAGTCCTATTGAATTTGTCTTTCCTGATTATAAGGCTTTTTTAGGTATCCTAAAATAGCATCCAATTAAGTGTAAAAAAATTGACATAAGAATGACATAAAATGAAATATTCGTTCTTATTTTTGACTGATATGATACATTTATAATAGAACATAAGAAGAGAGAAGGATGAGGATGGCAGATATCAATGCAATGCTTTCGTTCGGAGCGGGATTTCTTTCATTTGTATCTCCTTGCTGTCTTCCGGTATATCCGGCCTTTTTATCATACATAACCGGAATGTCGGTTCAGGATTTGAAATCGGAACAAGCGATGTATCAGAAGCAGAGTTTGCTGCATACATTCTTCTTCCTGCTGGGATTTTCCATCATTTTTATAGCGCTTGGTTTTGGCACATCTCTGATTGGGAACTTTTTTATTTCCTATCAGGATCTGATCAGGCAAATAGGCGCCATTCTCATCGTTTTTGTTGGATTCGTTACAATGGGAATTCTGCAGCCTGAATTTCTGATGAAAGAACGGAAAGTTCAGTTTAAGCAGCGCCCGGCCGGCTACGCAGGATCGATCTTGATCGGTCTTGGTTTCGCAGCTGGATGGTCCCCGTGTATCGGACCGATTTTGACTGCTGTTATGGGACTGGCTGGCAGCCATCCCGATTCAGGAATGCTCTATATGATCAGCTATGTGCTCGGTTTTTCTGTTCCCTTTTTTGTCCTGGCCTTTTTTATCGGAAAAATACAGCGGATTACACGCTATACCCGAAGTTTTATGAAAACTGGTGGAGTCATCATGGTGGGGATGGGCATGCTGCTGTTTTTTGACGGTTTGACCGTTATTATCCGTTATTTTACTGAATTGACAGGATTTTCGGGATTTTAGACCTATTAAAGAATAAAAAATGAGACATTTTTACTACTTTTCCCTGTTCTTTCTGTTATAATAAGGATAGATAAAGGCGAAGCACTATAGGGAGGGGTAACATGGCGAGGATTTTAATCGTTGATGATGCCAAATTTATGAGGGTCACATTGTCCAATATATTAGAAGGTGCCAACCATACGATTGCAGGAGAAGCCGAAAACGGAATAGAAGCCGTTCGATTGTATAAAGAACTGCTTCCTGATCTTGTAACTCTGGATATTACAATGCCGGAAAAAAATGGCATTGAAGCTTTAAAAGAAATTTTGGAAGAGTTTCCTGCAGCAAAAATTATGATGTGTTCTGCGATGGGCCAGCAAAAAATGGTGGTGGAAGCCATTGAAGCCGGGGCGAAAGACTTTATTGTCAAACCATTTGACTCTAGCAGAGTACTTGAAGCTGCTGAGCGCGTACTCGGATAACATAGACACGAACCATTTAGATTGTATCTGAATGGTTTTTTCATATGTGAAAAAGTCATGATTTTGCACAGCCTGTCATATGTTAACTTTATCAAATATGGTTTATAATAGAGGAATCAAGATAAGAGGGATGATGAATCATGGATTTAATAGTCATTTCTACCATAGTAGCTGTTGTGATGGGGACGATCGTTTTAGTTGTGAGAATGAGAGCCTCCAAAAAACCTGCTTCTGCAAAGAAAATTATCCTGCCGCCCATTTTTATGAGTACAGGTGCTCTCATGTTTGTTTTTCCTTTTTTCCATGTAACCGTAGCTGAATTTTGGGAAGCCATTCTTGCCGGCATGTTTTTTTCCATCTTTCTCATTAAAACAAGCAAATTTGAGATTCGTGACAATGAAATCTATTTGAAACGGTCCAAGGCGTTCGCTTTTATTTTAATTGCCCTGCTTGCGCTTCGTGTCGGCCTTAAATCTTTTTTAAGTCTATCCATCGACGTAGGTGCTCTGAGCGGCATGTTCTGGCTTCTTGCTTTCGGAATGATTGTTCCATGGAGAATTGCCATGTACGTCTCATATAAAAAGATTCAAAACCAGATCAATCCTCCGAATACACAGGCCACATAAAAAGCTGCACCCTTTGATTAAGGTGCAGCTTTTTCCTTTTAAAACATCGCTTTATACATGTTGTAATCAATCTGCTTTTCTTTCAGGCGCTTAATCAAAAATTTATGATCTCTCTTCGGAGTGGCGAGAATATATCCTCTTATGACGTGATCCTGAGTGATGGATGATGCTTGTTCATCCAGAGCAAGTTCCCCGATTTTTCCTGCGATTTTTTCCCTTGCCACATCCCTGAAAAGCTCAGGAACGGGAGAAATCAGTTCTTCAAGAAGATCCTTTTGCTGCTGATTCCAAAGATGCCTGGATTTCTGTAAATAGTGATCCTGCCAGTCTAATATTGATTTTCCATCCTCTTTAGGCAGACGCTTTAAAAACTTTCTGAACATAAAGTAACCGCCGATTGAAAGCATGGAAATAAGGAAAAAAACCCAAAATACAATAAACCATTGAAACCAGCCGTCAAGCATTCTTTTCACCCCAACTGTTTCCATTTATTCTTTTATTATACATGAAATGACAGGGGGAAAGGGCATGTTTTTTGGATACCTTAGCTATTCTTCCATCTGTTTCCTTTCAGCCTTATGTCTCCTAAACTCATTCGGTTCTGTTTGATCTCTAAAATAATTTAAAGCAGGATTCATGTATTGTACCTGTGTGAACGAATAGAACGTGTTTTTTAATTTGTACGGTTCGCTCTTTGAGTATCAACTGCGGAATTCATCATATTCTGTGTGCCCGGCATTCCACTGGACATCATCGCTCCCGGCTGTGTTGTACCGGCTTCTGATCCGCTCCCGCTGCCTTCCGCAGATTTAGAAGAGGATATGGTCCCCACATTTACAGCATTTCCAAAGTGGACTACTCCTCCACTTACTTCATTGATCACAACACTTTTAATGCATACACCCATTTGCCATCTCTCCTTTTTCCCATCATATGTACAGGCTGAAGAAATGGTATAAGCTATTGGCCATAAAGGAAAAAGCAGAGAGGGTTATCTCTGCTTTGGCTTAAGGGTTATGCGGTGATTACCGTGTAAATGTTCGAGATCTTCATTCTTGCGTATAAAAACTTCCAGAATTCCATCTGCGTAGGAAGCGGACATTTCCCTTTTGGATAAACAAAACGGCAGAAAGACCAAAGCCTCTTTTTCCATTTTTTTGCGGCAATAGGTCTGGATTGTCAGACACTGATCCCCTTTAATGACTTTAATGCATGCCGGAAATAGATCTGACAAATCTGCCTCGATAATGTACTGGCTGCTTGTTTCATATACATCAGTGCGGAACGAATGGGAACTTCCGCCTGCAAAAGGATCATCTAAAAACTGAGCGAGCCACTGATCAAGCCCTTCAAAATCGGAAGAGCCCGACTGCTTAGGATCATTCATTTGAATCAAACCCTCCAAAAGATACCTTTCCATTATTTTTATTCAGCAGCATAGTAGAAGTGAATGGAAAAGCTCTTAAAGAGGGGAGAAATTTACATATCGTGGCCGCTGTTGTGCTTTTGGCGGGAATGATTTCTGTTCTTAACTTTCTTTGATCCGCTGAGCGGTTCCGGCTGTCCGGGCTGATCTCCTTTTGGTGCGTTTTTTCGCATGTCTTTGCCTGTATTTTTGTTTGTCAAAAGAATCTCCTCCTTTGCAATAGTTTTTACCTTCCTCTCTAGAGTATACGTGAATACAATCGGAGTCTGAGGAAAAGATATGGTCATCGCATTTAAAGGAGTGAAGGGCAATGCCATACCATAAAAATAAGCAGCAGTCTTTCCAGGCTGCACAGCAGGAATATACAGAAACAAAAAGCCATTTTGAGAACATGGATCCTTCAGGAGCTGATTACGGTTCACACCTGAAGCATTTACAAGAAGAGATCAATGAAACCCAATCACAAATTCAAAATGCCTTGGAAAATGCAACGGGTCGCCAGCGGAGCCAGCTGGAGCAATTTCAAAAAGATATAAGCGGAATTGTTGAGAAGATAAATCCGGAACAATAAGGGGCTGTTTAAAAAGTCTCTTGAACAGGGAAACGCATTCTGAGCGTTTCCCTGTTTTCGTTTGAAGTTTAAGTCATGCTGATACTGCTGCGGGGCAGGTCAGATCCCGCAGGCGGTTAAGCGAGAGAAGGCTCGCCTCCCGCCCCTGGATTAACTGGAAATCAGCCTAAATAAATCTTAAATACTTTGCACATAAGACATCTAAGAATCGTTCTGGACACCCTCTTTGCGGAACGTTTAAATTAAGGCCCGTGGATATCAATTAGAAAATGGGCATCCGTTAATCCATTCCTCCAATTTTGTCTCATATCTCCCTAATAGAGAAGGATCATTCCATCGGAAATAACCGAAAAGATTTTTTTATATTAAAAAAATAAAGAATAATGACATCTATAAGAAAACCTTATAATCTTCAATAACATCATTGATATTTACTTATGTATAAAGTTGTATTAAGATTGAATTGTGAAGTTTGCGGCGGTTCAGCGTAACCGTTTTCGACACGTTTAGTCGATACCAGCTTTAAGGGGGAGTAACACATGACGGAACAGCAGCAGTTGAATAATCAAGACGTTTTTCAAGCACGCAAAACCTTTGACTTAAAAGGAAAAACCTATCATTACTACTCTTTGAAAGCGCTTGAAGACGCAGGGATCGGGCAAGTTACAAAATTGCCATATTCCATTAAAGTTCTTCTTGAATCTGTCTTAAGACAAGTAGACGGACATGTGATTAAAAAAGAGCATGTTGAAAACCTTGCTAAATGGGGAACAAGCGAACAAAAGGATATTGATGTACCATTTAAGCCTTCCCGTGTCATTCTTCAGGATTTCACCGGAGTGCCTGCGGTGGTGGATTTGGCTTCTCTGCGCAAAGCGATGGCTGATATGGGCGGAGATCCGGATAAGATCAACCCTGAAATTACCGTTGATCTGGTCATTGACCATTCTGTTCAAGTGGATAAAGCAGGAACAGACGATTCTCTTCAATTCAATATGGAGCTTGAATTCCAGCGGAATGCAGAGCGCTACAAATTCTTGAGCTGGGCTAAAAAAGCATTTGATAATTACCGCGCTGTACCGCCGGCAACAGGTATCGTCCATCAGGTAAACCTTGAGTATCTGGCAAACGTTGTCCACGCGGCAGAAAAAGATTCGGAAACCGTCGCTTATCCGGATTCCTTAGTTGGTACGGATTCCCATACAACGATGATTAACGGAATCGGTGTCCTTGGATGGGGTGTAGGCGGAATTGAGGCAGAAGCAGGGATGCTTGGCCAGCCATCTTATTTCCCAGTGCCTGAAGTAATTGGTGTCAAATTAACCGGCAAATTGCCTTCAGGAACAACGGCAACGGATTTGGCCCTTAAAGTGACACAAGTTCTTCGCCAAAAAGGTGTGGTAGGGAAATTCGTAGAATTCTACGGACCGGGTGTACCGGAACTTCCGCTTGCTGACCGTGCGACGATTGCAAATATGGCACCGGAATACGGCGCAACTTGCGGATTCTTCCCGGTTGACGGAGAAACGCTTAACTATCTTCGCTTGACAGGCCGCGACGAAGATCAAATTGACTTGGTTGAAACGTATTCCAAAGAAAATGATCTTTTCTATACACCTGATAAAGCAGATCCGATTTTCACGGATGTAGTGGAAATTGATCTTGGGGGAATTGAAGCGAATCTTTCCGGTCCGAAACGTCCGCAGGATTTGATTCCTCTATCTGAAATGAAAGACACGTTCCATTCCCAGCTGTCTGCTCCTTTCGGCAACCAGGGCTTCGGACTGGATGCAAAAGACTTGGATAAAGAAGTAACAGTCCAGCTTGCAACAGGGGAAGAAACTCTAATGAAAACAGGCGCAATTGCGATTGCCGCTATTACAAGCTGTACAAATACGTCCAATCCGTATGTATTAATTGGAGCGGGTCTCGTTGCGAAAAAAGCTGTCGAAAAAGGACTGCAGGTGCCGGCGTATGTAAAAACTTCTCTAGCACCGGGATCAAAGGTTGTTACAGGATACCTGAACAATTCCGGTCTGATGCCTTATCTGGAGCAGCTTGGATTTAACACGGTCGGCTACGGCTGCACAACCTGCATCGGAAATTCAGGACCGCTTGCCGAAGAAATTGAAAAAGCAGTCGCTGATTCTGATCTTCTGATTACATCTGTTCTTTCCGGTAACCGTAACTTTGAAGGGCGGATCCATCCGCTAGTGAAAGGAAACTATTTGGCGTCACCGCCGCTCGTAGTGGCCTATGCACTCGCAGGTACGGTTAACGTTGACCTGAAAAACGATTCTTTAGGAAAAGACAAAGATGGAAACGATGTGTTCTTCCAGGATATTTGGCCTTCTTCTGAAGAAATCAAAGAAGTGGTATCAAGAACCGTGACGCCGGAGCTATTCCGTAAAGAATATGACCGCGTATTTGATGATAATGCACGCTGGAATGAAATCGAAACAACGGATGAATCACAGTATGTATGGGATGAAAATTCAACCTACATTCAGGCTCCGACGTTCTTCGAAGGAATGTCTAAAGAACCAGGAACGGTTAAGCCTCTAACTGCACTTAGAGTAGTGGGCAAGTTCGGAGACTCTGTTACAACCGACCACATTTCACCTGCAGGTTCCATCGGCAAAGATACTCCGGCTGGACGCTACCTACAGGAAAAAGGCGTTTCTCCAAGAGACTTCAATTCCTACGGTTCCCGCCGCGGAAACCATGAAGTGATGATGCGCGGAACGTTTGCGAATATCCGGATCCGCAACCAGATTGCTCCGGGTACAGAAGGCGGCTATACAACTTACTGGCCGACAGGCGAAGTCACATCCATTTATGATGCATGTATGAAATACAAGCAGGATGGAACCGGACTGATGGTAATCGGAGGCAAGGATTACGGAATGGGAAGCTCCCGTGACTGGGCAGCGAAAGGAACAACTCTTCTTGGTATTAAAACAGTCATCGCAGAAAGCTATGAGCGTATCCACAGAAGCAACCTTGTCCTAATGGGTGTTCTTCCTCTCCAATTTAAAGATGGAGACAGCGCTGAATCTCTTGGATTGTCAGGCAAGGAAGTATTTGAAGTATCCATCGGAGAATCAGTAAAACCTCGTGACCATGTAAAAGTTCGCGCGACTGATGAAAACGGCAGCTCCATTGAATTTGAAGCATTGGTTCGTTTTGACAGTGAAGTGGAAATCGACTATTACCGTCACGGCGGAATTCTGCCAATGGTCCTTCGGGATAAACTAAAAGCTTAATCTTAAAAAAGGCAGCCCATGGCTGTCTTTTTTGCTGTTCATCTTGTCCTTTTTCTGGTTTTTAAAGTAAAATGTACGCATACATATTAATGAGAAACCGGATAAAGAGGAGAATAGCCATTATGAAACGGAATGCAGCGCTAATCATCCTGGCAGCATTGGCTGCGGTCATGATCTGGCAAATTTTATGGCCGAAAGTGCCGCCAGTGGGGATTGAAGAAGGAAAAACAGCACCTGATTTCACCCTGCCTTTGATTGATGGCGGAACGGCAAAGCTGTCAGATTTGAAAGGGAAAAAGGTAATTATAAATTTCTGGGCGACATGGTGTCCGCCATGCAAAAAAGAAATTCCGGATTTGAAGACAGTGGCAGCGGCCAATCAAAAAGATTTGGTGATTCTGGCTGTTAACTATACCGTCTCTGAAGCAAACGAACGGACTGTGAAAAAATTTGTTCAAGACCAAAACATGAAATTTCCCGTTCTGATGGATCCGGAAGCAGACGTCTTGAGCCAATATAAAGTGTTCAGCTACCCAACCACTTTTTTTCTGGACGAAAAGGGCGTTATTCAAAAAGTGAAAAGAAGCATGGTAAGCCGGGCCGAACTTGAAAAATTTGCAGATTCTTGACCCTTTAGTATGAGCTCCGTATTTATTGGCTATACTGTCGCTAATACATATGGAGGTGTGGCTTTTGAGGAAAATCAAAAAGCTGTCATTCGAAGAACTGGTGATGGAAAACAAAAAAGAATTGCTAAAAGACACCGCTTTTCTGGATAAAATTGAAGATAAGATTGAACAGCGCTTTACAGAAAAATAAATTCATGAAAATGCCTTCTGCCGGAAAAGATAAGTCCGGAAGGAGGCTTTTTTATGACCAATTCCAATGATAAACAAAGTCATTTCACCCCGAACCATATTGGCACGAAATCCAGAGGATTCGGCGGAAACAAGGGCAAAAAGATGCAGGATAAATCCCATCAGCATGCCCAGGTAATTCAAACCAAAGGTGAATAACAATACGGAGGGTGAAAACAATGGGATACAAATCCAATCCGGATGACCGTTCAGATAATGTAGAAAAGCTGCAGGATATGGTACAGAACACCATTGAAAATATCGAGAAAGCACATGATTCCCTGGCGATGGCAAATGAAAAAGACCGCCGCGATATCGAAGAAAAGAACAGGCGCAGAGAAGATTCGATTGCCGCGATGAGAGCGGAAATTCAGGACGAAGCGCATGCTCGCGAAAATGGGTATGAAACAAACTGAATGAAAGGGACCTTCTGAAAGGTCTCATTTAGTCAAAACAGGGAGACGCGTTCTGAGCGTTTCCCTATTTTTGTTGACCGATTCCGCTTGGCAGAGACAGGTGTAATCCGACCCGACAGACGAACATCCAAAGGAAATAATACGGTCAAAGCATTTTTTTACTAAATAAACAATGTTCTAAATGCACATCGATTGCCTTTTTTTGTTCAAGAGTAACAGCCATGATAAAATAATAAGGCAATCAGTCAGCAGCAGTGAGGAGAGAAAACATGTTTACATCAAAAACCGAAGTAGAAGTACGATATGCAGAAACGGATCAAATGGGAATCGTTTATCATGCCAATTATTTAGTCTGGATGGAGATCGGCCGCACAAAGCTTATCGAGGATTTAGGATTTTCCTATGCATCGATGGAAGAAGAAGGGGTTCTTTCTCCGGTTATCGATTTAACCATTGAATATAAGAAGCCTTTGAAGTACGGACAAAAGGCAGTGATACATACATCGGTTTTGGAATACAGCGGAGTAAAAGTGGTTTACGGATACGAAATGTACACACCGGATGGAGAACTTGCTGTAAAAGCCGCTTCATCGCATGTATGCGTGAAAAAAGATTCGTTCAGACCCATCCATATTAGAAAATTCTTTCCGGAATGGGATAAAGCCTACAAAGAGGCTCTTAAAAGTGAGAGCTAATGGCATTTGGAATCAATAAAAAGGAACTGAAGAGCTGGAAGGAAGCTGTATCAAGAAAAGAGATCGCTTTTTTGACTCATTTTTGGTATGATGACCGGTTTCCGAACTCCCATTCAGTGACGAAGGCCGGGTGCGGGGATTTAGAAAAGCTTGCGGAATGGGGAAAACAATTTGGGCTGCAAGAAGAGTGGATTGACCGCAGAAGCGGCTATCCTCATTTTGATTTAATGGGGAGCGTTCAAATAAAGGTATTAAAACATTACGGAATGAACGATACCATCAAAAAATTTAAATTGGAATGAAAAAGCCGCAGATCAGTCTGCGGCTTTTTCATAGTCAAAAACAGGTTCGTTATGTTCAGTATCAAAATCAACAATCAAATCATTTCCGTCGAAATACCACAAATCCCGTTCGCTGACGAAAAAGTCAATTCCTCTAAGCTCTGCGGATGCACCTGCATCTTCTTTTTCTTCTTTAGTTACTCCAAGACTAAAGCCTTTCTGGATGGTGCTTGAACCGCCGTAGCGGACAAAGAACCGGACGGAGTCTCCAGCCTGTAAACGCAGTTCATCCTGGTACCATTTAGCTGCTTCTTCATTCACTTTGATTTTCATGCCAGCACTCCTTTTTATAAGATTTCTTTATTATAAGCTAATTTTGAGCAGCGTGCCTACTCCTACCTGTTTCTTTCATCAATCTGCTAAACCAAATCCTGTTTAAATGGACCATTTTGCTGATTCATTCAGTAAAATCTATCTAAAAAAACCATGTTCTAAATAATCAACGCACAAAAAATAAATTGGAATTAATCGGAATGTGCTGTCAAAGCATGTTGGCTTTTGACTAAATGTATAAGTATCGTATAAGATTTGTTTATAAAATATAGAAGGGAGGGCCGTTCAGACGTATAGTTCCGAATTACAACAAAAAAAGGAGAGATTCCAGTTGAAGAAATTAGCGATGATGTTTATTGTCATGGTATTCGCACTAATGGGAACATCTGTATTGGCAGCAGAATCAGAAAATGCAATGGTTCGGATTGTACATGCTTCTCCTGATGCACCGGCAGTTGATGTTACAGTGGATGGAAACACAGTGGTGGAAGGTGCAAAATTTAAGGATGCGACGAACTTTATGCCTGTACCTGCTGGAGAACACAAAGTAGAAATTTATGCAGCAGGCACTGTAAAAGAAGGCAAACCTGTTATCTCAGCTAATCTGTCTGTAGAAGCGGGTAAAATGTACACAGCTGCCGCTATCAATACACTTGATAATTTAGAATTAAAAGTTTTGAATGATGACACAATGGTGGCGGAAGGCAAATCGAAGATCCGTGTTGGCCATTTCTCACCTGATGCACCTGCAGTAGATGTTGCTGTGAAAGGCGGAGATGTTCTTTTCCCTGGAGCAGAATTTAAAGGCGTAACAGATTATAAGGAAGTGGATCCCGGAAGCTATGATCTTGAGGTTAGACCAGCAGGAACGATGGATTCCGTTCTTGACCTTTCAGGAACAGAACTAAAAGAAAACATGACGTACACGGTTCTTGCAGTCGGATTTGCTAAAAATGACCCGGCGCTTGACGCAATTGTTCTTGCAGATCCAATGATGCCAGCCGGAATGCCGAAGACCGGAATGGGCGGAACTTCTGAAACATCTGAAAACGCTGCACCATGGGCCGTTCTTGCCGCCGCCGCCGCAGGTTTAGGAGCTCTTGCTGTTTATGGCAGGAAAAAACGCGCTCAGTAGCATCATGGTTCTTCTCTTCCTGGCTGGATGCAGCGGAGCACAGGAAAAAGAAGATATGGTGGCTCAGCCGGTCAAAAGCATACCGGCTGAAACTGAATCTTTGAAGGCTTCCTCAAGCTCTCAAGCACCTGCTCGAAAGCCTGAGGAAGGCTTAACACCAGAAACCTTAATCATTCCTGCACTGGGAATTGAAACAAAGGTCGAAAAAGCAGGTCTTCTAAATGATGGAACCATGGATGTTCCAAAGAATGATCAGCATACAGCATGGTACAAGCAGGGGGCACGCCCTGGAGAACAAGGCAATGCAGTGATCGCAGGGCACGTGGATAATAAAACGGGGCCTGCCGTATTTTTCAATTTAAAAAAACTGAAAACCGGTGATGAAGTAATCATCTTGGATGAAAAAGGGGAGAAGCGGACCTTTTTAGTGGAAAAGGCTGAATCATATCCTTATGAGCGTGCACCGATTCCAGCCATTTTCGGAGGCGCAAATGAACCAAGGCTTAATCTGATTACATGCACCGGAACGTTTGACAGAAGCAAAAAAACCCATCTTGAACGGCTTGTAGTCTACACAAAACTTAAAAACAGCTAAAGAAAAACCTTCTTCCTGCCGGAAGAAGGTTTTTCTAATTGCGCCGGTTTTTTCAGCAGAAGGACAGGAATCAGCTCTTTTAGCCATATAACAAGAGCCAGAAATAATAGAGTTGACACCTATAAATTGCTAAATAAACTATGTTCTAAATAATCATAATAATAAAAAAAAGAGCGTGATAAAAGCGGTTTAATCAACCCTATATCTCTATAAGCCTCAAGTCTTACAGCAAAATATGGCCCTAGCTCATTATGAAACATTTTCTGAAAAGGTAAGCTAGAAACATGAAAGGAGGAAGATCATATGAAAAAAGCGGGATTAATTTCAGCGGCTATTTTAGCCGGGGTGGTGCTTCTCATCAATACAGGCCACATCATTGGCCTTGCGATCAGTGCAGCCATTATGTACTATGCTTTTAAAAGAATCAAGAAAACCGAATCAACCGGAAAAAAAGTACTGTGGGCCGTAGTCGGATTGATTGCTCTGAGTGCATCAGCATCGAACTTGCCGGCGATCCTCGGTCTTGCTGCTCTCTATGTACTCATTAAAATCTGGAAACATCTGAAAAGTACAAAAAACGAACAGGACACCCGTTCTAACGATCCTTTCGTACATTTTGAAAATCAATGGGCTGAAATGAATAAATCCAAATAAGAAAGGCTGGAAACGGATATGACGAATTTATTGACAAGAATGGCAGATAGCTTGAAAGCTGACTTACATGAGATTCTTAATCAAAAGGAAGAAAAAAATCCAATCGCGATGCTTAATCATTATTTGAGAGAGTGCGAAAAAGAAACGGAAAAGGTCAGAGGGCTCGTCGAAAGACAAATGAAATTAAAAGATGAGTTCCGCCGCGAAATGCAGCTTGCCGGCCAAATGGCTGCGAAGAGAAAGCATCAGGCTCAAGTTGCCGAACAGGCTGGAGAACGTGAGCTGATGGAGTTTGCAAAACGTGAGCAGGCGCAATATTCAGAGCGGGAGCAGCATCTGTCACGCTCTTATGAGGAGACAGCGAAACAGCTGGAGCAGCTGGAACAAAAATATGAAGAAATGAACCATAAATTAAAGGACATGCATGTAAGAAGAATGGAACTGATGGGGAGAGAGAACATCGCGCGGGCTCATGCAAAAATGAACAAGATCCTGCGTCCCTCTGAAGATTCCTTCCACTCGTCCAGCCGCTTTGAAGAAATGGAACAGTATATAGACCGCCTTGAATATCAAGTTCAAACCGATTACTACAGAAGCACGATCGATGCCAAAACAGAAGCTTTGGAAAAAGGATTAAACTTACAAAAAACAAATTCTCCATCCTAAATAAACGTGGTATCCTAAAAAGGCGCAGTACTTGCGTCTTTTTGACAATAAGGAGGCGATCGCCATTTTCAATCAACTAAAAACGGAAACCATCAACCTAGTCCTTCTTATTGGGATCGCCCTTTTAATTCTGGAATTCACGTTTCATGATGGAGGATCTGTTTTTTTTCTGCTGCTGACAATCGGCTGCATTTATTACGGCCGAAAAAAAATGCCAAGTTCAAAAGGGAAGTTTTTATTCTGGGCCGGTATTTTATCGTTCACCTTTACCCTTTTAAATACGTTCGCTTTTAAGTTTCTGATTTTTGCTATGCTTGGCTACGTCATCTACCAGTATTTGAGGAGCCAGAAGAAACCGAGGGTAATTGAACCGGAATTTCCAGCCGGAATGGAGAAGAACTCCGATGAGCCTGTTATAAAGGAAAGGCCGCGATTTCAAAATGTTCTTTTCGGAAATCAGGAGACACCGGATGGAATTTACGAGTGGCAGGATATTGCGATCCAAACAGGAGTCGGAGATACGATTATTGATTTAACCAATACGGTCCTTCCGAAAGGGGAAGCGGTGATCTTTATTCGGGGCTTCATCGGAAATGTTCAAATCCTGCTTCCGTACGATCTGGAAGTTTCTCTGAGGCATTCAGTGGGTGCAGGCGCTGTTGCGTTTCTGGACGAACACGAGTCGAGAAAGGTGAATAAAACGGTTTTCCTTGAAACGGGCGGATTTCAACTTGCAAAGGAAAAAGTGAAGATTTGCACCTCCTTCCTTGTTGGAGACCTTGAGGTGAAACGGAAATGAGGACTCTCGTTCGCTCCATTTTATCAGGCGCAGTCCTTTCTCTTGTTCTTTTTCTGGCTTTATTCAGTGTATGGTTTATGACGTTTCCCCCTGACAACTGGTCCAATTTATGGGAGAGAGAAGTAGGCGATTTGCCGTTTATCTTATTTGCCATGCTGCTTTGCCTATGTATAGGTGCATGCTACGGTCTTTTTTCCGCACTTGGTTTAAAAAGGCAGCTGAAAACATTAAATGGATTCCTTCAGCAGCTTGAAAGCGGAAAACATGCGCATGCTTCCTTCGATAAACAGACGGCTCCCGAATTCCAGGAAATCCGCGAGCGCCTAAGCAGGCTGAATAAGCAGCAAACCGAACAAATTAAAATCTTTCAAAAATCCGCAAGCGAGAAAGCAGAGGATCATGAAAAGCAGGTTCAGGCAATGGTGTCCCTTGAAAGGCAGCGGCTAGCCCGAGAGCTTCATGATTCGGTGAGCCAGCAGCTTTTTGCTGCCTCCATGCTGATGTCGGCCATTAATGAAGGGGAAAGCAGTCCGGAAGTGACAAAAAAACAGCTGAAGCTTACTGAACAAATGATTCAGCAGTCGCAGCTTGAAATGAGAGCCTTGCTATTGCACCTTCGCCCCGCTGCGCTTAAGGGAAAAACACTAAAAGAGGGAATCGAAGAACTTCTCTCCGAGCTCGTACATAAAGTGCCGCTTTCCGTGAACTGGAAGCTGGAAACGTTCATTCTTCCTAAAGGAATTGAAGATCATCTATTTAGAATCCTACAGGAGTCCGTGTCAAACACACTCAGGCATGCCAAAGCCGAACAGCTTGATGTTCTGCTGATCAAGAGGGAGCAGCTGGCCATTTTAAGAATCACCGATGATGGTGTGGGATTTAATGTCGAACAGATGAAAGCAGGATCATATGGTTTGCAGAATATTAAAGAGCGGGCAGCAGAGCTTGGCGGGATGGTCAAAATTATCAGTCTTCCGAATAAAGGCACTAAGCTTGAGGTGAGGATTCCGCTGCTCGATCAGGAAACAGGAGAGGGGGAAGCAACATGATCAGGGTCTTATTTGCAGATGATCACGAGATGGTCCGGATTGGTGTGTCATCCTATTTAAATGCCCAGCCTGACATTGAAATTGCCGGTGAGGCAGAGGATGGACAGGAAGCATATGAGCTGGCTTTAAAGATCAGGCCGGACATCATTCTAATGGACCTTGTGATGAAAGAAATGGATGGAATAGAAGCCACACGGAAAATCATCGGGGAATGGCCGGAGGCGAAAATTATCATTGTGACCAGTTTCCTTGATGATGAAAAAGTATATCCCGCACTCCAGGCAGGCGCAGCAAGCTATATGCTAAAAACGTCAAAAGCCAGTGAAATCGCGAGAGCCATTCGCGAAACCCACAAAGGCCAGTCTATTTTGGAGCCTGAAGTCACCGGGAAAATGATGCAGCGGATGAGGCATCCTAATCCATCAGCACTCCATGATGAGCTGACCGGGCGGGAAATGGAAATTCTTCTTCTGATGGCCCAGGGAAAGTCCAATCAGGAAATGGCAGATGAACTATTCATCGCTCTAAAAACAGTTAAAGTACATGTCAGCAGCATATTAAGCAAACTCGAAGTTCATGACCGGACCCAGGCTGTTATTTACGCCTTTAAAAATGGTCTTGTTACATAAAAAATGAGCCCCTTTTATGAGGCTCATTTTTTGCTTTTTAATGAAGACAAGACGTGGCGGCTAGTCGTACGGGCAAGGCTCTCGTTCACGTTTTTCAATAAATGTACCCGGTAATGCTTCTTCCCTGTATGGGTCACGATGGTGGGGGTGAAGGATGGCGTTCCGACGCGAACTGAAACCGATGTTCCTGTAGCTGTTTTCGTAAATGGAATCTGCACAATTCCCCCAATGTCTTTATAGTTTCCCTCCTGTCCTGAAAGGAAGTTCCCCAGCGAGTACAGGACCAGTGTTTCCCTTCCGTTCTCCCCGCGGATCCGCTCCATCGGCTGCAGAACATGCGGATGATGTCCGATGACTACATCGGCTCCTGCATCTGCAAGAAAATGGGCAAGCTGTTTCTGCTCCTCGTTCGGATAGCGCTGATACTCCGTTCCCCAATGGACACTGACAATGGCAAAGTCCGCTATTTTTTTGATTTCCTTAATTTCTTCTTCCATCTTTCGATAGTCAATCAAATTAACAAGAAAGCGCTTACTTTTCGGGACTGGAATTCCATTCGTTCCATATGTATAGCCGAGAAAACCGAATCGGATGCCGTTTCGATTTATCACTCGCGGAGTCAGAGAATCCCTGTTGCTTTTATAGGCTCCTACATAGACGATGCCTTTTTTCTCATAAAATTGAATCGCGTTTACAATTCCTTTTTCTCCGCGGTCAAGAGCATGGTTATTCGCCATATTTACGATATCAATTCCAGCATGGATGAGAGCTTCTCCTGCTTCATAAGGGGAATTGAAGGAAGGATAAGAAGAAACCCTAAGAGAAGAGCCTCCAAGGATTGATTCCTGATTGATATAAGAAAGATCGGCTTTTTCGAAAAGGGGCCGGACTTCCTCAAGCATCGGGTCAAAATTATATGTGGAAGGACCGGTGGCAGCATCCTCATAAAGCTGACTGTGAATCAGATAATCTCCCGCTGAAGAGAGAAGGGCCGTTCCTTCAAATGATTTATAGGAAAGGGAGAACTCGCGGAGTGGCTGGTCTTCTGTATGACCCGCATTTTTCTCTTCTCGATTCGTACAGGAGATCAGGCAGACAGCCATAAGAGTCATCAAACTGATTGGCAGCATTTTTTTCATCGCTTCATCCCCCGTTAAATAAATTGGTGATTCATCCTGTATCATAGCGGAACTTTGCCAAAAAAGAAAACAGCTGCCCCGGAAAGGACAGCCTCGTTTTCATTAAACGGCTTTTTTCCCAAACCGCACCTTCGGCTCCGTTCCATTCCGGATACGGCCGATGTTCGCGCGGTGCCTGTAAATGACGAAGATCGTCATTAAACTCGTAACAGCAATCAGCCAGCCATTTCCGAGAAAAAGGGAAAACACGACAGCATATACACCTGACAGCATAGAAGAAAGGGACACATATTTCGTCACGAGCAGCAGGATGAAAAAGAACGCAAGCATCGTAATAAATAAAAGAGGGGCATAAAATAAAAGAACTCCGCCCGAGGTTGCAACTGCTTTTCCGCCTTTAAACCTCGCAAACACAGGATACATGTGGCCGACAACTGCAAATATTCCGGCAAGCAGCGGGTGGAAGTCACTTCCAAACCACAGCGGGACGGAGGCTGCCGCTGTCCCTTTTAAAATATCTGATAATGTAACGATGATTCCCGCTTTTACCCCAAGCGTTCTAAATGAATTGGTCCCTCCGAGATTTCCGCTTCCGTGTTCCCGGATATCAATTCCGTAACCAGCCTTTCCAACAATTAAACCTGATGGAATGGATCCAAGCAAATAAGCAATAATGATAATAGCCGCAATAATCATGAACGTCCTTACTCCTTTATATCCAGCAATCTTATTTATAGTTTATCATGACAGGACCCATTCAACTAGCATCCTGATAAAATCTTCTTCAGCTCCGAAATTTGCTTAATCGCCTTAATTTTCTATACAATAAAGAAAAGGAGTGATCTGCTATGATCGAAAATCCCTCGAGAGACGAAATCAGAGACATTTTAAAACAGAGCAAACGGATAGCGGTTGTAGGGCTTTCATCTGATCCGAACCGGACGTCCTATATGGTCAGCCAGGCGATGCAGCAGGCGGGCTATGAGATTATCCCTGTTAATCCTACGATTGATGAGGCTCTTGGAGTAAAGGCGGTTCCGGATTTGAAAAGCATTGAGGGACCTATTGATATTGTCAACGTATTCAGAAGATCCGAATTCCTCCCGGAAGTTGCGGAGGATTTCCTACAAACGGATGCAGCCGTATTCTGGTCCCAGCTGGGGGTAGCACATGAAGAGACCTTTCATATGCTGAAAGATAAAGGCTATACGGTCATTATGGACCGGTGCATAAAAGTAGAACACGCGATGACAAAATAGAGCGGCAGTCCAGCCCTCCTGTATCAGGAGCGGCCTTCTTTGCATCCCTTTCCCCGCATGTATACCATGTAATCCCTCTCACAAAGGCCCCTTTTTGTCTGCTTTTTAAAGAAAAATCAGCACTTCTTACAAATTTAGGTTTGCGAAATACAGCGGAAAAGATAAAATAGTGCTTGGACACATTCCTTTCATGAAAATTTTTCTAATTTAAGAAAGGGATGAATTGAGCGTTCGTTTACAGCTGATCAGACGATATCTTGTCTTATTGAGCGGTTATACGATACAATATAGAAACACACGTTCTCATAAAGTGATTTGGATAGTGGATGGTTGAAAGGAGTACAAGTCTTTGGTTAAGCAGCAATTTGATTACAATGATGATTCGATACAAGTGCTGGAGGGGCTCGAAGCAGTCCGAAAACGGCCGGGAATGTATATTGGAAGCACGGATACGAGAGGGCTTCATCATCTTGTTTATGAAATCGTAGATAATTCAGTAGATGAAGCACTGGCGGGATACGGGGATGAAATCGTTGTCACGATTCACAAAGACAACAGCATTTCCGTTAAGGATAAAGGGCGCGGAATGCCCACCGGGATGCACAAAATGGGAAAACCGACCCCGGAAATCATTCTGACTGTTCTGCATGCCGGAGGAAAATTCGGGCAGGGAGGATATAAGACGAGCGGAGGACTTCATGGGGTAGGAGCGTCGGTCGTAAACGCTTTATCCGAATGGCTGACCGTAACCATCTGCAGGGACGGGTTTATGTATGAACAGCGATTTGAAAATGGAGGCAAGCCGGTTACGACCCTTGAGAAAAAAGGCAAGACGAACAAAACGGGAACGACGATTCACTTCAAGCCGGACCCTCTCATTTTCAGCGCAACCGTCTATAATTTTGAAACACTGAGCGAGCGGTTAAGGGAATCCGCCTTTTTGCTGAAGGGATTCAAAATTCAGCTCAAAGATGACCGCGATCAGCTGGAGGAAACGTATTTTTATGAAACCGGGATTGAAGCCTTCGTAGAATACCTGAACGAAGAGAAGGACTCCCTCAACCCTGTCGTTTCCTTTGAAGGAACGCAAAACGGGATTGAAGCGGAATTTGCGTTCCAATTCAATGACGGGTATTCCGAGAATATTCTTTCCTTTGTCAACAATGTCAGAACGAAAGACGGCGGCACACATGAGGCGGGAGCGAAAACCGCCATGACGAGAGCGTTTAATGAGTACGCGAGAAAAGCAGGTCTGTTAAAAGAGAAGGATAAAAACCTGGAAGGTTCCGATATCCGGGAAGGTCTTGCTGCCATCGTTTCCGTCCGCATTCCTGAAGAGCTCCTGCAGTTTGAAGGACAGACGAAAGGCAAGCTTGGAACGAGTGAAGCAAGGTCGGCTGTGGACGCTATCGTTTCCGAACATCTTGCTTATTTCCTTGAAGAAAATCCAGAAACAAGCACACTGCTCGTCCGCAAATCCATTAAAGCGTATCAGGCTAGAGAAGCAGCCCGCAAAGCACGCGAGGAGGCAAGAAGCGGCAAAAAAAGAAAGCGCTCTGAAACGTCTCTCAGCGGAAAGCTGACACCTGCGCAATCGAGAAATCCGCAGCGCAATGAGCTGTATCTCGTAGAGGGAGACTCTGCTGGAGGATCTGCCAAGCAGGGGAGAGACCGAAAGTTTCAGGCTGTACTCCCGCTTCGCGGAAAAGTAATCAATACAGAAAAAGCGAAACTTCAGGACATATTTAAAAATGAAGAAATCAATACGATCATTCATGCCATTGGAGGGGGCGTCGGCGCTGAATTCATGGTTGAGGACATCAATTACGATAAAGTGGTCATCATGACGGATGCAGACACGGACGGCGCACATATCCAAGTGCTTCTCCTTACCTTCTTTTACCGCTATATGAAGCCGCTTATTGAAGCAGGAAAAGTGTTTATTGCGCTTCCTCCGCTCTATAAGGTGAGCAAGGGGACAGGAAAGAAGGAAATAGCCGAATACGCATGGTCCGATGAGGAATTAAAAGAGGTCCAGAAGAAAGTCGGCCGCGGAACGATTATTCAGCGCTATAAAGGACTTGGTGAAATGAATGCTGATCAGCTGTGGGAAACGACGATGAATCCTGACACGAGAACCCTGATCCGCGTAAGAATCGACGATGCTGCCAGAGCGGAACGGCGCGTAACCACGCTCATGGGTGACAAAGTGGAACCACGCAGAAAGTGGATTGAACGAAACGTCGCGTTTGGGCTAGATGACGAAAGCAACATTTTGGAAAATGAAAATTTGTCGGTCGCAGAGGAGGAATAATCTATGGCGCAAACAGAAAAATTTCATGACCTGCCATTAGAAGAAGTAATAGGCGACCGTTTCGGACGGTACAGCAAGTACATCATTCAGGACCGGGCCCTTCCCGATGCGAGGGACGGATTGAAACCGGTGCAAAGAAGAATCCTTTATGCGATGTATGCGGAAGGCAACACGCAGGATAAAGGATTCAGGAAATCAGCCAAAACAGTGGGGAATGTAATTGGGAATTATCATCCCCATGGCGATTCCTCTGTTTACGAAGCTATGGTGCGGATGAGTCAGGACTGGAAGGTGCGCAATCTCCTGGTAGAAATGCACGGAAACAACGGCAGTGTGGATGGAGATCCTCCGGCAGCCATGCGTTATACGGAAGCCCGTTTATCCGCTATCGCCTCCGAGCTGCTGCGGGATATCGATAAAGAAACGGTTGAATTCATTCCGAACTTTGATGATACAAGTGCCGAGCCTGTCGTTCTGCCGGCGAAATATCCGAATCTGCTCGTCAATGGCTCCACCGGGATTTCGGCGGGATACGCCACCGAGATCCCTCCGCACCATTTAGGAGAAGTGATTGATGCTGTCATAAAACGGATTGATCATCCAGATTGCACCGTAGATGACCTGATGGAAGTAATAAAAGGTCCGGATTTCCCGACCGGCGGAATTATCCAGGGAATTGACGGGATAAAAAAAGCCTATGAAACCGGCAAAGGGAAAATCATTATCCGCAGCAAAGCGGAAATTGAGAATCTAAAAGGCGGACGCCAGCAAATCGTCATAACGGAAATTCCTTATGAGGTCAATAAAGCAAACCTCGTTAAGAAAATGGATGAATTCCGGATTGAACGAAAAGTCGAGGGAATCTCTGAAGTTCGTGATGAAACAGACCGCACTGGCCTGAGAGTCGTGGTGGAATTGAAGAAGGATGCCAATGCTGAAGGGGTCCTGCATTACCTTTACAAAAACAGCGATCTTCAAATTCCGTATAATTTCAATATGGTCGCCATCTCCGCACGCAGGCCAACGCTCATGACGCTGACTTCCATACTCGATGCCTATATTGCCCATCAGCGCGAAGTCATCACAAACCGGTCGGTATACGAGCTCAGGAAAGCAAAGGAGCGCCATCATATTGTGGAAGGCCTCATTAAGGCGCTGTCCATATTGGATGAAGTGATTTCCGTCATCCGGGGCTCTTCGGATAAACGGAATGCAAAAGAAAACTTAATATCCTCATTCGGTTTTACCGAGCCGCAGGCAGAAGCCATTGTTACGTTGCAGCTTTACCGGTTAACCAATACGGATATAACCGCACTCAGAAATGAAGCGGAAGAGCTCGACCGCAAAATCCTGGAGCTTGAAGCGATCTTGAATAATGAGAAAACTTTATTCAATGTCATTAAAGCAGACTTGAAAAAGCTGAAAAAAACATACCAGGATGAACGCCGGTCTGTCATTGAAGCAGAAATCGAAGAAATCAAAATCAATCTTGAGGTCATGGTGGCTTCTGAAGATGTGATTGTAACCGTAACGAAAGACGGCTACATAAAGAGAACGAGCCAGCGATCCTTCTCTGCATCGAGCGGC
Source organism: Bacillus sp. FJAT-42376 (assembly GCF_003816055.1). Taxonomy (NCBI): domain Bacteria; kingdom Bacillati; phylum Bacillota; class Bacilli; order Caryophanales; family Bacillaceae; genus Bacillus; species Bacillus sp. FJAT-42376. The sequence continues at coordinate 2,459,870 of NZ_CP033906.1, forward strand.
CAGGAATTCGGAATGAAAGAAAAAGACAGGCTGATCGCCCAGCTGGAAATGAATACAAAAGATGTTCTCCTCTTGTTCACGAACAAAGGAAGCTATTTGTACTGTCCGGTGCATACCCTGCCGGATATCCGCTGGAAAGATCTTGGCCAGCATATTGCCAATATCATTCCGATTGACCGGGATGAGTCCATCCTGAAGGCGGTTCCGGTGAAAGAATTTACTGAGCATCAATATCTCCTCTTTATCACGAAAAATGGGATGGTCAAGCGAACAGAGCTTACTGCCTACAAGGCGCAGCGTTATTCAAAACCGCTCGTTGCCCTAAATTTAAAAGCAGATGACGAATTGATTGACCTGCATATAACGGACGGCCAGTCTGAGCTGTTCCTTGCTACTCACCTGGGCTATGGACTTTGGTTCGGTGAAGAGGAGGTAAGCCTTGTCGGTGCAAGAGCTGCCGGAGTTAAAGGAATAAGCCTGAAGCCGGGGGATTATGTAATCAGCGGGGATGTTTTCGAAAAAAATACCGCTCCATCGGTATTGATCGTCACCCAGCGGGGAGCCGTAAAACGCATGGACCTTACAGCTGAATTCGACCGCTCATCCAGAGCGAAGCGCGGATTGATCATGCTTAGAGAACTGAAAAAGAATCCGCATCGACTTATTGGTGCAAGTGTAGCACTCAAAGATGTCATGATTTACATCAAAACAGCTAAAGGACAGATTGAATCAGTCCGCTCTAGCTCTTACCGAAACAATGACCGATACAGCAACGGTTCTTTTGCGGTAGATGAGCAGGAAGCAGGCACCGTTACAGAAATATGGACAAATGGCTGGATTACAGAATAATATTGCGAAAGCTTGGGATCTATCCCAGGCTTTTTTATTTTACTGATGGTAAGCGTTTCCGATTCGAAGCGTGAGGGAATAAATAAAACAAATAAAGAGGAGGGAAGAAGATGAACAGAATTCATGCCTGTGAAAAAAACACAAAAAATTGCGTCTCAACATTTAACATCGATCAGCCTCATCAAATAAAGCCTGCAGATTATACTGCATCCGAAACCGAAGCGGTCGGTCTTATGAAAAACCTGATACAATCGATGGAGCGTGCGACCATTGAAGAAGAGGACCATGTGTATCTCCGATGCATATTCCGGACAAAATGGATGAAATTTAAAGATGATGTGGAGATTTGGTTTGATTCAGAAAACAAAAAAGTCCATATTAAATCATCATCAAGAATGGGCTATTCCGACTTCGGGGTAAACAGGAAAAGAGCGGAGCACATTTTGAAAGAATTTAAACAAAAAGAAAAGCAGCACGCTAAAAGTGCCGCTCTCCGTTAAAATTATTTGCTCGAAAATAAATCCATAAACGCATGAACGATTTCATTTCCCTGATAAAACAGCAGTGTCGCAGCTGTCAGAGAAAAACCGGAAACCATAATGGCTCTTAACCAGAACATTCGGAATGCCCCCTTTACATAGATTTTTGCCTATGCTTGATTGCGTCCGAATGTTCGAAAATAGGAGGACTGGTAAAAGACCGCTGTAAGAAAATAATGAAGAAGACTTTTTCTCTTAATCGTGATCATCAGCAAAAAACTGAGGAGCACGATTTGAGTGGCCGTCTGGGAGTCCAGGTTTTCTGCGAATGGCATAAACTTGAACAGCTCTCCATTAAAGGACTCCGCATCATTGATGTGGACGGATGCCTCTTCAATCATTTTGAAAGAAGCAGGATCATGGTGATGAATATGAACGTTTGTCACAAGGAGTGCGGATAGGGTAAACACAAATAAAATGATAAATGAACGAAACACGGCGTCCCATCACCTCCTGATAAACGTATTCTAGCACGATGATGACGGATTGGGAAGAAAAAAACATCTATACAAATCAGATTATTTTGCTATAATAAATGAGTTGTGTCAGGTTTCCTGACATGAAAATACATATTGGAGGATTCACATGAATGTAATTGACGGATTATTTTATGGGTACCTGGATTTGCTGTGGGGCAAATTATTAATCTATATGCTCATCATTATAGGAATATTTTTTACCGTGCGGACAAAGTTCGTTCAGTTTCGCCATTTTGGAGAAATGATCAAACTGCTTGGGGATAAAAACATGACCTCAGGCGAAGGCGGGAAAGGGGTCTCCTCCCTGCAGGCATTCTTTATCAGTGCCGCTTCCAGGGTAGGTACCGGGAACATCGCCGGGGTTGCGATCGCTATCGCACTAGGCGGCCCGGGTGCAGTCTTTTGGATGTGGCTGATTGCTTTGATCGGGATGGCCACTGCTTTTGTTGAGAGTACGCTTGCACAGGTATACAAAGTAAAAGATGGAGACCAATACCGGGGCGGTCCGGCTTATTACATGGAGAGGGCGTTAGGCCAGAGATGGATGGGAATCCTTTTTGCAATTCTGATCACCCTTTGTTTCGGGCTAATCTTTAATGCGGTTCAGGCCAATACCATTTCACTGGCTTTTGAATCAGCCTTTAACGTAAATAAAACCGTTATGGCCATTATTCTCGTAATCATTACTGCTTTTATCATTTTTGGAGGACTTAAACGGATTGTTGCGGCTACACAGCTGATCGTACCAGTAATGGCCGGTCTGTATATTCTAGTCGCTCTGTTCGTTGTCATCGTCAATATAGGGGAAATTCCTGCCGTTATCGGACACATTTTCTCTTCTGCATTCGGTTTTGATTCTGCAGCTGGCGGTGCGATTGGCGCTGCCATGATGCAGGGAATTAAACGGGGACTGTTCTCCAACGAAGCAGGGATGGGGAGCGCGCCGAACGCGGCAGCTACTGCACATGTATCCCACCCCGCTAAACAAGGATTCATCCAGTCACTCGGAGTGTTTTTTGATACGATCATGGTCTGCAGTGCAACAGCATTCATGATTCTTCTTTATGATCTGACTCCAAACGCTGAACTGGAAGGCATCCAGCTGACTCAGGCGGCATTAAGCCATCATATCGGCGGATGGGCTCAAATCTTCGTTGCTGTGAGCATTTTCTTGTTCGCATACAGTTCCATTATCGGAAATTATTATTACGGTGAGACTAATATTGAATTTCTTAACACGAACCGAACTTGGCTTTTTGTATACAGGATAGCGGTTCTCCTGATGGTGATTTTCGGATCCGTTTCAGGCTTCCAGCTCGTGTGGGATCTTGCAGATGCCTTTATGGGGACGATGGCAATTGTCAACCTCGTGGCCATTGTTCTTCTTTCAGGCATTGCCGTGAAAGTGTTGAATCACTATTTAAAGCAGCGCAGAGAGGGAATAGACCCTGTGTTTACAGAAAACTCTGTACCAGGGCTTAAAAACATTGAAGCATGGAATGAAAATAGACTGGATAAGTAAAGACTGGAGAGCGCTGTTAAGATAAAACAGCGCTCTTTTAGTTTACCTTTTGCCCAAGAGTGGAAAAATGGGTAACAAACAGAAAGAGCGGGAAGAAAGAAGGGCACGGTATGTTTATGATTTCAGATCTGATTTACAAAGATATATTATCTATCAAAAAGATGGAGTTTGAAGAAGGCAAAGTAACCAGCATAATTGGTGAGAGCGGCGCAGGAAAGTCAACACTCCTCAAGATGCTGAATATCCTTCTATCGCCTGACAGCGGGACCATCCAATTTAAAGAGCGGGATTTGAAAGATCTAAACTCGATCACCCACAGAAGAGACGTAGTCATGCTCGCACAGCAGCCAGTCATCTTTGAAGGAACCGTTCAAGACAATCTGCAAATAGGCAGAATGCTTTCCGAAAAACAGCCAGTTCCGGAGAGTGAATTAAAAAGCGCGCTTGCATTTGTTAAGCTGGATAAAAAACTCGATCAATCAGCAGAAGATCTGTCAGGAGGAGAGAAACAGCGACTTGCTTTGGCGCGTGTATATTTAATGGAGCCTGAATGCTTTTTGCTGGATGAACCAACCTCTGCACTTGATGAAGGCACGGAAGATGAAATCATCAGAAAATTCCTGGAAGCTGTTAAAGGAAAAACCGTCATCATGGTAACTCATTCAAATGAAATAGCAGAGAAATACAGTGATCGGATCATCACATTAAAAAAGCATATAAAGGACCAAAACCATGAAAGATAATATGATTAATATCGATTTATGGAGACTGATTGCCGCATATGGGTTCATAGTTTTGCTTCTTGCGATTGTAAAACGGAGGGGAATCCGGCGTGAGTGGAAAATTATTATTGCTACCGCCCGGATGTCCGTACAGCTGATTCTCGTAGGATATATTCTCACTTACATATTTGAAAAACCGAATCCCTTTATTTCCATTCTCATTGTCTTCATCATGGAGACGTTTGCTATTATCAATATTTACCGCCAGATCGATGAATATCTATCTAAAAAAATGAAGTCAGTGATCGCCATATCGATGTTCTCCGGCTCGATTGCAAGCCTGCTGTTCTTTAATTTCATCGTGGTTCACTTTGAACCTTGGTATGAGCCCCGCTATTTTATCCCTATAGCGGGTATGATCATCGGTAACTCAATGACCGGCCTTACATTAGGCGTAAAAAATATGACCGAAGGCATGAGGAAGCAAAAGAGCTTTGTTGAAGGGGCACTTATGCTCGGGGCCAAACCGGAGGAAGCAGCCAAATCCATTGTCAATTCTGCTTTTGATTCGGCCATTCTTCCGACATTGAACAACATGCTCGGAATGGGAATCGTGTTTCTGCCGGGTATGATGACCGGACAGATCCTCGCCGGGGCGAGTCCGCTTGTTGCGATTGAATACCAGATTGTTGTTTTGTTAAGCATCACAGGGAGTACGGCTTTATGCGTCATTCTTTTTATCCATCTCGGAACAAAGCTTTTCTTTAACAAAAGAGCCCAGCTCATCTACAAGGAAGAAGAATAGACCTCTAGACTTGCGAAAAGAAAAACACTTGAAATATAGGCAGAAATCCTCTAAAATATATGGTTGCTAAGATAAATTGACCTCGATCATTTATATCTTGTAAATATAAATAGTTAGGTGAGAATACATGTCAAAGAAACCATACAGAGTGCTGCTTTACTACAATTATGTAACAATAGAGGATCCCGAAGCATTTGCGGCTTCCCACTTAGCCTTCTGCAAGGAGCTGGAGCTGAAAGGCCGGATTCTTGTAGCGAACGAAGGAATCAACGGGACGGTTTCCGGTACTGTTGAGCAAACAGAAGCATATATGACTGCCATGAAGGACGATCCCCGTTTTGCCGATATGGTCTTTAAAATCGATGAAGAGGATCAGCATGCGTTCAAAAAGATGCATGTCCGTCCAAAGAAGGAATTGGTGACGCTGCGCCTTGAGGACGATGTTAACCCTAAGGAAGTAACAGGGAAGTACTACAGTCCTAAGGAATTCCGTGAAGCACTTTTGCAGGAAGATACAATCGTGCTTGATGCAAGGAATGATTATGAATATGATTTAGGGCATTTTAGAGGGGCCATTAAGCCTGATATTCAAGCTTTCCGCGAACTTCCTGACTGGATTCGCGAAAACAAAGAAATGCTGGAAGGGAAAAAAATCCTCACTTATTGCACAGGCGGAATCCGCTGTGAGAAGTTTTCCGGTTTCCTCGTCAAAGAAGGATTTGAAGATGTCGCTCAGCTGCATGGCGGGATTGTCTCGTACGGCAAAGACGCTGAGGTACAAGGCGACCTGTGGGACGGACAATGCTATGTTTTTGATGAGCGGATCAGTGTTCCGGTAAACCGCAAAGAGCATGTGATTGTCGGCAAGGATTATTTTACAGGGGAACCATGCGAACGGTACACAAATTGCGCAAATCCTTTTTGCCATAAAAAGATTTTAGCTTCAGAAGAAAACGAAGAAAAGCATTATCGAAGCTGTTCCGAAGAGTGCCTTGTCCACCCGAGAAACCTTTATGTTAAGGAGCATAACCTGAGTGAACAGGATGTTCTCCTAAAACTTGAGGAGCTCAAAGGGGAAAAGACATTGCCGGTAATGAGCTGAATAGATAGAAGGAATACAAAAGCCTGCAGGGATCGAAACCTGCAGGCTTTTTTCTGTTTTTATCCATGTCAGACCGTAAAGGAATTGCTATAATTTATCATATCAGATTTTTAACATCAGCTGAGAGGATAGCCCTTTAAACAAAAGGAAGCAAAAAACTGATAAAAGGAGCTGTATTATGAGATATCAGGCCATGCTATTTGATTTAGATGATACCCTGCTTGACAGGGATTTGGCAGTAGACCGGTTGTTTAACAAAATCCTGGATACTTGTTATGAAAGCATTGAACCGATACAAAAGAGCGAAATGCTTAAAAAGTTCAAGGACTATGACCAAAACGCTTATGGTATCGGTGACAAAACAATCGTGGCAGAATCATTATTTGATGATTTTCCCCCTTCATACAGGCTTCCGGGAGACAGCATCCAGAGTTTCTGGAATCATCATTTCCCTCAATGTTTTACGATCAGCGAGCATACTTTAAAATCCTAAAGCAGATAAAAACTCAAATGAAAGTGGGCATTGTAACAAATGGCATAACCGAGAGGCAAAAGGCCAAGATTGCGAACACTAAATTGAACACAATATTTGATCATATCCTCATTTCTGAAGAAGCGGGAGTCAGGAAACCGGACAGACGCATATTTGAAATGGCATTAGAGGGGCTTAACGTGCAGCCGGAAAACACTCTATTCGCAGGAGATAACCTGATATGGGATATTGAGGGCTGTCAAAATGTAAACATAAAGGGCATTTGGTATAATCCACACAAAAAAGTGAATCACACCAAAATAAAACCGGATTATGAGATCCAGACACTTGATCAATTAGTTACGATTTTTACATAGCATGTACCCGTTCGATCGCTCTGAAAGATAAAAGAAAGAGCAGTTGAGACCTTATTATATGTTTTGATCCGTTTACAAGTGGAATAGATAAGAGAGAGAAAATTCTGAAAATAACTGGAGGTAAACGGGGATGAACAATCGTGCAGTAGCTTACACAGGAAACGGGGGCGTCAAAATTACGGATATTGACTTTCCTGAACTGGTTCTGAAGGATGGACCCGGGGTCAACAAATTAAATGTCGGCAGGAAATGTGAACATGGAGTCATTTTAAAGGTTGTTTCAACAAATATATGCGGAAGTGACCAGCACATGGTTAGAGGGCGCACGACTGCACCAGAAGGGCTTGTACTTGGACATGAAATCACAGGGGAAGTCATTGAAGCGGGAAGAGACGTTGAATTCGTGAAAAAAGGGGATCTTGTGTCCGTTCCTTTTAATATTGCTTGCGGCAGGTGCAGAAACTGTAAGGAAGGAAGCACCCATATTTGTCTCAATGTAAACCCGGACAGGCCCGGTTCAGCATACGGCTATGTGGATATGGGCGGCTGGGTAGGCGGCCAGTCCGAGTACGTTATGGTGCCTTATGCAGATTTTCAAGTCCTTAAGTTTCCTGATAAAGACCAGGCGATGGAAAAAATTCTAGACCTGACTATGCTTTCAGACATTTTCCCGACTGGATTTCATGGAGCATACACAGCCGGTGTCCGGATTGGTTCCACGGTTTATGTGGCAGGAGCCGGACCAGTCGGCCTTGCGGCAGCACATTCTGCCCAGCTATTGGGCGCCTCGGTTGTCATCGTTGGCGATTTCATTGAAGAACGTCTCGCACAAGCCCGTAGTTTTGGCTGCGAAACCATTAATATTGGAGAACATGACAATATTCCGGAACAAATTGAACAAATACTTGGTGTGCCTGAGGTGGATGCAGCCATAGACTGCGTTGGTTTCGAAGCCCATGGACATAGACATGAAGAAGCACCGGCAACGGTCCTTAACTCCATTATGGAAGCTACACGAGCGGGCGGCAGTCTAGGAATTCCCGGTTTATATGTAACCGAAGACCCTGGCGCGGCTGATGAAGATTCAAGACAAGGTGCATTAAAACTTAATTTTGGCTTGGGCTGGGCAAAAGCACAAACGTTTGTAACCGGACAGACACCGGTAATGAAATACCACAGAGGGTTAATGAACTCCATACTGAACGGTAAAGCTCAAATTGCCAACGCTGTCAACGCAACTGTTATTAAACTGGAAGATGCACCGAAAGGATATTCAGAGTTTGACAGCGGCGCTGCGAAAAAATTTGTTCTGGATCCGCACGGATTGCTGCAGAAGTAATCTGCAAAACGAAGCGCGTATGAAAAGCTCGAACAAATTGAAAAGTATGTAATGATAAAAATCCAGATGCTAAAATTTCGTTTCTGTCTCATTATCTTAAGTATACTTAGATTTTGAGACAGAAATGATTTGATTTATACAACTGACTAGAATATATATTATGTCTACTAGAAAAAACAGAAATGCCAGAGCATGTTACTTCTCTGGCGTCACAAGTAGCTCTACTTTACTTTTCATTGTTTAATCTAGAATCCTTCTTTTTATTTTCCAGGAGCTCTAATGGCAGTTTTTCTTGTTGGAATGCTGCAAACTTCCTTTCTAAATACATTCCTTTATCCTTATAGATCCAGTCTGCAAATTGCCGGATGGTTTTTCTTCCGCTAATATAAACTCGGTAATGTTTATCAAAGGTTTTCAATACAGGATTAAAACCTTTCTTCTCAAGGACTTTTTTCAGTGATTCCATATACTCTAAAGAACCTCCAACAAAACTTGCGAAATATCCTCTATAGTTTATATTTCCATCACCATCAAAATATCCTCTGATAAAATGACTTAAAAATTCATCAGGCACATCGGGGAAAGTTGCATTTAACGACTTGCTGGACGACACCCCAAACAAATGAATCAAATCATCCTTCAGAACTTTGCTATTCAGATTCAGCATATAGACACCTGTTTGCTTGTTCTGATATAAAACTTGATTGGACTGCATTTCTTTTTTGATCTGCTCAAGTATCGTTTTATCTTTTTGGGCAAAGCTGACGCTTTGCTGCGCACTGGCAATAAAGCCGTCTGCATAAAAAAATCCCAATATGTACGCCATATTGTCAGACCATGTTTTAAAGTAGTGTTCATTCAGCTGATACTTCCTGTGCCAGTGCCCAAAAGGTCTTAAGGTCACGTTATGTTCTCTTAAAACCAGCCGTACATACCCCTGTGAAACATTTGCTGCTTCTGCAATTTCTTTCGTACTCTTCCCCTCTTGATATAACTTGATCATATCCTCCAGTTCCATCGTTCTCTTTCTTGCAGGTTTGCGTTTTTTCTCATTTCCCATCCGCTTTCCCCCTTATTCGTAAACATCTCACCCCTTTATTATACGAACATTTGTTCTTACAGTCTAATTTCAGCTATCATAAGTAAAAAAAGGATGGGAGGATGGCGATGAGCCTTCCCTTCCATCCTTTTTTACCGATGAGCCATTAACCTTCGGAAGCGGTGCCGCTCAGCAGCGGACTCGGTGTTCCAACGCTGTACAGCTGCAGGTGGTGCATAGCCCGTGTGCAGGCCGTATATAACAATCTCCGCACGCTTTCATCGCCATATACCTCCGCTGAGGCATTATAAACAATAACGGCGTCAAATTCGATTCCCTTGGCCAGGTATGCCGGGATTACGACAATTCCTTGCTCATATTCCATTGATCCGCTTTTCAAAAGCTTCATTCCTGCTATGCCGCTCAAGGCCTTGTATGCACATGCGCTTTCGGCTGCAGATTTGCAAATAACCGCGATGGTGCTAAACTGCCTCTTTCTTAAGTCTTCAATTTTGGAAGCTATGGAGCGATGCAAATCGTTGGAATCAGACACTTCTGTTAAAATCGGTCTCTCGCCATCGCGTTCAAATGCGGTAATCTCCTCTTTGTTTGGCACAAGTGTACGCGTAAACTCGACAATTGGTCTGGTGGATCTGTAGCTGCGGGTCAAGCTGATCGCAAACGTTGCGTCCGGACCATATAAGGAAGTAAGCGTGTGAAAGTCAGCCATTTTACTGGCATGAGCAAAAATTGCCTGGTTAAAATCCCCGAGCACAGTCATTCTTGCCGAAGGAAATAACCGCTTCATAAATTCAAACTGGAACGGTGAGTAATCCTGTGCCTCGTCTACAATGACATGTTTGATGGAGCTGTTCGTCTGGAATCCTTGAATCAGCTCTTTTAAAAACAAATATGGAGTGGCATCTTCGTATAATAATTGATCTTCGTCCAGCATGCTCACGGTCAATTGACATACATCCGCCCACTGCTCTGGAGCCTCCCGCTCAATATGCCGGCTAATCCTTCCGGGATCTGCAAAAAGCTGCTTGTATATTCCTTTAAAATCGATAAATTGCCATTCTTTAATCCATTTCTTTAGCGGCTGTAACTTCCGGCGTACAATTAACCGTGCTAAAGCACCAGGCTCCATTTCGTAATCATGAATGGACTCTCCTGTAAAACCCCGTTTCTCCGCTAAATAGGTAAACGCCTTATGGTACTCTTCATTGCTCAGCAGTTCAATTTCCTCCTGAACCCACGGCTTCGTCCGTTCAGCTTTCTCCGCTATCTTTAGCTGCCTGATCAGCCAATCCTGCAATTTTTCCAGTCTGCTGTGAAAGCGAAGAGAGGTTTCACTGCTGTAAAATCGATCTTCCATTTGCTGAGCCGTAACCAGCGGCTTTCCTCTGAAAATAACCCCTTTACATACAAGCCCGGAAAATTCGAGTGAATCCCTGTATGATTGAATCGCCTTGTAAAAGTGATGGCCAGCCTTAAATTGTATGCCAGCCATCCTTGTTCTGTAGAATGGGTTATCTTCCTCAGTCAAAACGTATTCCAACTGATCGTACGGATTCTCAATTTGAAACTCTGTTTCAAGACGGTGATCCAAGTATTCCTGGAAAGTAACCTGCTGCATATTCTCTTCACCGAGTTCCGGCAGCACATTTGAAACATAATGATTAAACATGGAGTTAGGCGAAAAGAGAATGATTTGATCGGCATTCAGCTTTTCCCGATATTTATAGAGTAAATAAGCAATCCTCTGAAGAGCAGCTGATGTCTTCCCGCTTCCCGCAGCGCCGTGTACGATCAGCATCCTCCCGCGATCGTGCCGGATGATCCGGTTTTGCTCCTGCTGAATGGTGGCGACAATATTGTGCATTTGTTTGTCCGTCCCTTTTCCAAGCACTTGCTGAAGGATTTCGTCACCAATGGTGAGACTAGTATCAAACATGGATTGAATTCTGCCGCCGCGGATCAGGTATTGCCACTTCTTCTCAAGAATGCCTTGAATGATGCCTCCAGGCGTTCGATACTTAGCGGGTCCGGGCTGGCAGTCGTAGTAGACACTGGAGACAGGAGCCCGCCAGTCATAAATGAGGAAATTCTCCCCGCTTGGATCTGTAAGCGTCGAGATTCCGATATACATTCGCTCAGGTGCTGAAGTTCCTTCTTCCATAAAATCAATCCGCCCGAAAAACGGGCTCTTCTGCATTCGGCGCAGCGCAGTTAGCCTTTTAGAAGCGTGTCTGTGGGTGCTTTGGCTGACCGATAAAGCCTGAGCCTCTTGCCTCAAACCGATGATCGTCTCAAGATAATCGTCAAAAGTATCAAGATTAACCTTAACTTCATCCCAGAAGTGTTTGCGGATATTTACTACTTCCTTCCGGCGCTTCGACGTTTCACCTTCCAAATCATTGATTTGATCTGTTATGGTCTTCATTACACGGTCCACTCGCTTTTGCTCATCGACGGCGTCCAAATTCATACCAAACACTCCTTTTCTTAAAAAATAGGGGTTGACTGGAGATGGCATTTTCATATACAATTAATATAGGGGTAATATAAGTAAAATTACTAGAGAAACTTCTGAACTATATAAATTTACCATATCTATTCATTTTTATCAATGAATTTTAACCTTTATTGATTCTTTAAATTTAACATTACCTGCCATTAAAACTCCCGGTTTCTGAATGAAACCGGGAGTTTTTTATGAGCTTTTATACTTTAAACCTGCTGCGAGCCCCCTGCAAACGTACTCAGGAAAACTAAATGAACCATTTTTTCCTTGGAACAGGATAATATTCACCGGCAGCGCGGTCTGAAGGCACTGCTTTTTCAATAGCCGAAAGGTCATGATCATCTAGTTTTAAAACCACTGATCCGAGCGACTCATAAAGCTGAGATCTTTTTCTTGCTCCTACCAGTGGAATTATATCTTTCCCCTGGGCCAGAACCCAAGCGATAGCAAGGCTAGAGCTGCGGTTGCCTTTTGTTCGTGCGCCAAATCTTGCAGGGCATCTGCAAGGATCAGGTTTTGATCCAGATTCGCTCCCTTAAAACGGGGGCTCCTTCCCCGCTTGTCATCTGCATGTAACCCCCTATCTTTTGACCAGCTGCCGCTTAGAAGCCCTCTGGAAAGAACACCATATGCAGAAACCGAGATACCTAATTTTCTTAGTTCAGGCAGAATGTCTAATTCTATATCCCGATTGAACAATGAATATTCGATCTGGAGCCAGCTTATCGGATAAACGGCATGAGCACGGCGAATGTTTTCAACTCCCGTTTCTGAAAGTCCGATGAAGCGTACATATCCTTCCTTTACAAGATCAGCGACCGCCCCGATCGTTTCTTCTATCGGAACAGCCGGATCAGGTCTGGCTGGCTGATAAAGATCGATATAATCGACACCGAGGCGCTGCAAACTATCTTTAAGGGAATCCTTTATCGTACGAGAATGTTGTTCCGTTTTTCCCTTTACAAATGGATGCCGCTTTCCATCAAATTTTACCGAAATAAATGCTTTTTCCCGGCTGCGTCCTTGTAATGTTTCCCGTATCAGCCATTCGTTGTGCCCGTCACCATAAAAATCTCCCGTATCAAATAGGGTAATGCCTTTTTCCATTGCTGCTTGAATGGTTGCTATGCTTTCACTGCGGTCCGCTTTCCCATAGATTGAAGACATGCCCATGCACCCGAGACCAATTTCAGAAACGAAAGGACCGTTTGCCCCGATTGTTCTATTGTTCATCATCTGTCCCCCTTACTTGACGGATCTTGATTATACATATGTGAGATCGGCACAGGAAAAACACACGGTAACACACAAAAAAACAGCAGGCGCCGTTCCTTCCTGACTGTTCAAAGTTTGTTTATATATGAGTCATGAATTTTTCATCAAGATCGAATCAATTTTCTCTAATTCTTCCTCTGTAAAATCTAAATGTTCAAGCGCCGCCACATTCTCATCAATCTGGCTTACTTTGCTTGCTCCAATTAAAGCAGAAGTCACTTTCCCTTCGCGAAGCACCCATGAAAGAGCCATTTGCGCAAGACTTTGCCCCCGTTCAGCAGCAAGCGCATTCAGTTCTTTCACACTTTCAATCACGGCATCTGTTACTGCTTCTTCCCCTAATGCCCCGCTTGGTTTCGCAGCCCGAGAATCAGCGGGAATGCCTTCTAAATATTTATTGGTCAGCAGACCTTGAGCCAAGGGACAGAATGCAATGGATCCTGCGCCATGGTTCTGAAGAACATCCTGAAGTCCGTCTTCAATCCAGCGGTTCAGCATGGAATAGCTCGGCTGATGAATCAAGATTGGTGTTCCCAGTTTATCCATGATTTTTACCGCTTCTTCTGTTTCTTCTGCGCTGTAGCTTGAGATCCCGGCATAAAGCGCTTTCCCTTGCTTCACAATCGAATCAAGCGCTCCCATCGTTTCCTCAAGCGGTGTGTCCGGATCCGGTCGGTGGGAATAAAAGATATCCACATAATCAAGGCCCAATCGTTTCAAACTTTGGTCAATGCTTGCGGTTAAGTATTTTTTTGAACCCCATTCTCCATAAGGGCCTGGCCACATATAGTAACCCGCTTTCGTTGAAATAATCATTTCATCCCGGTATGGGGCAAAATCTGATTGCAGCAGCCTTCCAAACATCTCTTCAGCAGATCCCGGCGGAGGGCCATAGTTATTGGCGAGGTCAAAATGGGTGATCCCCAAATCGAATGCCCTTCTCAGCATGGCCCGTCCGTTTTCAAACGAATCAACGCCTCCAAAATTATGCCACAGTCCAAGGGAAATAGCCGGCAGCAGCAACCCCGATTGTCCGCATCGGTTATATGTCATCTTCTCATAGCGATCTTCCGCAGCTTTATATTGCATATGCAGCTCCTCCTATTTTTGCGATTTCCATGAAGGCCATCTTCCCCATTTTTTAACCTTGTCCGGATAAGCCGGCCTTTATCATATCCAGCAGCTTCTAGAACATCCATTCCTTAATATAAGCTTGTACACGAATATAAGCTTGTACACGAATATAAGCTTGTACACGCTTTCATAATAACCGCTTCCTTATGATCCCGTTTGCTCTACAAGCTCAATGATCATTCCCTCCGGCCCTCGGCAATAGCAAAGCTTGTAAGTATCTTTGTAGATTTGGATATCACGCAGGATAACGGTTCCATTCTTTTTTAACTTGGCCACAACCGCATCCATATCCTTTACAGAAAAGGCCATATGGATATTTTCAAGAGACGGATTTAACCGTTTCTCATCTGGAGGGGTGTTAAGTTTGATTAGCTCAATCCATCCCTGACCATCTGGCGTCCCCATTCCTGTACAAGATACAGGAGACCGCCCTTGTCCCATCCATTCTCCATCCGATTCCCATTGTCCTTGTACTTCAAGTCCCAAGTCGAGAAAGAATGCCTGAGCAGCAGGTAAATCACGAACGATTACTCCCAAGTGACTCATCTTCAGAACCATATGCCCATTCCCCCTAAGTCCTTCCTTATCTATTGATTATGGGCAACCTTTTACAAAATTTCAATCAAATCCGTTATCCATTTTACGTTTAAGTTCATCATAAAAAAGCAAACGCTTATACGGGGCGTTTCCATTAAACAATTATTTAAACACTTTATCAATTTCAGGTCTGTCATAGTCTAAAATCCAGTCATTGTGTCTAGTATAAACATCTTTGATTGCAGCAGGTGAAGTTGCCAGCAAATCACATCCTCTGTCATCGTAAACGTGAAAGATCGTTTTTCTATTGATGTTAATGAAGTAAACTCTATGGAAAAGACTCGGTTTCAAGCCCAAATCTTGATGACAAATCGCTTTTAATAATGGGACATATTTAATATCCGATGGTTTGCATTTTAAAGTAAATCTGTGCGTTTTGTATGTTCCTTCTTCATCATCTTCCGGAAAAAGATAAGGAATTGTATGTTGATGTACCTTCAGCAATAGGGACTTTTCTTTTACATACTTAGAATAGATGTTCAATTTGCGCTTAAACGTTTTACCGTCTGCGAAGTCGTCTGCCTGCGCTACAAGATAGATATCGTCTTCGGGTAAATGTAAAGTCCGAAATAACGTAATGGCTCTGTTATAAACGCCTTTTACATAGCTACCATTTTCATAAATGTCATCAGGATCATCGTTCACACCTAATTCAAAGCGAATCCCAATATCCCAGCTATAAAATAAAGGGGGGCTAAGTTTTAAGTTGGGAAAATTTTTGTTCATAAAGTCGATAAATGGCATTGAAGCACCTCGGCAGTCTCTAATTATTGGTTCACCACTGGTTTCCCCACCAGCCGGAAAGGCAGGTCCAGCATAGTGCTTTACCCATTGATATACTCTACCAATTTACTAAGCGCTTTGTCCATTTCAATCCTGCCACACATAAAAAAGAATCAATCCCCGCTCAGGATTGATTCTCAGGAGAAACATTATTTGATTTTCACGAATATCGGATAAATATCCAGTGATACATGAGTAACGGAATAATCATCCTTTCCTCCGTCTTTGTATCCCCAGAATCCGTTTGTCTCCTCTGTTTTCCGGAAAATCATTTCGACTCCTATCCCGTGATCAAATGCATAGCTTTTTACTTTTTCCTCTCCGCTGTTATCGACAAGATTGTAGGATAAATAGTTCTTTAATGTACCGTGCGGAGTCAGCACTCCTGTATGGGGAGCGGCTTTAAAATCGCCGTATTCATATCCTTTCGTCGAGTCTTTGTGCTGGCTGATGGCAAATGTTTTTTGTTTCATGTCTACCGTATCTCCCGCTGAAAGAGCCGAGATGGAAATATTTTTGTAACGGCCTTTTTTCTTCTCTGCGTTCGATAAATCAACAACGGTTAATCCTGCCCGTCCAACGACTTCCACTTTTTGTTCTTTATTATTGACGACCATCGCCGTGTCTTCATCAATTCCGTAGGAAAGCTGGCTGCGGTCCCCTTTTTCATACGCTGTTGCAATGAGTCTTCCCAGTCTTGATTTATTGTCAAAGTGCTGATCGATGATTCCATTTTGGAAAAAGCCGAGACCCCTTTCCAGATAGCCCGGTCCTCCCTCCTGCTGCTCCATTCCGTTGTACGTATCGGTAAATCCTTTGGTTAACGTATCCAGACTGCCTCCGCCGGCAAGCATCACGTCGCTCATGATGGCTGCTCCGGCACTTGTTCCGCCTAATACCGCTCCCTTTTTATAAATGTCCCAGATGGCGGATAAAGCTTTGGATTCCGACTGATCGGGATTCAGCAAAGCTTCCGTGATATAGGTCTGATCGCCGCCGACAAACCAGATGGCATTGAGATTTTTTATGCGTGCGGCCGTTTCATCACTGTTCCGGTTTTCTTTCCACTTGGACTCATCTTCAGCTGTTCCTTTAAAATCGTGTGCGGAGATAGGAAGGATTTCAATCTGATCATCTTTTACTCCGTATTTGACGAGGTCATTTTTGAAGGCATTCGATGAACTGAAGCTTCCGCTTGCAGCCGGGATAATCCCGATTTTTGCTTTTGAGTTTCCTCCTGCAAGTTCAATGAACCTTTTATAGACCGCCTCATTGCTCGAGCCAAGTGCCCCTCCCGCTATAACCAGATTTCCTGAAATCTCTCCGCGGTTTACTTTGTCCGGCACTTTAAAATTGGATGGTTTATACGTTTTAAAAGCGGTTTTATCTTTCATAAGCTCAACCGAAACAGGGATTACATCAAGTTTTACATTTGTAATTGAGTAATCATCCTTTTGCCCGTCCTGGTAGCCCCAGTATCCATTGGTCGATTTTGTTTTGCTGAACGTTAAGGCGTACCCTTTTCCTTTGCTGTCATACAAATAGCTTTTTACAGATTGAGAGGATGAATTATCTGCTAAAGAATAGGCAAGATACGGCTTTAGTCTTCCGTAAGGTGTCAGCAGCCCTGTGGCATCCAAAGGTTTAAACTGATAGTATTCATACCCTTTCGTTCCGTCTTTATCCGGGTTGATGGCAAACTCCTTCGTCTGCAGATTAATCTGATCCCCCGGTGACAAAAAGCTGACGGAAACATTGTTAACCGGATGGACTTTTTTGCCTGCAGGCTTTGATTTGCTTGTATCTATGACGGTTACTCCGCCGCGTCCGACAATCTCTGCTTTTTTCTCCGCGTTATGGACAATCAGTGCGGTATCCTCATCAATTCCATACGAATTATACAAATCTTTTCTCTTTTCGTATTGAATGGAAGCAGCTGCAAGCCGGCCGAGTCTTGCTCTTTCATCAAAGTGCTGATCCACAATGCCGTATTGAAAAAATCCAAGTCCTTTTTCAATATAAACCGGTTCATATTCTTTATTTTGAAGGGGTTCATCTTTTTCCGTAAATTCTCCCTTCAGTCCTCCCAGACTGTCGCCGCCCGTGATCATCACATCACTCATGATCGCGGCTCCAGCGCTCGTTCCCCCTATAACCCCTCCTTTTTTATACATCGTCCAAATTGCATCGAGCGCACTTGAGTTTTTCCCCTTCTCATCTCTTAATGTCTTGGTGATCCGAAGCTGATCGCCGCCTACAAACCATATAGCTGAGAGGTTTTTGATTTGGTTTGCCCATTCTTCTTTATTCACATTGTTCTTCCAGTTGCTTTCATCAAAATCCGTATCGCTGAAATCGTGATTAGAGAAAGGAAGAACCGTAATATGTTCAGGGTCCACCCCGTATTTGGCCAGGTCTGCTTTGAAGTCCGCGGAAGACTTTAATTTCCCGCTGGCAGCGGGAACAATGCCGATCTTGGCCTGTTTTTCTCCGCCTGCCAGTTTAATAAAAGATTGATAGACGGCTGCATTGCTGCTCCCTAGAGATCCGCCTGTAATAACAAGACTTCCTTTAATCGTACTGGCTTCGGTTTGACTGGCATTTGCCGCCGGCAAACTCACTGTTGAGGCCAATAAACAGGCGGCTGCCAAAAGACTGAACTTTCTTTTCATAACCTTTCCCCCTTAATCTTTAGTTTCCATATAAAGAACCGCTTGTAGAAGTCAGAACTCCATTTTGAGAAGATAGCTTATAGGAAAAACCATTGGTACTTGACCATGTCTGAAAGTTAAACGTATTGCCCGGACGCAGTTTAATGACGTTCACATCCTTCATGGTTAAAGGACTTCCATAACTGCTGGACGGAGCGGAGGACGTTCTTGCCGCATAGACGGATTGTTTCGTTCCGCCTGGCTGAGCCGCCACTTTCGCTGTCCCGTCGCTTTCGACAAGCAGGGCGGTTTGTTCATTGACGGCTATTCCTTTTGCCTGGTTCGTCCACCCGTCTGAAACATTTCTTGACAGAAATCCGATAAACCTTCCCATCCGGTCCCTTTGTTCGAAATGTGAATCGGTCACAGTCCCCATTAGATAACGATTCGCCAGGAAATCGCGGGTAAATGTCATATAGCGATTATTCGGATTGGCCAGGGCTTCATCCGAATACACCGAACCGTATTTAGCGTCATAAATATACTCGCCCAGAATGGCAAGGCCTGCACTCGTTCCGCCAATCGGTACATTTTTTTGAATGAGCTGATTGATCACGTCTTCCAGAGGAGTATTCTTGATGTAATCCACATAATTAAACTGATCGCCACCGGCGAAAAATACCGCTTCCGCCTTGCTGACTTTATCCAATACAAAGGAATCCGATGAAGCATAGCGGTTATTCAAAAGGATGGTTTCGACTGAATCCAGCTTGGCGTTATTGTTCTGTGCTAAATCGTATAAATACCGGTTGTATCCGTCTGTTCCTGAAGTGCGGATCACAACAAAATCTCCATGGTTGGCTTTATTAGCCATCCACAGCATCGCTTCATCAACATCCGTCCCGCCGCCCATTAAATTGATTCCGTATGAAGTGACAGGAGATACGTTCACCGTGCTGCCATAGCTGTAATACGTATAATCCCCTGCGGCCGCCTTTGCAGCATTCCCATGGATCGATAAAGCGCATAAACACCCAATTACACACGTTTGAATCAGCTTTTTCATTTGTTCAGCTCCCTATTTTTTAATTGGACAGCTTCGGACATCTCCATTCATTCCGTACGGTCGTGGTTTTAGGTCCATCCCTCCATAAATGCGGCTTCTTACTATCCTCTTTATCTAGCAAACTTCATGCCAATCATGATGGGGAACAAAGAAGAATATTGTGTTTTTTAAAATAAAGTGCGCTAAGAAGCGGGTTGATCATCCGTAAAATTTATTTAATGCTTCACTTAATTATCTAAAAATTCTAACTTATGAGGAATTTAGGTTCCAATTGGTTCTAATATAACCCAGAAAATAACCCAGAAGAACAGGCTGAAAAATTGGGAACGTTTACTTTCGTCTTTTTATAAAAAGGGAATTGACGCGCCCTCTCGTCTCCTGTATTTTGTTCAAGTATGCATTAATTTTTAGGAGGTTCATCATTGAACAATCAGAATGTACAGCAAGTAAAAATGACGGTCGCTGACCCATCGGCAATCGGTCTTTTCGGACTTGCCATGGTTACACTAGTGGCATCGTCACAAAAACTGGGGTTAACGGAAGGTCTTTCTTTTATTATCCCTTGGGCGGTCTTTCTCGGAGGATTTGCTCAATTGTTCGCCAGCATTCAGGATGCAAAGCATAATAACACCTTCGGATCGACGGCATTTGGAGCATTCGGCCTGTTTTGGCTTGGTGTAGCCGGTTCCTGGCTTATTCAGCTTGGTGTTTTTGGGGAAGAACTTGCTTCTGGAGTGGATTCAAAGCAGCTTGGAATGGCTTTCGTCGGGTATTTAATTTTCAGCTTATTCATGACCGTCGGTGCAATGGAAACGCACAAAGTGCTTTTTACGATTTTCGTTCTTATTGATTTCTTATTCATTGGATTATCCTTAAGCACGTTCGGTGTCATGCATGAGGCGACCCATATGCTGGCTGCTATATCAGAAATGCTCATTGCCCTCGTCTCTTTTTACGGGTCTGCCGCCGCTGTGCTGAATCCTCATTTCGGCCGTGAATTCCTGCCGGTAGGGAAACCGTTTGGTCTTTTTAAAAAATAAGCTCTTTTAAACTTGGCTGTTGATTTCCGCTACAGGCGCTCGCTTCAATCAACAGGGGTAAAAAAATCAACAACATGCTTTAACATAGCGAAAAAATAAAACGCAAAAGCAGTCTCACCGTTTCCTGGGGAGACTGCTTTTTTTAATAAAAATGCCCTTTTTCCAACTAAGGAACAAATGTTCGATTATAATTCTTTGCTTCCTTTTGCTCCATTAATCGAATAGCTGACAGAGAGCTCAGCGTTTAAAGAGTGGGATACGGAGCAGTATTTATCTTTGGACAGCTCGATGGCCCGAACCACCTTTTCTTCCGGAAGCTCTCCTTCCAGGGCGTAATGGATATGAAGTTCCGTAAAACGCTTTGGATGCTCTTCAGCACGAATTCCTTCAACGTCCATTTGAAATTGAACAGGTTCGAGCCGCATTTTTTTCAAAATCAGAATGATATCAATGCCGGTACACCCCGCTACTGCATGCATAAGCAGCTCTGTTGGTCTCGGGCCGCTGTTTACGCCGCCTGTTTCCTGTCCTGCATCCATTTTGATCTCATGTCCGGACGGGGATTGTCCGCCAAAGGCAAGGTTTCCATCCCACACTACTGTCGTTTTCATCTGTCAGCTCCTTTTATATAGGGCAGTCCTGCAAAGCTGTGTTACCCTCTATGTAAATGTAAAAAGTCAGCACGAATCCATAGCATTCCTTTTTCCGCCAAGAATATTCACTTAAAAATTGTTTCCAGTACATACCTTTAGCTCGTATGAATCGTATTTGGTGATCAGGTAATCAAGATCTTGACAGCCGCATGAAGCTGAGAGAGGATTATCTGTGCCATCTTTGATACCCCTTAGGGTAAATAAATTGTACAATGATTTTCCTGTCCATTTGCTCATTCAGTAATAACGTTAATTATGGTTTTCATGCCGATTCTAAATGCTGCGCCGCAAGGTCCCTTCTGCTACCCGCTCTGCGTATCAAACAAATTGTGGACCCGCCGTCAAACTCCCCTATCTCTTCTTTTTAGTTACCGAGTAATACCACATGGGGTATATAACAGAATATAAATTCTTCTTTCTGCAGATAAAGAAAAGATCCCTACCGCCATAATTCTGGAGATTTAATGATCTGTTTCAAAACCACTGCCCGTATCATCTAATTTGAAAACTCTGCATTGTCAGTCTCCGCAGCTTCCATTTAACGAACCTTTTCTCTTAACCTCTCTCCGTTAAAAGGTTCATCTTTCGTTAATGCCTTTACCGCAGGTTGCTTTCTTTTGATCAGACATAGTCTTCAATCTTTAGATATACCCCATGAGGTATATCTAAAGATAAAAAAATAACCGGTCTAATTTTTAAAAATACATAATGGGGTATAGAAAAATCGAAAACTATACATATAACGTAAGCACATTGAGTTACAGAATCTCTTTTTTTAATATGATTCTCAGGATCTTACCTGCTTTTTACTAATAGTTCCACAGCCTGTTTAACTAAATGGTCTGTAGATTCGCCTTTGGCTATATTTTCTCTGACGCATTCTTCAAGGTTTTGACTGACGATCACACCCATAGTCCGGTCAATCGCGTTCCGTGCAGCTGACAGCTGAGTGACAATCTCGCGGCAGTCCTTTCCCTGCTCCATCATGCCAATGACTCCTTTAATTTGGCCTTCAATTCGTTTCAAACGATTTAGTGTGTTTTTATCATAATCCATCCTTTGTTCCTCCCTGTCTCCCTCAATCTGAAGGGAATAAAGTAAGCATATCTTATACCTGCTTGGGTATCGTGTCAAATAACCGGTTCTTAAAGGAACCTAAGGGATCATTGACATCATTTGCATAATTCTCCTTCTTTTTCTGCAAGCTACAATCAGCAGCGTTTAGAAGGAGATTTTTATGGACAGTCATTTACAAAAACAACCCGACACAACAAACATTCAAACGATTGCGGAGCTGCTGGATATCTGCAGGAAGTCCTCTGATTTCGTTTCAGAGGCGATTGAAGGCACCCCCTTCAGCATCCACTATTATAAATCAATGGTCGATAAAAAAGTCCTTCAGCGCTCCATTCTGCCGGTCCTTCACAATCCGGAGTATTTCGGTGCACTAAAAGAAGTCGGGCAAAACCTGCCGATTGAAGATTTAAAACTCACGGACTCTCCTGATGATGCAGAGGAATATCTAGTAAGAGGACACGTTCTGATTCTGCGCGGCAACACATCAACTGAAGTACTAGTGGCCTCTGCTTCTTTTATTGAAAAAAGACCGGTAGGACAGCCGGAAGTAGAATACAGTGTGGTCGGGCCTAAAGAAGCTTTTGTGGAAGGCATTGATTCAAATCTGAACTTAATCCGGAAGAGGATGCCGACCAGAAAGCTGACTATTCGGGAAACGAAAGTGGGATCCATTTCTAAAACACGCGTAGCTGTTGTTTATTTGGAGGGAGCTGCAGATCCAGCCAATGCGGAGACCATTTTCAGTCATATTGAGCAAATCCATTTTGATCAGATTGCAGACAGCTCCTTTGTTTTGCAGCTTATCTCAGATAACAGCACCTCCCCGTTCCCGCAAATGATGGATACGGAAAGGCCTGATCGGGTAGCAAGCGAGGTGGCAGAAGGCAAAATCGCTGTTTTCGTCGATGGATCGCCCCATGCCCTGTTAAGCCCCACCACTTTAATTGAATTTTTCTCTGCCTTTGAAGATTATTTTCTTCCCTGGCCAGTGGCTTCGGCATTCCGGCTCATCCGGCTATTCGCCGTGTTTTTTTCCGTCGTTTCCACGTCTTTATATGTTGCCGTTTTAACTTATCATTACGAAATGATTCCATCCAATTTGCTTGATCCGCTCATTTCTTCAAGGAGCGGAATTCCTTTTCCCCCGATTATCGAGGCCGTTATTTTAGAACTGACCATTGAACTTTTGCGGGAAGCAGGCGCCAGACTCCCGCAGAAAATAGGACAGACCATTGGGATCGTCGGCGGTATTGTGATTGGAACCGCAGCAGTAGAGGCGGGACTGACAAGCAATGTCCTGCTTATTATTGTATCGCTTGCTGCACTGGCTTCCTTTACAACCCCCATTTATCAAATGGGGAATACCATCCGTCTCATCCGTTTTCCCTTTATCATCTGCGGTCAGCTTTGGGGAATCTTTGGGGTATTTTTATGCTTTGGTTTTTTTATCAGCCATATTCTCAATCTTTCCTCTTTTGGAAGGCCCTACATTGCCCCGGTTTATCCCGCAAGATGGCGCGATTTAAAAGATTCCCTTTTCAGGCTGCCCTTTCGCATGCAAGGACAAAAGCCGCATCAGCTGCGGTCACCGGATCCATTTAGGTTTGATCCGCCGCCAAAGCGAAGAAAACCCGATATTGAAGAAATTTGAAGGAGGGAGAATGAATGAACGCCCCATCTTTGCCTGAAAACAA
Source organism: Bacillus sp. FJAT-42376 (assembly GCF_003816055.1). Lineage (NCBI taxonomy): Bacteria > Bacillati > Bacillota > Bacilli > Caryophanales > Bacillaceae > Bacillus > Bacillus sp. FJAT-42376. The sequence continues at coordinate 2,483,612 of NZ_CP033906.1, forward strand.
ACAAGTCTCCCCCTTTTTTGTATTTTATCTCATTCATTCCCAGCAAATTGGCGTTGCGGTGCTTGGGTTTGAACGTTATGTGGCCAAATCGGCGGGACATGATGCATGGATATCCGTCATTCTGTCCGGATTATCCATTATAGGGGTGATGTGGCTATGCTATCGTATTCTCACTAAAGAAGGAAATGATATCATTTCCATTCATCAGCGGCTTTTTGGCAAATACGCGGGGAACATCCTCAATACCGCATTTGCGGCCTATACCTCACTTTTGGTTCTATTAAATTTGAGAACGTATGTGGAGGTGATACAGGTTTGGATGTTTCCTGAGACGTATCACTGGGTTTTTCTTTTCTTAATTTTGCTTCTGGCCTATTCTTTTGTGACAAACGGGTTCAGAGTTGTAACCGGAATCTGCTTTTTAAGTGTGATTTATTCCATTCCGCTTTTGTTCGTCAAATATTTTCCGCTGAAAGAAGCCCATATCGGGAACCTTCTTCCGGTTTTTTCTCATTCATTTCCTGAGATTCTTGAAGCTTCAAAAACGATGACACTGAATTATTTAGGGTATGAATCCATTTTGATTTTCTATCCTTTTATTAAAAACGGCCCCAGATCGGAAAAATGGGCCTACTATAGTATCCTGGTGACAATCGGTGTTTATTTGCTCACCATTTTTACTTCGTTTGTATATTTTGACCAGGATCAGCTGCGGACGACCATCTGGTCTACTTTAACGCTTTGGAAAATTGTTGACCTGGTTATCATCGAACGTTTTGAATACATAGGGATCGCAGCATGGCTGTTTGTTGTCATTTCCAACATTACACTCGGGTTATGGGCCGCAAGCAGAGCATTGAACCGGTTCACTTCCCTAACCCAAAGATTTTCGCTTAGAGGAGTAGCACTTCTCATCTTTGTGCTTTCAATCATGATTACCGAACGCCCGCAGATTGATCAGCTGAATTTTTATGCCAATACAGCCGGTTTTTATATTGCCTATGTGTATATTCCCTTTTTATATGTATGCCATCTTTTAATTAAAAGGCGCTGTTAAACTGCGCTGTTGATTTACGCTGAAGTCGTTCACTTTCCGCGGGGCGGGCGGTGAGCCTCCTCCTGGCTTCGCCACTGCAGGGTCTCACCTGTCCCGCTGCTTCCGCTCCAATCAACAGGTGTGAAAAATTAACAACATGCTTTAACATAGCCAATTAAAAAAGGAGAACTCAATGAAAAAGACCGCTCCTATCTTTCTTGCCGCTGCTCTTTCAGTTTGCGGATGCACCCCTCAGCAGCAAATTTTAGAAGAACTGCAGCTTATTAAAACGATTGGATATGATTATGTCAATGATGAAATGATTCTTGGTACAGGAGGATCCACTTCCATTCCTCCCGGCCAGCAGTCCCTGCCTGCAGACGAATCCTTTTCTGCTGCAGGCTATACGAGTAAACAGATTAGACAAAAGCTTCAGAATGAATCCACGAAACCAATTGTTATCGGCCGTGTGGGAGTCGTTTTATTCAGCGAAAATCTGGCTGAGCATGGCATTTCCCGGCTTCTTGATAACCTGCAGCGCGATCCGGAAATTGGCCGGGACATATACTTGGCGCTGGCTGAATCAAGTGCGAAGCAAATCATCAATGGAAAATACAGCGGTTCTATTCCAACCTCGAACTATATTTTCGATCTGATCCAGCAGAGCATGAAGCAATCGCTCCCGAAAATTAATCTTCATGGATTTTTGTACCGCTATTATGGAAAAGGGCTTGATGCTTTTATGCCGATCGTCAGGCAGGCAGACGGCAAGCTTATGGTTACGGGAATTGGCATTTTTAAAGGAGATAAGCTGGTCCAGCTGATTAATACAGAGGATGCCTACTATTTAAAAATGACGAGTGACAAAATTAAAAAAGGAATTTTGGAGATTAAATACAAGGGTGAAAATCTATCAATTGAAAATCTCTTTTCAAAGCCTCATGTAAAAATCATAAACCGGAATGGCCAGTATGAAGCCGAACTCACCTTGAAGATTAAAGGGAAAATATCGGAAGGCGCCGGGTTAAGAATGACGAGCCAAAAAGTAATGAATGGCGTAGAAAGAGTCACAGCTGAAAAAGTGGAAAAAAAACTGAATCAGCTGGTTGAATCGTTCAGAGAAAATCAGGTTGATCCGATTGGCTTTAAAAGAAAAGCGATGCAATCCCGGTCTTTTTCTAAGAAAAAATGGGATCAGCAGTATGCAGAAATGCCGGTTCGGGTCCATACGGACGTAACCATCCTTCATGCCGGCATCATGGAATAACAGTTTATTGCATCAGGCTTTGTCCGTCATGACCTTATATTTGCGTAGTAGCCCTATGAAATTGCATGCTTGCCAGGGTGCATTTAAGTGAGGGTTTGTCAGGTTTATAAGATAAGAATATGTTATTCTGATTCAGCGAAGCCTCATGAGCTTAAAGGCTGGTGATTTCCTAAGCAGTTATCAGGCGGGCAGTGAGCCTTCAGCCGCGTTTACGGATGGCAGGGTCACGCCTGTTCCTTTGGTTATGCTGGCTAACCTTCCAGAAATCAAAAATCCGCTTTTTCCCTTTTACTATTGGATTTTATGAGTCCGTGAGCGGCGCATTGACTTTTTCCTCCATTTAAATTTTCATTGTTTCCCGGTCTAAGTTGTGCTAAAATTTGACACGCATTGCTCCTGAGTATTTATATAATGAAATTTTTTATTTTTTTTGAATGTTTTTGTGATTATTTTCACAAAATAATCCATTAGAGACAGAAATAGGAGTGGTTCTATTGCAGCAGCAATTGAAAAAAGAAATTGGATTTCTTGCCGCTTTAACAACGGTCATCGGTACCGTGATTGGAGCCGGCGTATTTTTTAAGCCGACTGCGGTTTATAGTTCAACCGGTTCGGCAAGCCTGGGACTGCTCGCATGGTTTATTGGAGGCGTTCTGACCATTTGTGCCGGGCTGACGGCAGCGGAATTGTCGGCGGCTATTCCGGAGACAGGCGGAATGATGGCCTATTTAAAGCGTACATACGGAAATTTGACTGCCTTTCTGCTTGGATGGGCTCAAACCGTTATTTATTTCCCTGCAAACATTGCCGCATTAGCGATCATTTTTGGAACTCAGACCGTCAGTTTGTTCGGATTGGCTGCGAATGATCATAAAATGCTGATCGTTGGAATTGCAGCCGCAACGGCTATCTTTTTAACCTTGCTCAACTTTCTTGGGGCGAAAGCTGCAGGCGGAATTCAAACTGTGGCCACCATCTGCAAATTGATCCCTCTGGCGCTAATTATTGTATTCGGTCTGCTTCATGAAGGAAATGTGCCCTTTCAGCTGTTTCCTGTTGAACCAGGACCGGAGCAGTCTTCTTTTTTAACCGCCCTTGGAGCGGGTTTGCTGGCTACCATGTTTGCTTATGACGGATGGATTCTTGTCGGAAACATCGCCGGGGAAATGAGAAATCCGAAGAAGGATCTGCCGAAGGCGATTATTTTAGGGTTGTCCGCTGTTATGGCTATTTATTTGCTGATTAATGTTGCCTTTTTAATGGTCATGTCGGCGGCATCCCTTGCAGGAACGGATACGCCTGCATCCGACGCGGCCCAGCTCATCTTCGGTTCGATGGGCGGAAAACTGGTCAGCATCGGGATTCTTATATCGGTGTTTGGCTCCATCAACGGATATGTGATGACTGGCATGCGTGTGCCGTATGCGATGGCAATGGAAAATAAACTGCCGTTCAGCAAATGGTTTGCTAAGCTTTCTCCGAAAAGCAGAGTTCCATATAATTCGGGTCTTTTCATCCTTTTCGTTGCGATCATCATGATGTTTATCGGCGGATTCAACACGCTGACAGACATGCTCATTTTTGTGATTTGGATTTTCTATACGATGACGTTTGCGGCAGTTATGATTTTGCGTAAGCGGGAGCCAAAGCTCGTTCGGCCTTATAAAGTGCCGCTGTATCCCGTGCTGCCGGTTATTGCCATCCTTGGAGGATTATTCATAGTCATCAATACCCTTTTTACTCAGCCCTTGCTCGCCCTATGCGGATTAGCGATCACCGCACTCGGTCTTCCTGTTTACTATGGAATGCGCAGCAGGCATATTAATGAATAATTAAAAAACAAAGGCTCAGTCAGGCAGCTTCAAGCGCCCTTCTGAGCCTTTTTTATTGAAGCCAATCTTACCTTTCATTGAAACATAAACCTCAACATTGCATGTGCGGCAAGCCGGCTTGTCATATCCAGGAAATCCTTGGAAGGGTCAATTTCTACGATATCCATCGCCCGGACTTTTTCATGCTTTGCGGCTGCAGAAATGGCTGCAAGAAGCTCCCTGCCTGTCATTCCACCGGGACCAACCGCCGGACACCCGGGAGCAAACGCCTGATCCACCGCATCCATATCGAGAGAAAGGTAGATAACGTCCGTTTTTTCCGAAAGCCTCTTTGCCTCCTTTTCAACAATAGGAATAATCCCCATTCTCTCAATATCCCCCATCGTATAAATGGAGAGATTTTTCTCCAATGCATAATCAGAGTAGGCTTTTGCATTGGAAAAATCCCTGATTCCGATTTGTACAAGATTCTCTCCTTCAATGATTTCTTCTTCAAGCAGGCTTCTAAAGGGGGTCCCATTCGTCCTCCCGCCATCCTCAAGGTTCCGCACATCGTGGTGGGCATCGAACTGGATGATTCCGATTGCTCCGAAAATCTCCTGAAACGCACGGATGGACGGATAGCTGACCCCATGATCGCCGCCAAGGAGAATATACCGGGAGCATGCATTCGTTCCAATCATTTCTTTAACACTCACGTAGAGTCTATTTACGTTTTCGGACAGACTGGTTGGGTGCGTCCTCACATCTCCGAAATCAAGTATTTTATGGTGGCTGTAATCCATGTTTCGTTCCCCTGAGAAAGTAGAGTACAGACCCATGCATGACCGGATGGCCTGTGGAGCATCTGACGCCTGGGAAGATGAAATGGAGGATTTTGAAAAAGGCAGACCGATTAATGCGGTATCTCCTGTCATCCCTTTTTCATATGGAATGACACATTCATTTATTTTTGTAACGAACCGGTCTTTAAAAATTGCGGCTTTCCCTGGCTGAAGAAAGCTGAATCGTTCCATGACGCACCTTCTCCCATCTTTTCATTCCTTCGGTGTAAACACTTTCTGCATGATTGACTCCAAAATGGTAAGGGATATATTGATAATTCGGCACATCCCATACAACGAAATCCGCTTGTTTTCCAACCTCGATTGTGCCTGCCTTCCCGCCGAGGCCAATGGCATATGCAGCGTTAACCGTCACTGCATTCCAAATTTCCTCCGCTGTCATTTTCAGCTTCAAGGCTGCAAGCGACATTATCATTTGAAGGTTTTCGGTCACACAGCTTCCAGGGTTAAAATCAGTAGCAAGCGCAACAGCCGCCCCCTCATCAATCATTTTCCGGGCTCGGGCGTAATGATTCTTCCCTAAGTAAAAGGTGGTTCCCGGAAGCAGCACAGCTACCGTATCACTTTCAGCCAGGCGGGCAATTCCTTCATCTGATGCGGCAACAAGGTGGTCGGCACTGGCTGAGCCAAGCGAAACGGCAAGCTCCGTTCCGCCAAGCGGATCGATTTCATCGGCGTGAATTTTCAAGCCAAACCCTTTTTCCTTCGCTTTCATTAAAAATCTGCCGGACTGCTCAATCGTGAAAACACCCGTTTCGCAGAAGATATCTGCAAATTGAGCAAGCTTTTCTTCTTTTATTTCATCAAGCAGCTGCATCATTTTTCCAATAAACAAGTCCTCATTTCCTTTGTATTCAGGAGGAACAGCATGAGGCCCAAGAAAAGTGGGTACAAGGCGTACCGGGTAGCTGGCGTTCAGCTGCTTAATCACCTTGAGCTGTTTCAATTCGGTCCTGCGGTCCAGGCCATACCCGCTTTTTGCTTCAATTGCGGTCACACCAAACGAAATCATTCTTTCCAAGTGAAAAGCGGCTTTATGAAACAATTCTTTCTCGGATGCGTTTTTGGTCGCATGGACCGTGGAGAGGATTCCTCCCCCCTTCGCCAGGATTTCCAAATAGGAAACGCCCGCCTGCTTCAATTCAAGCTCATGCTCTCTGCTCCCTCCAAAAACGAGATGGGTATGCGGATCCACGAGCCCCGGAGAGACAACCTTTCCCTTTGCGTTCCGTTTGACATCCGCGTACAATCTTTCGGCTTCTTCTGTCGAACCAATCCAGGAAACAAGACCGTCTTTTACAGCAAAAGCTGCGCCGTTTAGGACGCTTAGCTTTTTCATCTCTCCTCCCTTTAATGGCTTTCCGCTGTCATCAGGCAGAAGCAATTGTCCGATGTTAAAAAGAATCAGATCATGCGTTATCGTTCTCACCCCTTAGACGGATGGATCATCGGAATGTCCAGCCCTTTTTCCTTTGCAGCTTCAATGGCGATGTCATATCCTGCATCGGCGTGTCTTACAATTCCCATACCAGGATCAGTAGTGAGCACCCGCTGAAGTCTTTCCTCCGCAAGCTCCGTGCCATCTGCCACAGCGACCATCCCCGCATGCAGGGAATAGCCCATTCCGACACCCCCGCCGTGATGGACCGAAATCCACGAACCGCCTGCAGCGACATTGATCAGAGCATTTAAAATCGCCCAGTCCCCCACTGCGTCACTCCCGTCCTTCATCGCTTCCGTTTCCCGGTTCGGCGAAGCAACGGATCCGCAATCCAAATGGTCCCGGCCGATTACGATCGGCGCCTTTATTTCTCCGTTCCGGACAAGGTCATTGATGGCAAGGCCCATCTTCATCCGCTCGCCATAGCCAAGCCAGCAAATCCTCGAAGGAAGCCCTTGAAATGAAACTTTCTTCTGCGCCATATCAATCCAGCGGAGCAGCGGCTCATTCTCAGGAAAGAGCTCTTTAATGAGAGCATCGGTCCGATAAATATCTTCCGGATCCCCTGATAGGGCAGCCCAGCGGAAAGGTCCCTTTCCTTCGCAGAATAAGGGGCGGATATACGCAGGAACGAAGCCTGGAAAATCAAAAGCATCGCCTACTCCTTCGTCCTTGGCCACCTGTCTGATATTGTTGCCATAATCGAAAACGACCGCCCCTCTCCGCTGAAATTCAAGCATAGCCATGACCTGCTTAGCCATCGACTGCGACGCCTTTTTCTCATATGCCTTAGGGGATGCCTTCCTTAGTTCAGCGGCAGCTTCAAGTGTGAAATTTTCAGGGATGTAGCCATTAATCGGATCGTGTGCAGAGGTCTGGTCGGTGACAATGTCGAAATGGATATTACGGTCTAAGAGCTCGTGATGGATGCTTGCTGCATTCCCGACAACCCCGATGGATAATGCCTGCCCTCTCTTTTTAGCTTCCATGGCCCATTCTAATGCCTCATCCAGATTGGCTGCCATACGATCACAATAGGAGGTCTGAAGCCTCTTCTTAATTCGATCCGGATCCGCCTCAACCGCTAAGCAGACCCCTCCGTTCATCGTTACGGCAAGGGGCTGCGCGCCGCCCATTCCGCCAAGCCCGGCTGTTAAGGTGATCGTCCCTTTCAGCGACCCTCCGAAATGCTGGCGGGCGACTTCGGCGAACGTTTCATATGTTCCCTGCAGAATTCCCTGCGTTCCGATATAGATCCAGCTTCCCGCTGTCATTTGTCCATACATCATCAAACCTTTTTGGTCGAGTTCGTGGAAATGATCCCAATTTGCCCATTTTGGCACGATAACGGAGTTTGACAGCAGGACTCTCGGTGCTGCGGCATGGGTTTTAAAAACTGCTACAGGCTTCCCGGATTGGATGAGCAGCGTTTCATCATGTTCCAATCTTCTGAGCGTGTCTACGATTGCGTCAAATGATGCCCAGCTGCGAGCCGCTTTGCCGATTCCGCCGTACACGACGAGATCCTCCGGTCTTTCCGCCACATCCGGATCAAGGTTGTTGTAGAGCATCCTTAAAGCGGCTTCCTGCTCCCATCCTTTGCATTCCAGTTCATGCCCTTTTTTGGCGCGGATTACGCGTTTTGTTTCCATCTCTCAAGCTCCCTTCCTCCGTTTAGAGCTGTCCATCCGGGGTTATTTTTTTTTAGCCACTCTGCCATGTTTTCAATGTCTGTTGAAAACACCCGGTCTTGAGTGATCGGCGGGACAACCATTCTTGCCTCCTCATAAAAACCTCTGGTAGCCGCTGCCATTTTATCAATCCCGCGGTATTGAACGGCTTGAAGCGCACAAATACATTCGATTGCCAGCACCCGGCGAACATTTTGGATGATGCTGAAGCAGTGTCTTGCGGCGATGGTTCCCATGCTGACATGGTCCTCCTGATTCGCTGATGACGGGATGGAGTCCACACTTGCAGGGTGTGCCAGCGTTTTGTTTTCCGAAACGAGCGAGGCGGCACAATACTGCATAATCATCGCGCCTGACTGGAGTCCGGGTTGAGCACTTAAAAAGGCCGGCAAATCATTGAGCTGAGGATTGACGAGCCGTTCGATTCTCCGCTCGGAAATACTCGCAAACTCCGCCATCGCTATTTTCATAAAATCCATCGCAAGGGCAATGGGCTGGCCGTGGAAGTTCCCTCCCGATATGACCGTCCGGCCTCCATCAAAAATCAAGGGATTATCGGTTGCTGCGTTGATTTCGATTTCGAGCTTTTCTTTCACATAGTCAAGCGCCTGCCAGGAAGCTCCGTGGACCTGGGGGATACATCTTAATGAATAGGCATCCTGAACCCGTTTTTCTCCCTGTCTTGTCACCAACCGGCTCCCTGCTAATGTGTTTCTCATCCTTTCAGCGACGGCTGATTGCTGCGGGAATCCTCTTGCTTCATGGATTGCAGGATGAAAAGCATCCATAATGCCCTCGAGCCCCTCCATCGTAAGCGATGCAATCATTTCGCTTTGCATGGCGAGATGTTCTGCCTCCAAATAGCTAATGACACCCATGGCGGTCATGGCCTGGGTTCCATTGATCAGAGCGAGGCCTTCTTTTGCTTCCAGAATAAGCGGTGACAGTCCTTCTTGATGAAAGGCTTCAGAGGCTGAACATACTCTCCCGGAATAAAACACCATGCCTTCCCCAATTAGAACAAGAGCAAGGTGGGAGAGCGGTGCAAGATCTCCGGAAGCCCCTAATGATCCCTGCTGCGGAATAACGGGATGAATCTGTTTATTAAGCAATTCTGCAAGCAGCTCGGCCAAAACGGGCCGGATTCCTGAAAACCCTTTTAAAAGTGCGTTCAAGCGCAGCAGCACCATCGTTCTTGATACGACCTCAGGAAACGGATCTCCCACCCCGCACGCATGGGAACGAATCAGGTTCAGCTGCAGTTCATTGACATCTTCTTCCCCAATCACGACATCACTGAACTTGCCAAATCCCGTATTGATGCCATAAACCGTCTTCTTATCCGAAACGATTTTCACTACCGCTTCTCTGCTTTGTTCTACTTTACGCATGCTTTCCGGCTTGAGAACGATTCGTTCGCCCTCCAGGCAGATTTTTCTGATCTCATCAAGAGATAAGGTTTGCCCCGTTAAAACCGCCATCTTCATCCCTCCTGAATAAAAAAAAGAGACGACAATGGTATGCAAAATACCATCATCGCCTCCTCATGACTTATGAACTATAGGCAATGTTTCATCATATATGATTAATTCCCAGACCGGCCGTTTCGTGCTCCAGACCTTTTATCGGAGCCCCAATTGTTCCATAAAATGCTACGGCAATCCATTCCCCTTCGGATTCCTCTGCATATGGCCTGCCTCTTACAATGGCAAACCGCAAGCCTACCGTCCGGCTCATTTCACCGATAGAGGGCTGGCCGCGGGTAACCCCTTCAATTCCCTCCAGAACCGCATGATAAAGCGCATGAGTCTCCCTGTAGCAGCCTTCAAGAATAAGCTCGTTCCGTTTTGCGGCGGTTTCTACTGCCGCAATCACTTTTTGCATATTCATGGACCCTACTTTTCCCTGACAATAACGGATTTCTTCAAAAGCAGGCTTAATCAAATCCAATTCTTCATCTGTTAATGAAGCAAGAAGAAGAGCGTATTTTCCAATGTGCGCTTTCAAAGTCATAAGCAGCCTCTTTTATCTGAATTTTCACTATTCACTAATATCTACTGTTATTCTATGGCTTTATTCTTCACTATGTCAATTAATTATGGGAAATTTTAGTTCATCATCAATGTGCTCTGTTAAAGGAGAAACGTACAGGAAGAAAAATTAAGGAGGATCGGGCTTTTATAAGATTTTTTAGCAGATAGTCTTTTTATGATAAAATGGAATGAAAAGTTGTTATTTTATGTAAACATTTTGAGCTGAAAATCTCTTATTTCAATAGCAGATTTTTAATGACGATCATGGCTGGTGTCGACCATTTAGTAACGAGAACTTATTCGTATGTGTCAGCGTGAACGAATCGACCTGGCTAAGAAAGACGGAAATTTAAAGGCCGTTCATAGAAGGATCATAAAAATCCTGCTGGAAGGGATGATGAGGAAAAGCTATATAAAGTAGGAAATATGATTACAAATCAAATTTTTGAAATTACAAATATGGCTAAGGCCTCTTTATATAGAAAGCGTAAACCAAAAATCAGAAAAAGTAATAGCGTTAATTCGTTATAGAGGTGCAATGATATGCCTAAATTGGACAATATACTAGCGATCCTATGGATGCTTAGTTCGGGTCAAAAAATTACGGCTCAGCAAATTTCAGAAAAATTAGAGATGAATATAAGAACGGTATATCGTTATATTGATACGCTATCCACAAGTGGTGTCCCTATCATTTCAGAACCAGGACATAACGGTGGCTATAGTTTATTGAACCATTTTATTGAAGCCCCTCTTTTTTTTAATCATGAAGAGCAAACCTCACTTTATCATGCTGCGGTTTTTGCAGAAGAAGCCGGATATTATGGTGGTGAGGCACTAAATAGGGCGATTTCAAAGTTAAGCCATTATTCTAGCCAAGAACAGGCAACACGGGTAACTCAGCATTTCAACAGTCTTGAAGTAATAAGCCGATTAAGCTCCCCTTCTTTGGAAACGTTCTTGAGGCAGCTGGAGCAGGCCGTAGTGGATGGATTCACTGTAAACATTTTGTATCATAAAAGCGGCGAAGAGCAATCAACGTATAGATTAATTGATCCGTACAAAATGATTTATTGGAAAAATAAGTGGTATGTGATTGGGTTTTGCCATCTTAGGGAAGCTATCCGCAGTTACAGAGCAGATCGAATCGAAAGTCTAATGCTAACTGAGAATAAGTTTAACCGGCCAGAAAATTTTTCAGCAAGTGACTTCTTTATGAAAGACCTGGTTCCAGCCTTAGAAAATAAGGAAGGGGTTATTTCCTTCGTTATTAATGGAAATACAACGACGCTTAAGGATATTTGTCAACATTGGTTTTTAGGGCATTATTTAAAAGAACGGACGTTAAATCAAGCAGTATTTCTGCTTGAAAAAGATGTATTACATACATATGTGCCTTATATACTTTTACCGTATGCTAAATCTATTCAAGTAGCTGAGCCAATAAGTTTTAAGAAAAGACTTATTGAAGTCCTGTCGGAATTAATAGAATTTCATCAGTCATAATAACTACCCTGACACTAGTTGTCAGGGTAGTTATCTTATAATAGGCTATATCCATTGTGATTGGAGTGTTATAGGGTGCAAACAAAGAAAGTTTATATCTATATATTTAATACAATGTCAGACTGGGAGTATGGATATTTAGCTGCTGAACTAAACTCCGGAAGATATTTTAAAAAGGATTTAGCACCGTTAAAAGTAGTTACCGTGGGAGCTAATAAAGAAATCATTACTACGATGGGAGGACTGAGCATCAAACCAGATCTCTCTCTTGATGAATGCACTCTCGAGAGCGATGATCTTCTCATCTTACCGGGGGGGACCACTTGGAGAGAAATGATTCATGTGCCTATCTTGGAAAGAATCGGCGAAGCTTTAAAGCTTGGCACGATTGTAGCTGCAATTTGCGGTGCAACTGAAGGGCTTGCTAGTATGGGATACCTGGATTCAAGAAAGCATACAAGCAATAACTTAGAGTATATTAAAATGGTCTGTCCTAATTATAAAGGAGAAAAATTTCATGAAATGAAACCAGCAGTAGCTGATGGGAATTTGGTTACTGCATCAGGATTAGCTCCTCTCGAATTTGCAGTGGAAGTCCTAAAAAAATTAGATGTATTTGAACCAGATACTTTAGATTCATGGTATAAACTAAATAAAACCTATAGCCCTGAATATTTCTTCCAGTTAATGAACTCAATCAAAGAAAAAATACAGTAACGGTAAAGCCAAGCTCTCTAATTTTGATTTCAGGGAATTTGGCTTTTTTTTAGCTCTATTAAACTTGGCTGTTGATTTCCGCTGCAGTCGCTCGCTTTCCGCTCCAATCAACAGGTGTTAAAAATCTACAGCATGCTTTAACATACCCTTTTAAAAAAGCATGAAAAACAGTAAAACCGAACGATTACGAAGCTCTATATGAGAGTTTCAAATAATCGTTCGGTTTTTTTTATTAGCCGGAAACCTTTTGTCCCAGCCTCTTAATCAATACAGCAAATATTTCTCCCGAATATCCAAAAATTTCGTTCTTTCCTCTTCATACTTCTTCTCGATCTCTTCAACAGAAGACCCCTTTAAAAGCATATCCTTTACCCAGCTGTTTCCAAGCAAAAGATTAAAGTTGTCGGCTGCTAAAAACTGAAAATCATTCGGATACATGTCTTTTACGGTTTTCACGATTGATAACCCTGTTTTAACTGCTTTAAATTTCTTCCGGTCTGTCACATAAACCTGTACCCCATGTGAGAGCTTGCCTGTGTGCTTGGAAAACGTCGGGGTAAAAGATGCGGCTCGGAATGAAACACCCGGCAGCTTTAAACTGTTTAATTTTCCGGCCAGCTTATCACTATTAATGAACGGCGCTCCAATCAGTTCAAACGGCTTCGTTGTTCCCCTGCCTTCTGAAAGATTGGTCCCCTCAATCATGCCTGTAGCCGGATAGACGATGGCCGTTTCAAGTGTCGGCATGTTCGGTGACGGCATGACGAATGGAAGATCCGTATCATCAAAATCCATTTTTCTCTTCCAGCCCTTCATCTTCACAACTTTCAGGTCAGCACCGATTTTAAATTCACTGTTAAAGAGCTTTGCCAGTTCCCCGACTGTCATTCCATGTTTTAGAGGAATCGGATATTTCCCGACAAACGAAGAGAATGCCGGTTCAAGAACAGGTCCATCCGTTTGCACTCCTCCAAGCGGGTTCGGCCGGTCCAAAACGATAATGGGAATGTTGTTTTCTTTCGCCGCTTCCATTGCATAGGCCATCGTGTAGATATACGTATAGTAGCGGGTGCCGACATCCTGGATATCAAAAACCAGCACATCCACGTTTTTAAGCATTTCGGGTGTTGGCTTTTTCGTTTGTCCATAAAGGCTGTAAACCGGCACTCCTGTCTTTTCATCGATGTAATATTCCACATACTGGCCAGCCTGTGCATCTCCCCGCACTCCATGCTCAGGACCGAAAAGAGCGGTCAGCTTGATGTCTTTATCCTGTGCGAGCAGATCAACTACACTGACAAGATTCCGGTCCACTCCGGTAGGATTTGTAATCAGGCCTACACGCTTCCCTTTAATCAGGCTTTTTTGGTCCTTCAGCAGGAGCTCTGCACCAGTAAGCACTTTCTTCTCTTTTTTATGTCCGAAAAGGGAAGCATCCGCCGATGTTGCCATCCCGATTGCCAGAATCCCGGCAATCAGGGCAAATAGTAGTTTTTTCATAAGCGAGTCCTCTCCCGTCTGCTTATTTTAGTGGTTTTCCATTGAATTTTAAACCGTATCCATATGGATAAAGAATTTCGCTGGGATGAGTGACTGAAGGAATATCAACCGGAAGTTTTCCTTTTGGGTCGGATAATCCGAAAATGGTCTGAATGCCTGCCGAAATGTTTGGCTGGCGGAAACGGCCATTGGAATAGCCTTTAAAACCGTAAACAGCGAGTACCGCTTTTGCTTCTTCAAAGTTGGCGGCATCATAAGGATTCCGCAAACTCATCAGGACAAATTTCTTGCTGTTTTTAAGAGAGTAGTTCATGACCGCTCTCGGAAAAACAGTCGCCCATTTGCTGGAATCGGTCACTGTATCATCAATCACCCCATCATTTACAGCCGGATCATTTTTCACGACATAGGAACCGGCAATAACATAATCCGCTTTATCAATTTTTTCAGCGGTTTCTTGATCAAATACCTTTCCGGAAAAAATCAGGCTATCCACTTGTACTTTGTTTATTCTCTGTTTGGAGTACAGCTCGTTAATGGACCTTCGCATGGCTTCCGCCTGATCTTCAAATGGAGCAAGGATCAGGATTTTTTCGTTCTTTTTAGGTTTAAACGGCAAGGTTTTATCCTCATTTTTAAGCAGCGTCACTGCATCTGCTGCCATTTTCTTTTCCAAACGGTAATGTTTCATGCTGCCGACCGTCTTTTTCGCTTCGGCAATTTTTGCTTCCAGCGGTTCTTGGGACACATTCCCGTCTGGCTGGTAAATGCCGCGTTTGATTTTAAGCTCAATGATCCGCTCAACAGAATCATCAATTTCCCTCATTGGAATTTCACCGGATTTAACCGCCTCGACAACTCCGTTGAATACTTCAGTCAAGTTTTTCTCTGTGGCTTTGGATGTTACCGGTGCCGGCATTAACGCAATGTCCACTCCTGATTTAATCGCCAGGATGACCGCTTCTTTCTGCCCGAAATTTTCGGCGATGGCTTTCATATTCAGCGCATCGGTTACGGCTACTCCCTTAAAGCCCATCTCGTCTCTTAGGAGATCGGTCAGCACTTTACGGGAAAGGGTAGCGGGAACCATAATCTGCTGGCCGTCTTTTTTGCTTTTATAGGTGGTATCGTCAATCGCAGGAAATTGGACGTGTGCAGTTATAATCATGTCGACATCGGCATCAATTGCTTTTTGAAAAGGATATAATTCTACCTTTTTTAACCGTTCCTTATCATGCGTGACCATCGGGAGACCATAATGGGAATCAACCGCTGTATCCCCATGCCCCGGGAAGTGCTTAGCCGTTGCAGCCATGTTCTGGTCCTGTAAGCCTTTGATGGTCTGAAGGCCAAGGGAAGCAACGAGCTCCGGGCTGCTGCTGAAGGAGCGGACCCCGATGACCGGATTGCCGGGATTGTTGTTCACATCGAGAGACGGGGCAAAATTGACGTTGATGCCAAGGGAATGAAGCTCTTTTCCAGCGATTAAACCTGTATTATAGGCATTTTTTAAGCTTCGCCCTGCTCCAAGAGCCATATTTCCGGGCAAATTCGTTCCGGATTGCAGTCTGGTCACAATCCCGCCTTCCTGGTCGATTGTAATAAAAAGCGGAATCTTTTTGCCCGCTTTTTGAAGGCCGTCAGCAAGCCTTACTGTCTGTTCGGTATCGACGACATTTTCAGCAAATAGAATCACTCCGCCAAGATGGTATTTTTCAATGATGCTTCCGACTTCATCATTCATTTCTGTTAAGCCGGTCATCTTGCTTTCCCCTTGCTTTTGCCAGTTTCGGAAATCCGGCATCAGCATTTGGCCGACCTTTTCTTCCAGGGACATGCCATCCGTGATCTGTTCTGCAGCTGATGGAGTGATTTCATTTCCTGCTTTCGCTTCCGCATCAGGCTTCATTCCTGAAAATGCAGTGAAAATAAGAGCAGAGACCAAACCATACGTTAAAAGATGGGTTTTCTTCATAAAGTCCTCCTTGTTACCTTTAGGATTGACATAGAATGCTTTACGTACGCTTTTTTTAAAGAGTTAGGGAGCTTGTTATTTTTTCAGCATCGCTTCATAAACAGCCGTGACGACACTTCCATATTTGCCAGTCACAAACTGATCGCCTTGGAACGTGTTCGAATCTTTAGCCGGATCCACGAGCGGTGAATGCTTTTTATTGGTAAGGAGAACAATTCCGAGATTGTATGCCGGATCCATGATGGTCACCGTACCTGTCCAGCCGGTATGGCCAAATGCTTCTCTGCTTGCATATGGGCCGAACATCCACTCCATGCTTTCATTTCCGTTTAATCTCCAGCCAAGCCCATATGTTGGATTCACGGAAGAAGGCTGGACAAATTCCTGCGCGGTCTCTTTGCTGAACAGCTCCTTTTTACCGTAAGATCCGCCATTCAGCATCGTTTGCAGAAGGACGGCCATATCGTGGGTATTGGAGAACAGGCCAGCATGCCCTGAAACACCGCCCATGGAATAAAAAGCTTTTTCATCATGTACTTCTCCCTGGAGGGTATACGTTCGAATATTCGGAAAATCAATTACACCATCCCGGGTATTCCCCATAAGCTCTGTAGCTGCAGCATCCTTCGGTTTAAATCCTTTTTGAAGAGGATTAAAAACGGTGTCTTTCAGTCCAAGAGGTCTGTATAAGTGTTTTTCCACATACTCATCGAGCTGCCTGCCGGTTACTTTTTCAATAATGGCGCCAAGCAGCATATAGTCAACATCACTGTATATATTCTTTGTTCCAGGCTTATAGGCAAGCGGAGTCTTAGAGATCATGCTTATGGTCAAATCCCGGTCCTGAGAGAAAAGATTTTTGGACACTTTCGGGTTGTGGTATTGAGGGTCAGGAGGAAATCCCGCTGTGTGATGAAGAACATCGATGATCCTTAACGTGTCCTTCCCTTTGATCACATCCGTTTCCTGATCGCGGAATTCTGGTATGTAGCTTTGAATTCTGTCCTCCAGCTTTATTTTTCCTTGCGAGACGAGCCGCTGAAGAGCAAAATTGGCCGCATACATTTTTGTATTGGACGCCAGATCAAATAACGTATCCCGCTTCATCTTTTCCGGACGTTCTAAAAGAGTAAGGCCATTGTATTTCTTTTTATAGCCGTAAGCTTCGTTTTTCACTATTTTTCCATCTTTTATTACGATAAGGGCCGCACCGGGGAACCCTTGGCTGATTTCATCCAGAATCAGCTTGTCCACTTTCCTGAGCCCGTATGAAGAAAACCCGGCCTCCTCCGGTCTTTTGACCTGTTTTAACATCCCGGCCTTATGATGCTCCGGCATTTGAATCGTGTGTTCGGGTGTGCTTATGGCATGAACCGGTGCTGCAGCCGGTGCGATCATCGTAATCGTCAGCAAGGAACCTATTGTTTTTCGTTTCAACGATCCCATCCCCCTAGTCTTTTATTTTCTTCATCTTGTATAAACAGAAGTTTCTGGCCGGGCTGAATGAGTTCGAGAAGCGGCAGATCCGACTCGGCTGTCCACCCAATGACGTTGACGCGTTCATCCGCCGGAAGATGATGCTTGACGATTTGAATTTCCCCCCTGTACCTGCCGTACAAGTCATTATCCATTGTCAGACTGCCTGCTTTTCTGGCCACGCACCGAAACGGAGGAACTGAATCTTCCGTTCTCGTATTCAATAACCGGATCACATCCCTTGAAAGATCCGGTCTTACCTTATAATTCTTTTTTAATGGTATGTCCGATGAAATCTTAATTTTGATGGTATTTTCACAGGAATAAAGCAAAAGGTCCTCAAGCAGCCCATCGCTGAAATCGGCATCTCCGATAAAAACGTGATCAGTATCCAGTTGCTGAAGCTCAATAGCCGCATGAACCGGATCCGCCGAGCGGTGTTTCTCAAGTGTCGGCAGACCTTCAAACAGCGGTCCCCGTTTTGCCATTCTGCCTGGTATAAAAGCGGCCGTGGACATTCCATACTGCTTGAAAAGCTGATTTTGCTTTCTGAAAAAGGCGTCATCAAGCCCCGTTTCTCTCCTCGGATAAAAATTGTGCCAGGCAACGATTGAATCCGGTGCCGCACCATGAGAAAACAGATCTTGAAGTTCCCGTTCAAAAAGAATGCTTGCATTGACCGCAATCGAAAATTCTTTGCTTATTTCTGCAGCTTCCATAGCTTTAAATCCATCATCCAAGCGCAGTCCAGTGACGCCGAGTGACTTTAAGCTGGAAAATGAGGACAAGCCAAGCTTGGCAGGGGTTCCTGCAGATACATCTGCAAAAACCTGAATCCCTGCTTCCTTAGCTGCTGCAAGAAGGACTTTGGCTTTTTGGGCCATATCCCCTTTGTCCTCCGGGATATGAAGGGAGGTAAAGGCGTGCTTTACCCCAAGCCTTCCAGCCTCCCAAATCCTTTCCTCTGCCTGCTCATCGTGAAGATAAAAGGAAATGCCAATCATGAAAACTCACTGGCCATTTCATCTTTAAACCCGAAGAAGTATGTGATAAAGAAACCGGCTGCGTATGAAATGAGAAGTCCAAGCAAATAAAGGACAATTTCATTTAGCGGAATCAGGAATGCGAGTGGAATTCCTGAAACCCCGATGCTCTTGGTCGCGATATGGAAATAGGCCTGAAAAGCTCCGCCAACCCCTGCTCCCAGACATGCAGTCAGGAATGGACGTCCAAGAGGCAAAGTGACCCCGAAAATTAGCGGTTCGCCAATACCCAGCATGCCTGCCGGAAGCCCGCCTCCGATTGCGCGTTTCAACCGTTTCTTTTTTGTTCTGGCAAAGATCGCAAATGCCGCCCCGACTTGACCGGCACCGCCCATCGCAAGGATCGGCAAAAGAGGATCGTTGCCGATGGAGCTAAGCAGTTCAAGGTGAACAGGAGTCAAACCTTGATGGAGACCTGTTACGACAAGCGGCAGGAACGTTGCCCCCAGTACGAACCCTGCTCCCGGACCGCCTACATCTAAAATGGTCAGCAACCCTTTCGTAATTCCTTCAGAAATCCAGCCCCCAACAGGCATAAATACGATATAGGTGACCAGTCCTGTAACGAGCAAAGCAATCGTCGGAGTGATAATGATATCAAGAGACTTCGGAATAAATTTGCGGACTCTTTGCTCAATAATCGCCATAAATATTGCGGCAAACAAAACACCTACAAGACCGCCCCTGCCCGGAAGAAGGTTCTCACCAAACAGGGAGATGCCGGCTATAGCCGGATTAATGATCAGAATTCCAGCGAGAGCACCGAGAGCCGGGGATCCGCCAAATTCCTTTGCCGCATTGTGTCCGACGAGAATTCCAAGATAGGCAAACAAGCCTCCCCCGATTGCTGTTAAAATAAGTGCGGTTTGAGATTTATCAGAGAGCCATCCGGCTTGAATAATGGCTTTTGAAATGCCGGTAATAAGTCCTGATGCGACAAGCGCAGGGATTAGCGGAATAAAGATATTCGATATTCTTCGTAAAAATTGCTTGAACGGAGTGGCATTCTTTTTGTTCATCGCCTGTTTATTGACAGCAGCCGTTTTCTTTAAATCAAGTTCTTCCGGTTCGCCGGTCAGTTTTCCGAATTCCTCTGCTACTTGATTAACGGTTCCCGGTCCGATAATGATCTGCAGCGTGTCTTCAATAACGAGTCCGAACACCCCGTCGATTCCTTTAATTCCTTCTGGATCCACTTTGGATTCATCATGCACATTCACTCTGAGCCTTGTCATGCAGTGAGCATACGAAGCAACGTTCTCTATGCCGCCGAGTTTTTCTAAAATCTTTTCTGCAAGAATTTTAGATTGATCCCCTTTTCCCATCAAAAACCCTCCCCCAATGAAGTTACTGCTGTTTTTCTTTTCTTTATCGTTTGTGCGGTCCATATACTGAACGATTTTGCTAAATGGATTGGCTGGAACAGGACATCCATCCTATCCAGCTGAGACAGCCGCGAAAAGCCGCTGCGTCCATAAGAAGCTGAATGGATAAAGGCATGCACAGAGCAGACAATTTAGATTGGCCGGAATTTGTCAGTTCTCACCTCCTTATCGGCTGCAAGATCCTATCAGGTGTTTCGCCTGAATAAGCAGTCGCTGAAATGTAAATCTGGAAAAGCAGGACGGATAATTTTGATCAGGAGCAATTTCTGTTCCATTGCAATTAAGGAAGTTAGCGTTAATCTGCTATTGTCACAATTGAACATCCTTCTCCTCAAAAGAAGAAATGGCCAATCTTGTGTTTCCGCTGCTCCTTTCAAGCAGCCTCTGTGCAGAATCAGCATCTGAATTTGTCTTAATCATGACAATGGCTTTTTTCACCTGATTGTCTGCTTTTTCAAGCATTTTTTCAGCTTTCTCATAGGAGACCCCTGTTACGGTTTCAATGATGGAAATCGCCCTTTCCTTAAGCTTGTTATTGCTGACATGAACATCGATCATCAAGTTCTCGTACACTTTCCCGATCCTGATCATTGATGCGGTAGAAATCATGTTTAATATCATTTTTTGAGCGGTCGCTGCTTTTAGCCTTGTTGAACCAGTCAAAACTTCAGGTCCTACCACAGCTTCAATTTTGTAATCCGCATAACCGCTTATGAAAGCGCCTTCATTACACGATAGCGCAACCGTATGAGCCCCTGTTTTTCTCGCGTATTCCAATGCGCCTGCCACATACGGCGTTCTTCCGCTCGCTGCAATTCCTATAACCGTGTCTGCTGCTGAAAGATTGAGAGACATTAGATCCTTTTTTCCTTCTTCCGGTGAATCCTCCGCTCCTTCTACTGCTCTTTGAAAAGCCCCTTCTCCACCGGCTATAACCGCTCTTACCTGCTCAGGTGAAGTGCGGAAGGTTGGAGGACATTCCACTGCATCCAGGACGCCAAGACGTCCGCTTGTGCCCGCCCCTGTGTAAATGAGCCGACCGCCTTTTAAGAAAGAATCCACAGCACATTCGACTGCCTTATTGATCTCAGGCAATACGGTTTCAACCGCGTATGCAACTTTCTTATCCTCATCGTTCATCATTTTGAGCACTTCCATTGGACTGGCTGTATCCAAGTTCATGGATTGATTATTGCGTGTTTCAGTAATTAATGTCCGTAAATGCTTCTCCATCAGTTTTGTAGCCTCCTGATCAAAACCCTTAATATTCTGAATATTCACACCTAACTATAATTATACGTCTATGTAAATATTTATTTCAATTGTTTTTTAAAATTACTGAAATTTCATTTCAAATTCTGAGATATGTATCGGGTACATTGTCTAATTGGCTTTCTTCTATTTGAGCCTATGGAAGGATACTTGCTGAAAGATCATTTAAACACCCTCATTGCTCATATTTCCGTGTATAGAAGCCTGCTTTTTTTCCGTCATTCCACGTTCTCCTTCTCAAGCACGAATTCAGAATTGATGGCTGCAAGTGAAGCCGCCTGAAATAAAGCCGGTTAAATGTGCCGCATTTGTTTAAAAAACGGGTGCGGCAGGAATGGGAAATAGAGAACAAAAAGGAGGGTGCGGCAGGATGAAAACCGTGTGGGTATTTGGCCATCAGCTGACCATGAAGTTAAAGGGAATTCAGGAAATGGATCCTTCAAAAGATATTATTCTGATGATTGAAGCAAAATCCCGTTCCCGGTGGCAAGATTACCATAAGCAGAAGCTGGTCCTTCTGTTTTCTGCCATGAGGCACTTTGCCGAGGAATTGAAGGAACATGGATATAAAGTCGATTACAGAAAATGTGATTCTTTTGAAGATGGATGGAAGGAGCATGCTGACCAATTTAAACCGGATGAAGCCGTTCTTCATCTTCCGGCTGATGACAAAATGAGAACAGCACTGAAAAAATGGAAAAAGGACCAAAAAATACAGGTTGAATTCCTGGAAGAAAATGCGCTCTTTTTAACAAGCGAGGCGGACTGGAAGAATCTTTTGCCCGATAAGGAAGAGTGGAAACTGGATCCTGTATACCGGAAGCTCAGGAAAGAATTCGGCATTTTAATGGATGGGGATAAGCCTGAAGGAGGCAAATGGAGCTTTGATCAGGAAAACCGGAAGCCGCCCAAAGAAGGACTTGAATTTAAAAAAACTAAAGCAGTCCGCCCTGATGCCATTACGAAGGACGTAATAAAAGAGGTATCGGAGGTATATGGCGACAATATCGGATCACTCGAATCTTTTCACTGGCCTGTCACAAGAAAGAAGGCAGAGGAAGCATTCCGGCATTTTTTAAAGCACCGATTACAAACATTTGGAGATTACCAAGATGCCATGATGGAGGAGGAGCCATTCATGTCCCATTCTCTTATTTCCAGTGCGTTGAATATCGGCCTGCTCGATCCGTTGGATATACTGGAAAAAGCAGAAAAAGCTTACAGGGATGGAGATGCACCGCTTGCGTCCGTTGAAGGATTGATCCGCCAGATTCTCGGATGGAGAGAATACATGAGGGGTGTGTATTTGAGGAAAATGCCGGGATATGCGAAAGTGAATGCGCTAAGACATCAGCTTCCAATTCCGGACTTTTTTTGGACTGCCGAAACGAAGATGAATTGCGTCCATCAAGCTGTCAAAAGTGTCATTGAGCATGGCTACAGCCATCACATTCAGCGTCTTATGGTACTCGGCAATTTTGCAGCACTGGCCGGAATTAAGCCTTCTGACGTTTCCGACTGGTTTAATGAAGCATATATCGATGCCTATGACTGGGTAGTCCTGCCGAACGTTTTGGGAATGGCCCTTTACGCGGATGACGGTTTGATTTCAACTAAACCTTATGTATCCTCCGGGAACTACATAAATAAAATGAGCAATTATTGCAGCAGCTGTTTTTATCAAGTGAAAAATAAAACCGGAGATAAAGCCTGTCCCTTCAACTCCTTGTATTATGATTATCTGGACCGTCACGAAAAAAAGCTTTCCTCTAACAGCCGGATGAAATTCAATTACAAGAACCTCGGGAAATTAAGCAAAGACAGCAGAAAAGAAATTCTGGAAAGGGCGAAGGAAGTCAAGGAGCTGATGAAAAAGGGAGAATTGTAGAAAGAACATGACGTTTAGGGAGTCATTCTGCATAGCTGTTATATAATATATAGGCTATGTTAAAGCCTGATATTGATTTTTAACCCCTGTTGATTGGAGCGGAAGGCGTGAGACTCCGTGCTGAGAGCAGCGGGACAGGTGAGACCCCGCAGTGGCGGAGCCAGGAGGAGGCTCACCGCCCGCCCAAGGATAAGCGAACGACTGCAGCGTAAAACAACAGCCAAGTTTAACAGAGCTAATAAATAAAAACCCAGGATCGGCCATACAGACCGCGTTCCTGGGTTTTAATTTGAACATTTTTTCATAATCAGGGTTCAGCCTTCAGCATTCAAAATGTATGGATCTGCTGCTCATTCAGCCTTTCCTTTGCAGCTGCGCTTTTCCAATAAGAATGCGGATTATTGCTCTCATCCAAAAACTTAAAATCCTTCCGTTCCATTCTTTACAGGAAGAATGATATGGCTCTTGGATAAATCAACTTCAATTTTTGTTCCCGCTTTTGGTCTGATGGTATAGTCATAATCACTTGAAACAAGCACAATTCCCACCTTATGGCCTTTTTCGAAAACGTAATCATCCGGCTGCATGTCCCAAGTAAATGAATAGCGTTTTCCAGGAGTGAGCGCCTTGGATCTAAAAGGAGAATGGGCGTTTTGAGGATCCATCCAGCCTCTTGTTACAATGCTTGTTTGATGGTCCTGACTATAGTCAACAAGCAAGGCGGTCAAGTTCGCAGCCGGTTTATCAATGGATGCCTGAATGCTCACCTCAGGCGTTCCGCTGATCCGAAGCGGCTTCATCAGCTCATTTGTGACAAAGGCAAGCCTGTTTTTGTTAGAATCAGCAGGATTTTTGACTAATTCTTCTGCATGAATCGCAGTGTCATCTGTAAAGGATTGAATATGATTCTGCTTAGCTCCCGGCTGCAAACCAAGCGCACCGGCACCCGTATCCCCGCTTCCGGACAGATACAGTTTCACATCCGAAGTTTTTTTAGCAGGCCATGCACCTTCTTTATGCCAGCTTTTGTCTTCACGCTGAATATCGACGATGGGACCCTTCATGACATCATTTTTCACATCATAGAGATAATAATCGAACCATTTGTTCAAGGTCAAAAGCCACTCATCTCTTCTAAATGAATAAGGACTTGCGTGGCCTCCCTGATGAAGCCACAGCTTTCTTGGAACATGGTATGTACCAAGGTTTTCCCAGAGCTGGGCGAATTGCTTCGTTTTTACGTTCCAGTCATTTAACCCATGGACCATCAGAACACTTGCCCTGAAATTATGGGCTTTGCTGGCATAATCCCTTGACTTCCAAAACTTATTGTAATCCCCTGATGCGCGGTCCTGGCCTTCTGTCAGCTCATTCATTACCGGACGGCAGATTTCAGGGTTTTCTCTTGTTAAAATCGCTTCTGCCATGTTATCCGCATCTTCTCCCGGATAACCGCCTGGTGCGGTAACCGCTCCATTTGCACGGTAATAGTCATACCAGCTGGAAATCGCTGCGATGGGAACGATGGTTTTTAAGCCTTTCACTCCTGTGGCTGCTACGGCATTCGGAAGCGTTCCATTGTATGAAACGCCGGTCATGCCGACATTCCCTGTCGTCCAGTCTGCCTTTATCTTTTTTCCGTTCCCATCATAGGCTGCAGCTGTTCCGTTCAGCCAGTCGATCACTGCTTTCGTACCGAGAATTTCCCGTTCATCACCCGTAGTGGGACATCCGGTCGACCTGCCTGTTCCAATGCTTTCAGCAAGGATTACTGCATAGCCTCTCGGGACGAAGTAGTTGTCATAGTAGCCTGGAAAATCGGCAGGTGCCGGCGTTTGAAGCTTCGCCTTCTGCCCGCTTTTTTTCACAACACTTAATTCATGGTTTACATCATAGACCGGCACATTTTTTATTCCTGCCCGGTATGGACTCATTTCATAGATAACCGGTACCTTTAACCCACGCTCTGTTTCTTTCGGCCGGATAATATCTGCATGCACACGGTCTTTTTTCCCGTCATGGTCGCTGTCTAAAGGGACTTCTACAAAAACCGTTTCTGTTATTGCTTCATCGAGCGAGAAAACAGGCTGCGTCATCCCATCCTTCACAGAGATTGCCGGAATGTTTCCGCCATTCGGCGGGCTTGCCCCCATCAGCATCGAAACAGATAATACGGAACAGCCTATTACGCTAAATACTTTTCTCAATCCTACATCTCCCCCCATTCATATTTTGAAGCGCCTCTCATTCTACTAAATCCGGGCTGAAAAATATGTTGGATTTTGATAGAGAAACGAGATTCAAGACTAAAGTAATGTATTCCGCCTCGAAAATAGGATAGTATTTAGGATTGATTTTTTTTGCTGCTTTCCGCTGGACACCTTTCAACTGAAGCGATTTGTAATCCCCTGCTGCACGATGGAAGCAATTTAGGTAAATCTCCCTTTTGTCATTAATAGACAGAAAAAAACCCGGGACTGGCTGTGCCAGAGCTTCCGGGTTTCTTAATGTATCTTTTTAAGGCAATTCCTATTTGCATACCAATATCTCTCTTGAAAACTTTCCTTTTATAGCCTCGCCGCGGTCGATGATTTCCAATCCGGCGTTCCTTACATATTCATCAATTGGATCAATGGTCACAAACACACACTTATCTGCAATGCGCTTTGCATGTTCAATAATGGAAATCTGTTCCTTTACAGTGATGTGTGTATATAAATTATAAGGCAAGTCGATAATCGCGACATCATAGCGGCCCGTTGCTTCTTCAATTGGACCGATAAATACAGGGGCATCAAATCCAAAATGAGCGATGTTTTCACGGGCTCCCGTTACCGCTAGGGGGTTCATATCTCTTCCTGTAATCGGGATTCCCATAGATAGCGCTTCAACCAATACATTTCCGATTCCGCAGCATGGGTCGATGACAGACATACCTGCCGGGGCCGGTACCGCAATGTTCACAAGAGCTCTTGCTACCTTAGTGCTTAATGCAGTTGAATATTGACGCGGTTTTTGAATGTGGCGCAGCCATACTGCCTCGCTGCGTTCATATGTCCCGAAGTACCAGCGGCCGCCTGCAGCTGCG
This sequence comes from Bacillus sp. FJAT-42376, assembly GCF_003816055.1. Classification (NCBI taxonomy): domain Bacteria; kingdom Bacillati; phylum Bacillota; class Bacilli; order Caryophanales; family Bacillaceae; genus Bacillus; species Bacillus sp. FJAT-42376. The sequence continues at coordinate 2,509,607 of NZ_CP033906.1, forward strand.
ACACCGAACAGGCGGTCAGGATGATGAACATCCGCTTCCGCATCGATGCTTTGGCCAAGCTCTCTTTCAATCATTCTTCTTTCGTTATATGCAATGGTTCCTTCTTCAGTCTGGCTTTGTTTCACGCAAATGATCTTAAAGGTTTGATCTCCCAGCTGAATTTCCTTAAGTGCGCCGCTGATTTCAGCGAGGGACTCCCCCTCATAAAGAATATCAATCCGCTCTCTTATAAAAGGGCTCCTGCCAACCGGAATCTGCCGGTCACTTTTGAAGAGATGTTCAGGTACATCTCCTCCAAACAGGGATCTCAATTCAAGCTTGCATAAAGATTCTTCTTCCCTGCTATATGTATACGTATAAAGATAGGAATCTGTTGTTTCCATGCCTCTCATCCTTTACATAAAAAAAGAGAGGCGCGCCCCTCTTTTTTCACATGATTAACCGATTTGGGTTTCAAAAGCTGATGTCACAGCTTCGAATTCCTCATCATTTTCGATTTCAGACAGTTCTCCATCTTCTTCTACGCGAAGGAAAAACAGTTCAATGTCCTCTTCCGTTTCGTTTGCGATATCTTCTGTAAAGCTGACAGCCGCGTATTGCTTTCCGTCCATTTCGGCTGTCGCCAAAACTTCAAGCTCCTGCTCATCGCCCTGATCATCTTCAATCAGAAAAACATCTCCTACTTCCACTTTATCCATGAGACTACCTCCTCTAATCGTTCCTGATCTTAATTAAAGAAAACCTTGTCCACGTTGTATTTTGCTTTTTCCTTATTAATGGCATACGTTTCGTAAATTTCACGCTCGACTGGGTCTTCAACATAGCAAATGGCAATTTCAGCAATTTCATCCCGGTGATTCTTTACAGCTGACACATTGTCTTCAAAATGTTTTTTAATGCGAAGTCTGAGCTTCCGCGCTTTGCCGACAAACAGCAGTTCATCATTTAGGTTGTAAAACATGAAAACTCCGCCTTTGTCCCGCGGGATTTTCAAATAGTCGGTGAAACCGTATTTGCTGATGATGTCAATTTCTCCCGGCTCGCCTTTTTGATCATTTTTTCTTAACACCAAGTCTGGTGATGGCATACTGATTTTTATCATCGTAACTCACTTCCTGCTTCTGCTGAATAGTTTCTTTTGAACTTTAGTATTATCTCATAACATGAGCGGTTATTCCACTATCTATCTGATCCATTCGCTTTAGCCAGGCATAGAGGCGCTTGCATTGGTTCATGATAATGGTTAGGCAGCTGGAAAGGTGGTAACCATGATTAAATTAGTGCTGATCCGTCACGGACAAAGCAGATGGAACGTGGAAAATAGATTTACAGGGTGGACGGATGTGGATTTATCCGAAAATGGTCTGCAGGAAGCCAGGGAAGCCGGACTCATTTTAAAGAAGAATGGATTTGTTTTTGATGTGGCTTATACATCCGTATTAAAAAGAGCGATCCGGACTCTTTGGATTGTCCTCCATGAAATGGATCAAATGTGGATTCCGGTTCATAAGTCCTGGAAATTAAATGAACGGCATTATGGGGCGCTGCAGGGACTCAATAAAGAGGACACCGCGAAAAAGTATGGAGCGGACCAGGTCCTCCAATGGAGAAGATCCATGTATGAACGGCCGCCTGCTCTTTTAGAAACGGATCAAAGATTTGAAGCTAACGATCCGAAATACAAAGACATAAAGCCTGGAGACTTTCCGCTCACTGAAAATCTGCAGGATACAGAAAATCGAGTGCTTTCAGTTTGGCATGAAAAAATGGTCCCTGATATGAAAGCCGGCAAAAGAGTCATTATTTCCGCTCATGGGAATACACTTCGCGCGCTGATGCAGTATTTGGATCAAATCCCCCCTGATGGCATATCGAATTTAAACATTCCTACAGGCATTCCCTTAATTTACGAATTGGATGAACAGCTGAAACCGATTCATCATTATTATCTCGGGATGGATGGTGCTTTACCTGAAGGGGAAATTCCGCATCATATCACCCACCGTCCTGAAATTGATGGCGACAAGCAGCAATCGTTTCATTAAAAAACGCTCAGCATCATGGCCGGGCGTTTTTTTGCATAGCAATAAAAACCTTTTCCGGTTAGTTTCTTTTATAAAATGAAACGGCTGAAAGCATAAGAAAGGAAATTCCGATGATGGATAAAACCCACATCCAGGCAAGAGGCATATTGCCGGAATCGATCGCCATGTATATAGCGGTTGGAACCGTTTGAGTCCTGCCCGGAATATTTCCTGCAAACATCAGGGTCGCTCCAAACTCTCCCAAAGCCCTGGCGAAACTTAAAATGACTCCGGTTACGATTGAGCCGGACGCCAGAGGGAGCGAAATGTGAATAAGCACTTTTCTCTGATTCGCCCCATCTACTTTTGCGGCATCTTCAATATCTCTGTCAATCGATTCCAGTCCGGTTTTGGCCGACTGGTACATGAGCGGAAAAGCGACAACAGATGAAGCGATGACTCCTGCCCACCATGTAAACATAACGGGAGAGCCGAAAAGCCAAATTATAGTCTGGCCAACGGGGCTTTTGTTTCCAAAAAAAACAATTAAGAGAAACCCCACAACGGACGGCGGCAGGACAAGCGGAAGAAGCAGAACGGTTTCAGCTGCCGCTTTCCCTTTAAACGGTTTTCTTGCCATCCATACAGCTGCTCCTATACCTGTAAAGAACACAATAATGGTAGAAACGATGGCAATTTCAATTGAGAGGCTGACTGGAGCCCAAAATGACTCGGCCATTATTTGGCGCTTACTTTCGTAAACCCATACTTTTCAAAGGTTTTTGCGGCTTTGCTGCTATTCAGAAAGGTATAAAAAGCAGCAGCTTCCTTTGGATGGGAGGTCTGTTTCATGATTCCGAGAGGATAAACAATTGGGGAATGCGAGCCTTCAGGCGCAGCTGAAGCAATCCTTACCTTTTTGGATACGGCTGCATCTGTTCGATAAACAATCCCCGCATCAGCGTTACCGGTTTCTACATAATTCAGAACTTGTCTCACATCTTTTCCATAAACCATCTTCCCGCTCAGCTTCTTCCATTTCCCCAGGTGCTCAAGACTTTCTTTCGCATAGCGGCCGGCAGGAACCGAGTCCGGACTGCCTATGGCAACTGCCCCCTCTACATTCTGGATGTCCTGAAATGACCGGATTGATTTCTTGTCTTTTGATGTAATGAGGACAATTTCATTTCCGATTAAATCCGTTTCATGTTTTTCATCAATGAGCCCTTCTTTTTTCAGCTGATCAAATGGTTCCTCCGCTGCAGAAAAAAACAGGTCTGCAGGTGCTCCTTGTGAAATTTGCTGTTTTAACGTTCCAGACCCTCCAAAATTAAAGGAGACGTTAATATGCGGATTCCCATTACTGAAGTTTTTATCAAGCTCTGTCAGCACATTTTTCAAGCTAGCGGCTGCAGAGATTGTGATTTCAGCCGGTTTTTCTTGTTCTTTACTTGCCGCACATCCGCTCATCACAAGCATAGCGATAAGTCCAGTCAGGACCATCTGTTTTCTCATATGTATATCACCCTTGGTTATTAATTCAGCCGCCGCTTACCGGAGGGATAAAGGCAACCGTGTCCCCAGCTTTGACGATTTCATCATCCGGTACGAAGCTTTCGTTCACAGCAGCCATGGAGTGCTGAAAAGAAGATCCCGGATAGTCTGTTTCCAGCTTTTCTTTCAGTTGCAAAACGGTCAGATTTTCAGCTGCCACTTCAAGCTGTTCTTTGCCGATCCATTCTCTATTCGCTGCAAAAAGCAAAACCTTGATCATGATCCTTCCCTCTTTTCTGGAGGCTTCCCATCCGGATAAGATTGTTTTTCAAGCTGATCTCCTATCCACTTCGTTCCATCCTCCCAAAATTCTTTTTTCCAGATCGGCACGATTTGTTTGATTCTCTCGATCGCATATTCATTTGCTTCATAGGCAGTCTTTCGGTGAGGGGATGAAACAGCAATCACGACCGCTATATCGGAGATTTCAAGCCGGCCGATTCTATGTGTGATAGCGGTCATCGCATCGGGCCATTTCCTGGAAATTTCCTCCCCGATTTGAGCAAGCATTTTTACCGCCATCGGGACGTATGCCTCGTATTCCAAATGAAGAGTCCTCTTCCCGTTTGTGAGCTCCCTGACAGTCCCGATAAACGTTGTAATCGCTCCGGCTTCCCGCCTTGTCACTTTTTCAATTAAATCAGCCGGCTGAATCGGCTGTTCAGTGATCCTGTATAAAGTCTCATTCACTTTGCTTTCTCACTTCTTTCATTAAAAAATCAATATATTGATCTTCATCTTCTCTTTTAAAAAGCTTTATCCCATTTAATCCTGTCAATGGAATACTTGTGATCACACAAACAACTCCGGCGAGCTTGCTGATCAGGTTTACATCTTCTTCCCTGCTGATTAATACGGCTTTTGGGAAAGGCTTTTCTTTATAGCCCTCTATAAACAGAACATCAAGCTGGAAGAACGAATACAAGTCCAGCAGTTTTTCAGGCGAAAAATTATGCATTTTAGCAGCAAACTGCAGGACTCCTTCTCCCTCGGCTCCTGAAAGCACCGCTCCCGCCTCAAAATGCTTTGTACTATCTTTGAATGGGAGCTCAGGTGTTCCGCCGTGTCCGTGGTGCTTAAGAGATCCCGCTGAAAGGCCTGACGCTGCGGCCCGTGCGATTAGCTTTTCCATCAATACGGTTTTTCCGCTATTCTGATAGCCGACTACCTGTAGGACGGCAAAATGTTTTCCCACGGCCATTCACTCCCTGACACGTCATTCAAAAGGAAAGCATCAACAGTCATTCCCTTTTCATACCCTCTCGTCCCGCCTGGCAATACAATAAAGGTATCCGCTTCGGCCAAAGAAGAAACCGCGCTTGATTTGTTAAATCCGGATGGTGTAACAGTGACACTTCCCGATTCATTAAATTCAAGCTTTCCCCTCACAAACCGCATAAAAGGATTGGCTTTTTTAAAATCAGCGCCCAAAACCGCCTTGATTTTTTTCAAATGCGGATGTCCGCTTCCCAATCCGATTCGAATGACCGGCCTTACAAACAGCTCAAAGCCTACATAGCAGGCGGAGGGATTTCCTGACAGGCCAAACAACAGCTTCCCGTTCCATTCTGCAGCCGTTGTGACACTTCCGGGCCGCATCGCCACTTTATTGAAAAGAACAGCTGCGCCGAGTTTCTCATAGATGGCAGGCAGATAATCATAATCACCGACTGATACACCGCCTGTCGTAATCAGCATATCCACTTGTTCTATAGCGTTTTTGATGGTTTCAAAACACGTTTCAAACTCATCGTCCAGCTTGCCGAAATAACGGACATCGGCCCCTGCTCTTTCCAGCTGTGAAAAAATCATATACGCATTGCTGTTACGGATTTTTCCTGGTTCCAGCGGTTCATCCACATTTAAGAGTTCGCTTCCTGTTGCGAGCACTCCGACGACGGGTTTTTTTGAAACGGGGACCTCATGATAGCCAAACGTTGCAAGCAGTGCAGAAATACCGGCGTGAATCGGAGTTCCTTTTTTAACAAGAACCGTTCCTTTTTCGGTATCTTCACCCCGGAACGAAACATTTTCTCCTTTTTTATAGGAACGATTAAGTTCAATCATTTTTTTCCCGCTGATGGTATGTTCCTTAGCCAATTCAAGCATCACGACCGCATCGAATCCTTCAGGAATGGCAGCGCCTGTCATAATCCGGACAGCCTGGCCCGGCTCTGCCGGCTTCAAGTAAAGGGATCCTGCACCAATTTCTCCCGCGACTTCCAGCATAACGGGATGGCCGGATTCTGTATCTTCCGACCGGACGGCAAATCCGTCATAAGGAGACCGGTCAAAAGCGGGTACATCATGGTCCGCCGTTAAATCCTCCCCTAAAAAACGGCCATATGCCTGTTCGATCGGAACCATCTCAATTTGTTCGGATTTTGCAAGGGATGCCACTTTTTTGACTGCTTCACTTACCGGAATCGGTGTTCTTTTCTCGAGCATGGTTTTCCCTCCTAGCCAAGGAATTGATAGTACAGTTTTTTTGCGGTTTGAATATCACTTGTTCCATGAACAAAAACACGGCCATCCTGAAAAATCACCAGCCGGTGATTCGGCAGGGTGCAGGAAAGCAGAAAAGGATTCCGGACGATTGGCCCATGAACAAGAAGCCTCTGCTCAAGCTGATCGAAATCACGGGCAATTCCTTTAGGCGGGCGGATTTGAACCGTATCCCTACCGCACAGCACTTCTGACTTTGTCTGATATTCATATTGCAGATGCGGAAATACAGGGTGGGTACCGCATGTCGGACAGTTGTCTTTCTTTACTTTATCAAATTTAAAGGAAAAATGCTGATTGTTCCACAAATCAAAGCTGATAAACGTCTCTCTGATATGTTCACTGTCTTCTGCCAGTATTTTCAGTGCTTCACCAATTTGATAAGCGGCCGTCATTTGAACAGCGGGACTGATGATTCCTGCTGTATCACATGTTGCAGCCGATACAGGAATCCGGTCAAGCAAACAGTTCAGACAAGGTGTTTTTCCCGGCAGGATATTGCACGTTACACCATAGCTGCCGACGCACGAGCCATATATCCACGGGATGCTGTATTTATGGGCTAAATCGTTCAAAATAAACCGGATATCAAAATTATCGGCGGCATCAATGATGAGATCTATATCATGCAATAGTGGTTCAAGGTTTTCCGGACCTGCATCTGCTACAATAGCCGTTACTTCGACATCTGAATTGATCAATGACAGCCTTTTTTTGGCTGCCAGCGCTTTCGGCATTTTTTCTTCCGCATCTTTTTCTTCATAAAGCTGCTGTCTTTGCAGGTTGCTCCATTCTACATAATCGCGGTCAATCAGTGTTAGCTTGCCGACGCCCGCTCTGGCAAGCATTTCAGCGGCCGCGCTCCCCAGTGCGCCGGTCCCTGTGATCAACACGTGTTTGCTTCTGATTAAGCTTTGTCCTGCTTTTCCTATAGGAGCAAACAATTGCTGTCTTGAATAGCGGTCGTCCATTATGCGTTCCTCCACTCTAAAAACATTATGTATCGCTTTGAAGGTGTAAAGGAGGACTGGCTGTAAGAAAGCCAGTCCCTTTTCTCCCTTATGAAACTTTTTTAGATTTCATTGATGGCTCCATTTTTTGCTTGTAGTACGTTGTAAAATACGCCATTCCTACAAAGATGGCACCGCCAATGATATTCCCGATTAAGGTTGGAACGAAATTCCCAAGGTAGTCCATCCAGGTAAAATGCCCGGCAAAGATTGCCGCTGGAATGACAAACATATTGGCGACAACGTGCTGAAAACCAATGGCGACAAAAGCCATAATCGGAAACCAGATGCCCAGGATTTTGCCCCCGACGTCTTCCGCCCCAGTAGCAAGCCAGATTGCTAGACAGACAAGCCAGTTGCATCCAATGGCCGATACGAGGGTTTGTCCGAATGACTCTTCAATTTTAGCGCCGGCGATCGCAACAGTCTTATCCAGGAAAGGGCCTGTTTCTGTCAGACCAACGACATGTCCGAAAAAGTAAGCGACAAATAAGGCCCCAATGAAGTTTGCCACAATCACAAAGATCCAGTTTACTCCAAGGTCTTTTAAAGAAATCTTTTTCGCGTAAAGCGCCATCGCGACGGACATAATGTTCCCGGTGATCAGTTCTCCTCCTGCCAGGACAATCAGCATAAGTCCTACAGGGAAGACAGCGCCGCCTAACAAGGAGGCAAAACTGCCCCACTCCGGAGGAAGATTGCCGATTACCCGGATATCAAGCAGAAAACCAAGGGAAATAAAAGCCCCTCCAAGAAATCCAAGAATCCATAGCGCAGGCATCGGCAATTTCGTTTTGCTTACTCCTGCTTCAATCGTTCTTTCTGCAATTTGCTGCGGCTTTAAATAGGCCATTTTCCTCTCTCCCATCTTCTAAATAAAGGCTATGTTAAAGCACGTCGTTGATTTTTTTACACCTGTTTATTGAAGCAGAAGGCGTGAGACTCCTGTGGGTGCAGCGCAACAGGTGAGACCCCGAAGTCGCAAAGCGGCGAGTAGGCTCACTGCCCGCCCAAGGATAAGCGAACGACTGCAGCGCAATTCAACAGCGATGCTTAACAAAGCTAAATAAAAAGGCAGCACTCAAGCGACCTCTTCCAGGGAAAGGGCCGGCGAATGCTGCCAAATTCTGCTGCAGATCGTTGCAGCAAAATCATTGCATCATTTTTACAAAATAGAAAATAAACACAACTTGCCTATTTCCCATCATTGCTCAAACAATCCTATCCTACCAGAAAAAAGATGAGAAAGCTAGACAATCTAAAGGCACTCAGCCGCCGATATGAGACATCTCCACTTTGGATCCGCCTGTTTTTCCTTCTCTCCGTTCATCCGAATATCGATCCGACCTCTTTGACCAGATGGAAGAAATCACTTGCAGGAGTTCTTGATCATTTTGACTGGAGCGAAGCAGCTGTTTTAAGTCATATCCGTCTGAAGCGAACAGACATGTATACAGCTTTCCTTCAGCCGATACCCTGGCTCTCGAACAGCCTGAGCAAAATGAATCCGTAACAGACGAGATGACACCGATTTCCTGTCCATCATCTGCATAGCCATATCTGGATGCCACTTCACCGGGATAGTTTGGATCCAGCTGGCTGAGCGGCATGGCCTCTCCGATTCTATCGATTATCTCATGCTTCGAAATCACTTCTTCCATTTTCCAGCCATTCGTGTTCCCGACGTCCATATATTCGATAAAGCGAAGAATATGCTGCTGTTCCTTGAAGTATTTTGCCATCGGAAGAATATCCTGATCATTCTTTCCTTTTTGAACGACCATATTTATTTTGACTTGCAGGCCTGCTTCTTTAGCAGCCTGAATACCATCCAATACCCTTAATACGCTGCTTTTATTCCCATTCAGGCTTCTAAATCTCTCTTCATCCAGGGAATCAAGGCTGACGGTGACACGGTGCAGTCCTGCTTCTTTAAGAGCGTGTGCCTGCTTTTTCAGCAAAGACCCATTTGTTGTGATGGCAATATCCTTAATTCCTTCAATCGCTCTCAATTTTTTTATCAATACAGGAAGATCTTTTCTTAAAAGCGGTTCTCCTCCCGTTATCCTTACCTTCTCAACGCCAAGCTCAGCAAACGTTCTGGTCAGACGTTCTATTTCATCGAACGATAAAATGTTATCGGACGGCAGGAATGAATAATCCGGTCCGAAAATTTCTTCCGGCATACAATAGCGGCACCGAAAATTGCAGCGGTCTGTAACAGAAATCCGCAAATCACGGAGCGGACGCTGAAGTGTATCCACAGCTTGTTTCATAGCAGTTCCTCTCCTTTCAGTTCATTGTCCATCCAGGATAATCCGTTCAGGACAGGTATAAATATTCATGGAATCGTTGCGGATGAAACCGGCAGCTGTGATGCCGAGCTCTTCTGCAAGATTTAATGCAAGCTCGGTTGGTGCAGATTTGGACAGCACGATTTCACAGCCTATTTTCGCTACTTTCAGCAAAATCTCAGAGGAAATCCGCCCGCTGAATACAATGATTTTATCTTCAATCGAAATTCCATTTCTTAAGCAGTATCCATATATTTTATCTAAGGCATTATGGCGTCCGATATCCATTCTGCTCAAAATGATCCCATTTACGTCGCACAGTGCTGCATTATGGACGCCGCCGGTATTTTTAAAGGTCGTAGCAGCATGCTGCATGTCTTTCATCAGTCTGAAGCAGTCATCAGGAGTTACTTTTACGCGGATGCCATTCATCTTTTTTGCTGTCAGAGCATCATTGACAAAAACAAATCCCTGTCTGCTCATCCCGCAGCACGATGTAATATAGCGCTTACTTTGGAAATTTTGTACGAAAGGATTGAGATTGTCGGTTTTAACATGGACAAACCCCTCTTTTTCCTGCAGCCAGATCTCTTTAATATCCTCATGCTTTTTGATAACTCCTTCGGATGCTAAAAAGCCGACTACCATATCTTCGATGTACTCAGGTGTACAGACCATTGTGACAAATTCCTGCCCGTTCACTTTAACGGTTACAGGAAATTCTGTGACAACCCGGTCTTCAACTGATTCCGCCCGGCCTTTTGAGACCCGGATAATCTTTCTTTTCACTTCTTTCTGCTCCATTAGGCTACTCCTCATTCAAACGATATTCTTATCAAAAACAAAAACCGATACAGCCATGTTCTCTTCTACTTTTATGTCAGAAAAAAGATGCACAAGCTTTGCACCCATTAACTCTTCCATACCCTCTGGAGGGCTCACTGAATACACATCCTGAATCATTTTCGTTCTTGCAGAATGAATCATTTCTTTTCCTTCAGGCGATTTCGACAAAAACAGCTCGGTCGGGGTCAGATTCCCGTACAGAGTCGAGACCGCCATATTCTCTACGAATACGGTATGAATCCGCTCAGGGCCCTTTCCGAAAAGCTCTTTGCGAAGTTTTCTAATCATATCGTTAAATTCATGTATGACATTTGCCATGAATCCATCTCCCTTAATTCTTTAGCTGGCTTTCGTAATTTTTCTATCATAAATCATAGTCTGCAAAAATAAAAGGCTTTACCGGCGATTGGCCAATCCCCCTTGTAAGTATTGTATCTTTCGAAAAATGAGTCTATAATAGCCGTATTGATGGAACCGCAGTAGTGCGCTGCTGCGCTTCTATCGTCTAAGAAAACGAAATGGCTTGGACTGGTTCTTTAGCAAGATCTGCTAATCAATTATTCCACCATGTATTGAGTGCTGTCCATTTTTTGGCTCATTCAATCATGGTGGTTTTTTTATGTCCAAATTCAGAAAGGAGCAGCAAAATGAGTAATTTGACGATCAGTGTAAAAATTAACGGTGAAAATTACGAAGCAAAACCAGGATCTTCCATTCTTGAAATTTTGAATGAACAGCACATTCAGCATCCGCAAATATGCTATGTACCTGAAGTGGACCCAATCCAGACGTGTGATACATGTATGGTGGAGGTGGATGGAAAGCTTGTGCGGTCATGTGCAACGTGTGCCTCCGATGGGATGGATATTCAATTGAGCTCGCCTGCAGCGAAGGCAGCCCAAACAGAAGCAATGGACCGGATTCTTGAAAATCATTTGCTGTACTGTACGGTTTGCGATAACAACAACGGAAACTGCAAGCTCCATAATACAGCTGAATTCATGGAAATTGAGCACCAAAAATATCCGTATACCCCAAAAGTCGATCTTGATGATGTAGACATGTCTCATCCATTTTACCGGTATGATGCCAATCAATGCATTGCCTGCGGCCAGTGTGTGGAAGTGTGTCAAAACCTTCAGGTCAATGAAACCCTCTCGATCGATTGGGAAGCAGACCGCCCCCGTGTGATATGGGATGATGGAGCAGCAATCAATGATTCATCCTGTGTGAGCTGCGGACAATGTGTAACGGTCTGCCCATGTAACGCTTTAATGGAAAAATCCATGCTTGGCGAAGCAGGCTTTATGACAGGACTTAAAAGCGACATGCTCAGTCCGATGATTGATTTAGTAAAAGAGGTAGAGCCTGGCTACAGCGGCATTTTCGCCATTTCTGAAGCGGAAGCTGCAATGAGGGATACCCGTACGAAAAAAACGAAAACTGTCTGCACATTCTGCGGAGTGGGCTGTGCGTTTGAAGTCTGGACAAAAGACCGTAAGATTCTTAAAGTTCAGCCGGTTGACGATGCTCCCGTTAATGCCATTTCTACTTGTGTAAAAGGGAAATTCGGCTGGGACTTCGTCAATTCCGAAGAGCGCATTACGAAACCGCTGATCCGTAAAAATGGCGCTTTCGTCGAAGCAAGCTGGAAAGAAGCACTTGATCTTGTCGCAAGCCGTCTTGGAACCATTAAAGAAAAGCACGGGGAAGGCTCCGTCGGCTTGATTTCTTCTTCCAAAATAACCAACGAAGATAACTATGTAATCCAGAAGCTTGCCCGTCAGGTTTTTGAAACGAACAACGTGGACAACTGCTCCCGCTATTGTCAATCCCCTGCCACAGACGGATTATTCCGTACGGTAGGAATGGGCGGCGACGCAGGTACAATCAAGGACATCGCTAAAGCAGGTCTCGTCATCATCGTCGGCGCCAATCCGGCTGAAGGACATCCGGTTCTGGCAACACGCGTTAAACGGGCCCATAAACTGCACGGACAGAAGCTCATTGTTTCTGATCTGCGCAAAAATGAGATGGCGGAACGATCTGACTTGTTTATCAGTCCAAAACAAGGAACAGACCAGGTGTGGATTATGGCCGTTACGAAATACATGATGGATCAAGGCTGGCATGATCAGCGCTTCATTGATGAAAATGTGAATTTCTTTGAAGAGTACAAGGAAGTACTGGAACGATACACACTTGAGTATGCCGAGAAATGGACGGGAATTACAAAGGAACAAATGATTGAAATTGCCGAAATGATTCGCGACGCTGACGGCACATGCGTGCTTTGGGGAATGGGCGTCACTCAAAATACCGGCGGTTCCCATACTTCTGCAGCGATCTCCAATCTATTGCTTGCAACAGGAAATTACCGCCGTCCGGGTGCCGGCGCATACCCTCTTCGCGGACATAACAACGTTCAAGGAGCATGCGACATGGGTACGCTGCCAGGCTGGCTTCCAGGCTATCAGCACGTAACCGATGATGCTGCCCGTGCAAAATTTGAAGAAGCGTACGGTGTAAAAATCAGCAGTACCCCTGGACTGAATAACATTGAAATGCTCGGGTCGATCGGTGCCGGTAAAATGAAAGCTATGTACCTTGTCGGGGAAGACATGGCTTTAGTCGATGCTGATTCAAACCATGTGGATGAAATTCTCTCAAGCCTTGAATTCTTCGTGGTTCAGGACATCTTCCTTTCCAGAACCGCCCAATATGCCGATGTCGTTCTGCCGGCGGCTCCTTCTCTTGAAAAAGAAGGAACGTTCACCAATACTGAGCGCCGGGTCCAGAGATTGTATCAAGCCCTTCCAACACTTGGCGACTCCAAGCCGGACTGGTGGATTGTTCAGGAAATTGCCAACCGTTTAGGAGCAAACTGGAATTACACGCATCCGAGCGATATTTTCGCTGAAATGGCTTCCCTGTCTCCATTGTTCGGGGATGCAAGCTATGAAGTGCTTGAAGGCTGGAACAGCTTCCTATGGGGCAGCTTTGATGGAAAAAGCACGCCGCTTCTTTATACAGACGGATTCAATTTCCCGGACAAAAAAGCCCGTTTCGCGCTTTCCGACTGGGTAACGCCTGCAGAGTTCCCTGATGAATATGACCTGAATATCAACAACGGACGGATGCTTGAGCATTTCCATGAAGGAAACATGACGAACAAATCCAAAGGAATACAAGCAAAGGTTCCGCAGGTATTTGTAGAGGTCTCCCCTGCTCTTGCTAAAGAGCGCGGAGTGGAGGACGGTTCAGTGGTTCGCCTTGTTTCTCCTTTCGGTGCTGTTAAATTGAGTGTTCTCGTAACCGACCGGGTTAAAGGAAAAGAAATCTATCTTCCGATGAATTCTGTCGATAAAGAGACGGCCATCAACTTTTTGACTGGACCGATTTATGATACAGAGACGAATACACCAGCCTATAAACAAACAAAAGTACGGATGGAAGTGCTCGGGGAAAAACGCAAGATGCCGCTTCCAAGCACGAATCCGAGAAACAAAAAGCGCTATCCTCAGAACGGCGTGGAAGTAGAACGCAAATGGGCTCGTCCGGGCTATGTGCATCTGACTACGGAGAAATAAGGAGGGAATACAAATGGCAGCTCCTATTACAGAAATCAGAAAACCTCAATTAAGCGAGGAAGAAGTCAAACAGCAAAAGCTTGAAGATTTAAAGACATTGCTTGCTGAAAATGAAACGGCTTTGGCAAAAATGATGGAAATCGCAAGCGAGCTGAACAGCATCGGCGTTCTTGACGCAGCTGACCATATGCTGCTTGCTAAAGACGAAATCGCTAAAATTGCTCTCGGACAGGTCTCCCGCAAACCGGTGACGAACCTTCTCAATACGCTGCTCGGCGCAACAGGGGCCTTGATGAAAGCCGATCCTGAACAAATGACAAAGCTTTTAAACAGTGCGATGGCCGGTATGAATGAAGGCAGCAAATACCTGGAATCGGAAAAGAAAGTGACCATTATGGATCTCTTAAAAACCCTTAACGACCCGGATATAAACCGGGCAATCGGCTTTGGCCTCCATTTCCTCCGCGGAATGGGAAAAGACTTGAAAGAAGATTGACTTTCTGACTGAAAAGAAGCCCCGAGGCGCTTCTTTTCAGTCTTTTTCAATCGATGCTGTCCGAAAGGAATGATGAAACATGACAAATGAACAAATACTGAATGCATTAAAGCATGTTAACGACCCAGAATTAAATAAGAGCTTAGTCGAGTTAAACATGATCCGCAATGTGCAAATCGATGGAGACCATATCCGGCTTGAAGTGGTACTAACCATTTCAGGCTGTCCATTGAAAACCAAAATTCAAGAAGATATCGAAAACGCTCTATATAAAATCGGAGCATCTAACGTCACCCTTACTTTCGGATCGATGACTCCTGAAGAACGCGCTGCCTTAACCCAGTCGCTTAAAAGAGAAACGACGGCCGAGAATGGCATGCCCGATATGCTCCGCCCTGATTCAGGGGTTACGTTCCTTACTGTAACGAGCGGTAAAGGAGGCGTCGGAAAATCGACCGTGACCATTAACCTGGCCGCTGCCCTTGCGAAAATGGGCAAAAAAGTAGGTATCCTTGATGCCGATATTTACGGGTTCAGCATACCGGCTATGCTGCAGGTAAAAGATAAACCAACGATGATTGATCAAACAGCCATTCCGGTGGAAAGCTACGGGGTCAAAATCATGTCTATGGCCTTCTTTGCGAATGGAAACAGCCCTGTCATGTGGCGTGGTCCGATGCTGAATAAGTGGATCAAAAACTTCCTTGTTAATACGCACTGGGGAGAACTCGATTATCTGCTTCTCGACCTTCCTCCAGGAACGGGAGATGTGGCGATCGATGTGGCGGCTATGATCCCTCAGTCAAAAGAAATCATTGTCACCACCCCCCATATGGTCGCTTCATTTGTCGCCTCCAGAGCAGGGACAATGGCTATGCATACGAAACATGAAATTGCCGGAGTCGTTGAAAATATGGCGTATCTCGAAGAGTCAGACGGAACGAAACGCTACCTCTTTGGGAAAGACGGCGGAGAGATGCTTGCTAAGCAGCTTCAGACCAGCGTGATTGCAAGAATCCCATTCGGCCATCCAGAGGAACGCGTAACGGAAGGACTTTATAAAGAAGAATCAATGCCTGGGGAAATGTTTAAAAGCCTGGCTGAGCATTTTCTTCATTTAAATCAGTAGGTTAGCACGTTGCTTTCTGCTGAATGGAACCGGCAGCAGCAAAAGAAAAAGGGAGGAAAGCCTGAGCGCTTCCTCCCTTTCTCTTTGATTATTTCACCTCCACTGTATAGGGAAAAACATGGACCTTTCCCTCGAACTTAAATTCAGCCCATATTTTGTAGATCCCAGGTTCATCAAACTCCGTTTCAAATTTTGTTTCTTTTTGGGATTTAGGGTGCACATGCACATAGTTCTCTCCCATTTCATCGAGAATGACCACATGCCCGGCTGCGCCCAGGTAGGGTTCTGGTTCGCCGTGATCAAAGGAAAAAGCAAGTGTTACCGGCTCATGGACGCTCAATTTTTCCGGACTCATGACCGCTGAGAATTTGGAAGATTTCTTTACAAACCTTTCATCCGGTTTTAAATGATCATGTTTTTTTTCGGCAGATGAACCAATTTTCAATGGAATAGGCTTTACCTTATAACTTGAATCCTTCGGTTTGACATCAACGAACGCTTTGTAGCTTCCGTCCGGAAGACTTTGCTTCGCCTCATACACACCGTCTCCTGTTTTAGATGGGTGGATATGGCGATATTGCTCGAGATCTTCACTTACGACAATTACATGCATCAACTTTTCATGGCTGATTTCGAGATGGTCATATGGTTTGCCTTCCTGATCCTTTAACCTGATTTGAATGGTCTTTTCTATATAGGAAGCAGATGCTTTAATCTCACTTCGGTCCCCTGGGCGATTTTCATGGCTTCCATGAGGGGCTTCGTGAAGGGAATGTTTTTCTTCCGCTTTTGATTTCACCGAATCTCCTTCAGACATAAAGTAAATTCCGGTCACTGCCGCTAAAATGGCAGCGGCTGTGATTCCCCACTTCCAGATAACCGACATTGAGATTCCTCCCGCCTTCTCATAGTTTTACTCTTTGCAGTCTCAAAGCGTTTAATATAACGGATACGGAGCTGAACGCCATGGCTGCCCCTGCAAGCCATGGCGCGAGCAATCCGGCGGCTGCAAGCGGAATTCCCAGAACATTGTATCCAAATGCCCAAAATAGATTCTGCTTAATGTTCCGGATGGTTTTTTGGCTCATATAGAGGGCATCGGCTATACTGTTTAAATCTCCGCGGACTAAGGTGATATCCGCGGCTTCCATCGCGATATCCGTCCCAGTTCCAATCGCCATTCCTATATCAGCCGCAGCAAGGGCCGGAGCATCATTGATCCCATCCCCCACCATCGCCACTTTTCTGCCTTCACCCTGCTGTTTGTTGACAGCGGCCGCTTTTTCTTCAGGCAAAACTTCAGCCAAGACCTCTTCAATTCCGGCCTGACGCGCAATCGCTCGGGCTGTTTTTTCATTGTCGCCTGTAATCATGACAACGCGGATTCCAAGGTCCTTCAGCCGTTTAACCGCATCTGGTGAAGACTCTTTCATGGTGTCCGCAACAGCGATTATTCCGGCAAAAGCTCCATTAAGAGCGATAAGCATGGCTGTCTTCCCTTCTTCCTCCAGCTCATTCATGACCGGAATGGAATCCGAAATAACAACATCCTTAGTTTTCATCAGCTTCTTTGTTCCGATTAGAATGGTTTGGCCTTCAATAACGGCTCGGATACCGTACCCGGGTATTGCTTCAAATTCCTGTACGTCTCTTAAAGAAATTCCCCGTTCTTTCACCCCATCTGCAATCGCTTTTGCCAGAGGGTGCTCGGATTGATTCTCGGCTGATGCAATGAGCGATAATATCTCCGCTTCATTTTCTGCTGAGATCCTTACATCTGTCAGAAACGGTTTTCCATTTGTTACCGTACCGGTTTTATCCAAAAGCACCGTATCAATCCGGTGGGCGTTCTCAATATGCTCCCCGCCTTTAAAAAGAATGCCGAATTCAGCTGAGCGGCCTGAGCCTGCCATAATAGAAGTCGGCGTAGCAAGCCCCAGTGCGCATGGACAGGCGATAACGAGAACGGCAATGAACTTCTCAAGCGCTGAAGCGAGATCCCCGGGACTGAGCCACACTATCCAGATTAAAAAGGCCGCAGCAGCCAGCCCTAATACAACGGGAACAAAAATCCCTGAAATCTGATCGGCAAGACGCTGAATGGGTGCTTTGGAGCCCTGGGCCTCCTCTACCACTTTAATGATTTGTGATAAAGCTGATTCCTTCCCAACGCTGCTTGCCCTAATTTTTATAAAACCGTTTTTATTAATGGTTGCACCGAAAACCCGGTCACCCCTCTCTTTATCAGAAGGAAGACTTTCACCGGTAAGCATCGATTCGTCAACAGCAGTCCGCCCCTCAAGAATTTCTCCGTCAACCGGAATTTTCTCGCCTGGTTTAACTAGAACAAGATCACCGGTGATAACCTCTTCTAAAGGTATGAGAAGTTCCCGTCCTTCACGAACGACAGAAGCATTCTTAGCCTGCAAACCGATTAATTTTTTTATCGCGTTTGAAGACCTTCCTTTCGCCCGTGCTTCAAAAAGTTTCCCTAAAATAATCAGCGTGATCAGGATAGCACTTGTTTCAAAATATAGTTCTGCCATATGATCTTTTGAGTAGAGTGTTTCGATCGCCAAATATACACTGTAAAAGTAAGCTGCCGAAGTTCCGAGCGCAACGAGAACATCCATATTCGCGCTTTTATTTTTAAGGGCAAGATAGGCCCCTCTATAAAACTGCCACCCTGCAATAAATTGGACAGGAGTAGCCAGTGCAAGCTGAACCCACGGATTCATCAGCATGTCAGGCAGATAAATAAAGGAAGTAAAAGAGAAATGGCTGACCATTGCCCAAAGTAAAGGAGCAGTCAAAATGGCGGAAAAAAGTAATTTCCCTATTTGATTTTGAACCTCTCTTTTGCGCTGGTCCCCACTCGCATCCCCATCGTCCTTGATTTTTGCTCCATATCCCAGTTTTTCAATCCGGGCTGCCGCGTCTTCGGGAGACACCTCAGCAGGATTGTATGTGACTGCCGCACTCTCCATAGCAAAATTGACTGAAGCTTCAAATACTCCATCCATTTTGTTTAAGCTTTTTTCAATCCTGGCTGAACAGGCAGCACACGTCATTCCTGTAATGGACAGGCTCACTTTTTCCCCTTCTGCTTCGTATCCCAAGTCTCTAATTTTCGCTGCAACTTCCGAAAGCTTCACGGTGTTTGGATGATATTTAATCGTTGATCGTTCGAGTGCAAGATTTACATGCGCCTGTTCAATCCCTTCCATTTTATTTAATCCTCTCTCAATGCGGGACGCGCAGGCAGCACACGTCATTCCAGTTATTCCAATCGTCGTTTCTTTCGCCGGACTGCTCAATGGCTTTACACCTCCGATACGTCATATGCGGATAATCTCATATACCTAATAGGGGTATATTTTTTTTATAAAGAGACGCGCTATTTTTGTACAGCGCGCATGCTCTCTTATTCTTTTACATCATATCCTTGATCATCAATCGTTTCTTTAATCTCTTCAAGACTAACCTCTTCAGGACGAAAGCTTACATCCACGGTCCCTTCTGCCAGATGAACTTTTACTGACTCCACTCCGGATAATTTTCCGACACTGCCTTCCACTGCCTTTACACAATGTTCACAGCTCATCCCTTCAACTTTTAGCGTTGTATCCAAATGAATCGCTCCTTCTTATTTTTTTATCAGCTTGCCGATTGTTAAGATGACTTCATCCAGGATTTCCTCATCCCCGGCCTGTATCCGCTCTGCCACACATGTTTTCATATGACCTTCAAGCAGAAGCCTGCCTACGCTGTTTAAGGCAGCCTGACTCGCAGCAATCTGGGTTATGACATCATCACAATACGTATCCTCTTCAATGAGCCTCTTAATCCCGCGGATCTGTCCCTCAATCCGATTAAGCCGGGATGTCAGATTTTTTTTCGTTAACGCAGAATGGTGGCTCTTTCTTTCTGAACTGGCACAATGTTCCGCTGTTTCGAGTCCAGTTAAATGAATTTGGTTATCTTCCATCCTTCCGCCCTCCTTCCGTGACATTATTCTGCCTGATATAGTCAATTTAACATACCCCGCCAGGGTATTCAATAAATTTGTTTTTGGATTCTCCGGTTAGATGATTTCTCTCTGGCCTCTTCCGGACAGGCCAGGTCCTTTCGGTTGATTTAACCGGTCTGACTGTAAAAGGATTGTTATTTATTTATTATGTTCAGCCTCTATGCTGCCCCTAAGCAGGCACCCTATACAAATGGTATAATACAAACAGACGATAAATGAAAAGGATGCGTACAATGAAGAAATTTGTCATTATTGGAGCCGGCATTCTTGGTGCTTCAGCTGCCTATCATCTCGCCAAGAAAGGCGCAGATGTCATCGTTGCAGACAGCGGTGAACCCGGTCAGGCTACTGGAGCGGCTGCGGGAATTATCTGCCCCTGGATTTCCCAGCGCAGAAATCAGGCATGGTACACGCTTGCTAAAAATGGGGCCCGGTATTACCCGGAATTGATCCGCCTCCTTGAACAGGACGGCGAGAGGGAAACGGGTTATGCAAAAGTTGGGGCTGTAAGCCTTCATAAGGATGAAAAGAAGATTATTGCAATGGAACAGCGGGCTCTTAAGAGGTTTCCGGACGCACCTGAAATGGGTGAAATTAAACGAATCGAACCTTGGGAGGCATCCTCCCTTTTCCCTCCTCTTTCGAACGAGTATTACGGTCTGCACGTCAGCGGTGCCGCAAGAGTGGATGGCCGTAAAATCCGCGATGCCTTAATTGGCGGAGCGAAGAAACATGGAGCTCAGGTTATATCAGGCAAGGCAGAGCTGCTATTTCAGGAGAATGAGGTAACTGGTGTGAGAATGAATCAGGAAACCATCCGGACTGATCAAGTCATTGTCTGTGCCGGTGCATGGGCGTCCCAGCTGTTCAAACCGCTCGGCATATCGTTTCAGGTTCACGTTCAGAAAGCACAGATTGTCCACCTTGAGCTTCCGGACAGGAATACAGGTAACTGGCCTGTGCTTATGCCGCCCGGAACCCAGTATATGTTAGCTTTTCCGAATGGCAGATTGGTTGCAGGGACGACGCATGAAGATACGGAGCAATATGATTCGCAGCCAACGGCGGGCGGAATTGCAGAAGTGCTTCAAAAAGCAATTGAAACCGCGCCTGGACTTGAAAATGCTGGTTTTAAAGAAGCAAGAGTGGGATTCAGACCTTTTACGGAAGGATTCTTGCCGGTAATCGGTCCAATTCCAAACTGGAAAGGCCTTCTTGCTGCCAATGGATTAGGCTCCTCCGGTCTGACAATGGGTCCATATTTAGGCTCAGAGCTCGCCAGACTCGCGATGGATGAACAGCCTGAAATAGATCTGAGCCTTTACGATCCAGCTAAGACGATTCAATTTCAATGAACAGGAAGTGAGAAAATGCAAAACAAAGATATGGAGAACCAGATCATACAAACCTATCAAAAAGATGAAAAAATGATGATTCTTGTATTTGCACAATGGTGCATCAATCATGACATAGATCCTGAGCAGCTATACTTGACAGCCTATCCTCAGCAGGAATCCAATCAGGCTTTAAAAGAAGCGCTTGAGCTTACCGTATCAAAGGAAGAAGCTGGATTCATTCCAGATGACACATTGCTTGGAGTCTTGTCTATGTTCGGTAACGAGGATCTTGCATTCGCCGTAACGGAGGAAATTTCCAAGAGAAAGAAGCAGCGTAAAGAGAATTGAATTTTCCTCTTTAAGCGTGTAATAAGAGCTATAGTCTGATAGAGTGAAACCATAGTATGAAAAGGAGAGTGCTGATCTATCGTGCATACGCATGATTTGTCTATTTCGGTTCAAACGGCGGTTTTAACCGTAAGTGATACACGTACAAAACAAACGGACCTCAGCGGGACGGCAATAAACGAGCTTTTAATAGAAAGCGGACATTCGGTAAAAGAGTACAGCATTGTGTCTGACGATATCGAGTTGATTTCTTCTTTCATTCGCACTCAGAGCGAAAATCCGGAAATCCAGGCGATTATTATTACAGGAGGTACCGGCTTCACCCCCCGGGATGTCACCTATGAAGCGGTGTCGCGTTTATTTGAAAAAGAAATGACCGGATTCGGGGAACTGTTCCGAAGCTTAAGCTATGAGGAAATCGGTGTGAAGGCGATGTTCAGCAGAGCCGCAGCCGGAAGCAGAAATGGATGCGCGATCTACGCCCTGCCCGGCTCCCTTAATGCGGTAAAGCTCGGAATGACAAAATTGATTCTTCCTTCCATTCAGCATTTCACAGAGGAGCTGAACCGGATATGAAGATGGCAGGAGTCGTGCTCGCCGGCGGAAGATCGTCCAGATTCGGAAAGCCCAAAATGTTTGAGATTCATAATGGAAAAGCTTTTTATGAACATAGCTTAGATGCCCTTAAATTTAACCAATTGTCCCCTTTAGTTATTTCAACGAACGAGGAACTGGTCCAGCAATTCCAAAGAGAAGATGTACGTCTCATTGTGGAAAAGGAATCTGCTTCCTATCAAGGGCCTTTATACGCCATACATAATGTGATGAGCAGCATGGACAGTGCGGAATGGTTTTTTATTCTATCCTGTGATATTCCGTTTGTCACGAACGAATTTGTCAGCGAAATGATAAGCTTCGCTCAGGATTCAGAAGCAGATGCAGTTGTGCCGGTTCAGGGAGGCCGGATCCAGCCGTTGATGGCTTTATACCATAAAAGAACGATGCCGAGCTTTGAAAAAATGCTCGCAGCGGATGAGCATAAGCTTGCCCATCTTCTAAATGAGCTGCACGTATTGACCATCCCGTTTTCAGAGGATGATGCTGCGTTTATCAATATCAACCATGCGAAAGACTGGAATACCGATTATTAGGAGGTGAAAGTTATGGGTTCTTTTACGCATTGGAATGAATCCGGGAGACCGAAAATGGTCGATATTTCCGATAAAAGTCCATCCAGCAGAACGGCTGTGGCGCAATCGGTCATCGCTTTGTCCGATGAGCTTTACACGGCCATAGAAGCCGGATCCATAAAAAAAGGTGATCCGCTTCAAGTTGCCCAAATTGCCGGAATCATGGGTGCAAAAAAAACATCAGATATTATCCCGATGTGCCACCCTATTCAGCTTCAGGGAACGGATTTTGACTTTCAGTACGTCAAAAAAGAGAAAGGCTATGAGCTGATCATTCAGGCAACGGTAAAATGTGATGGAAAAACAGGCGTTGAGATGGAGGCATTAACCGCGGCCTCAATTGCTGCACTGACTTTTTATGATATGTGCAAAGCCGTTGATAAAAGCATGGTCATTAAGGAAACAAGCCTTTTGAAAAAAACGGGAGGAAAGAGCGGAGATTATATCAGCTCTTAAACGAATCCCAGTGGAATCAGCCTAAAATGAAATAGGCTGTAACTAAAAAATAACAAGATCACACAGAAAAACGCAGAGGCTGCTCAATCCTCTGCGTTTTTTTACATTAGTTCTGGTACTATGATTCTTTTCCGCTAATCTCTACTATATTTAAACCTTCGGATGCCTCCGGTGCTTCAAAGTATTTAGTAACATTTATAAACACCGCTTCCGTGTCAAAAGCTGCTCTTTCAGGCTGTTCCATTCGCCTTTGGGCAATTTGGCGGAGGCATTGCTCATTCGTTCGATTAAGGTAAATCAGCTGATGGCCGGCATGGACTTCAGCCGCTAAATCCAAAAACCACCTTCTCGTTTTTTTAGTATTGGCAGGAAAATCCATCACGACATCTGTACCGATGCTTAACAGGTTTTGGACATGCTTTTTCAGCAGCGGCTTGAGCTGCGCTGAAAATTTCAAATAGTCCTCAAATGATGCAATCTGGTTCGGATATAGGGATGCAAGCCATTCATCCTCAGACAACAGGACAGCATGCTTATCGCTCGCCCATTGTTTTGATTTAGTTGATTTTCCTGCACCCATTTTCCCGCAGAAAATATAGAGTGTCCCCAATTGTTTCATATTGTTCAACCCCAATCATTTACTATTTCAGCCTTCTATTTTAAATCTTCATTTTTTAAGACAAGTTTGAGAAGTCATCTAGTCGAACGACCCTGCCTCTGCATGCTCTCTCCCTTCAGACCTTGTTTTCTCTCTGAAAATCAGCCAAAGCACGATTCCCATTCCTGCAGCGATTCCTTCAAGAGAAAGAATATACCACGGATACGGTCCAAGAACATCAAGCAAACTCCCGCTGGATGGCTTGTGGTCAAGGAACATATAATTGCCTCCCGTAGAGCGGTTTACGAAAAGAACAATCGGAAGCAAGATATTCAGAAAAATCATCGTTTTTAAAACCGAATAAATTGTAGGCCGGTATCCCTTTACCCATGTGTAATAGAGCGGGACGGCAATGATCCACGTATGAGTATAGAAAAAATGAAAAAACCGGAAGTGAGGAAAATCAATCGCCAAAACAGGCGTCAGCAGCGCCTGTGAAGCCCCCATTAGCCCGATAAAAAGTAAAACTTCATAAATAAGACGGCTTCCGGTCAGTAAAAGCAGAACCGTCATAACAAAACTGATATTGCAAAGTTCCAGCGGCAATGCATGCCGTATTTCCCAATTGTCAATACTGACAAGCCACACGTGATATAAAACCTCGACTAAAATCAGACTCGCAGCTAATCCTAATTCATAGGTTTTCATGTTCTTTGTTTTCAATTTCATTCTAAAACTGTAAAGAAGAATGGATAGAATCAGCAGGACAGCAAGGGCAGCGATGTGGCTGATTCCAAACATAGTAAATGGAAAGTCCTCTTGATTATTGCCAAATAGATTCATTGATCCCTTCTCCATGTTTTTTTGACGTCTCCTGTATTCTACCATTTTTTTCGCGTCAGGAAGAAGGATGAACGTAACGAATATCCCCCTGTCATATTCTTGCTGTCCTATTCTGTAATGGTTATCGGCTATTTCTTTTTCGTTTATAATGAGGCGACAAGGAGTGTGGACCATGACGGAAAAAGAGCTGTTTAATGCCATTTATGAAGTCATCCTAAGCAGGACTGACGTCTTTGACGGGAAGTTTTATGTAGGGATTACGACAACGAAAATCTTCTGCCGGCCTTCGTGCAGGTCCCGTACCCCGAAACGGGAAAATGTAAGAGTGTTTGGAAGTATTCATGAGGCAAAAAAGGCAGGGTTCCGTGCCTGTAAACGATGCAAGCCTGAAGTTCCCGGTGAAAATGGACCGGACGCAGAACTGGCTAAAAATTTAAAGGCATTCATTCAAAGCCATTATCAGGAGGCGTTAACATTAAACAGCATGGCAGCTGAATTAGCGATCAGCCCTTATCACCTTCTGAGGGTTTTCAAAAGGATGACAGGTGTCACCCCTTCCAAATATCTTCAGGATTACAGAATGCAGGAAGGAAAAAACCTTCTATCCATAGATGCAAAACCAATTGCTGAAATTGCGGCTGAAACAGGATTTTCAAGCCCATCGCATTTTTCCTCCCTTTTTAAGAAATCAGCCGGCTGCACACCCCAGGAGTATAGAGATAAAATTGCGGCAAAAGGAGGAATACAAAGTTGACAGAAATCAAAAACGTGTACTGGAATCAATTTGTATTTGAAAGTATCAGTTCTCTTCCCTTTTATATGGCTGTAACCGAAAAAGGAATATGCCGGATCACCTGGCCACATGAAACATTTGAATCACTTGAAAACTGGGCGGCTGCAAAATTGCCGGGAACAATATTAGAATGGAATGATAGAGAGACAGCTCCATATATTCAGCAGCTGATGGAATATGAGAGCGGGGAACGCCGCATTTTTGACTTTTCGGTCGATTTGCATGGAACTGCCTTTCAAAAGTCTGTCTGGATGGCACTATTAAACATCCCATACGGAGAAACGGCTACGTATGCTCAAATAGCCGCATCGGCAGGAAATAAAAAAGCAGTCAGGGCAGCAGGAACGGCAAACGGCGCCAATCCTGTTCCGATTGCCGTTCCGTGCCATCGTGTAATCGGCTCTAATAAAACTTTAACCGGATTCAGAGGCGGCCTTGAAATGAAAGAACGTCTTCTTCGATTGGAGGATTATCATGATTTCAGCAAAAAAGGACATGCCCGTTTTCACTTTTGACAGCGGATCTGAAAGCCTCTCCATCCCTCTACCTAAGTTTTTTAGCTTTAAGGAGACTCTTCACTACTTAACGAGGTCTCCCCAAGAGTGCCTTCATCAAGTGGATGATGGGGAAATCTATAAGCTTCTGAAGCTGGACAGTCAGAAGATTCTCATTCGCATACGGGAAACGAATGCTTCAAGTCTTGAGCTTGAAATAGTGGACGGCCTGAAAACGGAAAGGATCTATAGGAAAGCGGCCGAATATACGGCGGACTGGCTCGATCTTCATTCCGACCTGGAACCCTTTTATGTTCTTGCGAATCAAGATCCTATTCTCCGTTCTCTTACAGAAACATACAATGGACTGCGGATCATCGGCATACCTGATTTATATGAAGCCTTAATCTGGGCTGTCATCGGTCAGCAAATCAATTTGGCATTTGCCTATACGCTGAAGAAAAGACTGGCAGAAACATATGGAACAAGCCATGTATGGAATGGCCGGACGTTTTGGGCTTTTCCCGATCCCTCCGTTATAGCGGCCATTTCAATAGAAGATTTCCGTACTCTCCAATTCACAAATAAAAAAGCGGAGTATATCATTGGCATCTCGAAACTTGCAGCAGAAGGAAAATTAACAAAAGAAGAGCTTCTGAAAGAAAAATGCGGGGATGCATTGGAAGAAAAGCTGCTTGCAATCAAAGGAATCGGTCCTTGGACAGCCCGTTATGTCATGATGAGATGCCTCCGCTATTCCTCTAGTCTTCCCTATGGCGATGCCGCTTTAAATAAGGCCCTTCAAAATGCAGGTTTTAAAGGGAGTAAACTAACAAGGGCGGAAATAGAAACGGTCTTTTCATTATGGAAACCATGGGAAGCTTATGCTGTTTTTTATTTTTGGAGAAGTTTGTCCAAGGATTAGAATGTAAACCCAATTTTTTATTTTTAAATTGGGTTTACAGCACAGCCTTTATAGATGAACATGATCTTTAGACTCTTTTTTTAGCCGGCCATAATAAAGCCATGACCTTATAATGAAGGACCCGAATAGAAAAATACAGATGGTATACATGACGGTATTGAATGCATTCAATCCCCCAAATCCGAAATGGGACCAGTTTGAAATAAATATACTGAAATTTATTAAATAAATAATGGTCAAGGGCAGAAATAATAGACTATAGGAAAAAACAATTTTTCGGGCATGCTTTAATCGGTGGGACTGGTCACTGTATAACTGTGGCCGTTCCTCATGATCTGAATATTCCCTGCTCCACAGCGTCCATTTTTGCAAAGATGATTTTGACATAAACACACTTTTCCAGCCGGTGTCCCTGTGCATTTCATAATAGTGTTCATTCGAAATATTTTGATAGTCAGCACAGTAACGAATCTGACGGGGCTTGCCCTTTTTAAAGTAAAAAACAGTTCCTGATTTGCTCACCCGATATAATCGAAATCCTTCCCTCTCCTTTTTTTCAAGCCATTTCTCAAGCCGATCGGGTGAATACATCCAGCCGATTTTTCTTTCAACAAGAATTTCTCCTATTTTGATCAGCTGTTTTTCTCTTTCTTTGCTAACGATTTCATCCCCCTCTGTAGTATCCGGAATCCGATTAAAGCTTTTAATAAGCCTATTTAGCTTATAGACAGAGTAAATACATAAAAAGCCAAGTGCGATTGCTAATCCTCCTGCGCTGTAGGTGATGAACCATAGCGGACTCTCTTCAACCTCAACAGGAGTATTTTGAAAAAAATCAAAACTGAAAATGGATGCGATAAAAATAGCTATGACAGATAAATAAACCAGAATACCGCTAAAAAGATATTTCAGGCGAAGGCTTCGTTTGACGATGCCATCTCGAAAAAGAAAAGTCTTTAACTGTTCCGGTGGTTTTCCATTCACAGCTATATACCAGCGTCCGGACTGAACCTCTTTCTTCCATCCATCTTCTATTAATGCCTTTGAAAGGGAATCGTTTTTAAGATGACTATATCCAATCTGAAAGGATTGTGCTGCAGGCTCTCCTTTTACAAAAAAGAAGAACCTTGTCCAGCGGTTGAAACGGACGAGTGAGTACCCCTCTTTTGCCATTTCCGACAACCAATTTTCTGTCTTTTGAATATCGTAGCTCCAAAATGGTCTGCATACCTTTTTCATAGAAAAGTCTCCTCATGCTTAATGGCATTTTGATAAAGTTCTTTTAGCCGGCTGATTTCAGCTGCCATCAGTTTTTTCCCTGTGTCGGTTATTTCGTACACTGTTTTTCTTTCTTCGTCTGAAAATAGAGTAATGACTCCATCCTTTTGCATTTTTGTCAGCGTTCCATAAACAGTGCCGGAACCAAGACGGATTCTGGCATTTGTCATTTCTTCAACATGTTTAACAATCCCGTATCCGTGACGCGGCTCCGCCAGCGAGAGAAGGATATAGAAAGCCGTTTCCGTCATGGGAACATATTTTTTTAAAACGTTATCTCGATTCAAGATGAACACCTCTGCCACCACTATGTCATACCACGACTATATCACGACGTGACATATCCAGCAATCGATTTTCTAAATTTATCCATGCTAAAGCAAAATCTTTGTAATCAGCACCCGCTCATGTAAGATTAGAGCAAACCCTATTAGCTTAGAAAGAAGGATTCAGATGAAGCTCAGCATATTAGATCAATCTCCTTTATCAGCAGGCAAAACTCCTAAGGATGCACTGACAGCATCCCTTCGTTTAGCCCAGGCCGGCGAAAGATTAGGGTTTAAACGATATTGGATTGCCGAGCATCATGATTTTCCTGGTTTGACGAGTTCAGCACCAGAGATCATGCTTGGATATATAGGAGGTCAAACAAAAACAATCCGGCTCGGTGCCGGAGCGATTCTTTTGCCTCATTACAAACCGTATAAAGTAGCGGAAACCTTTAATCTCCTTTCTACTCTTTTTCCGGACCGGATTGATCTTGGCATCGGACGTTCACCGGGAGGCTCTGCCGAAAGCTCTATTGCCCTGTCCGGTAATTTTCTCGAAAATGTCAGACAGCTTCCGGAAATATATGACGATCTTCTGCACTTTATTAGAGGGGATTTTTCAAAAGATCACATGTTTTCACAGATTAAGGCTTCCCCGGTCCCTCCTGTTTCTCCGGAAATCTATCTGCTGGGCACGAGCAGAAAGAGTGCCAGGATGGCAGCTGAAAGCGGCACCGGCTATGTATTTGGACAGTTCATGGGGAGTACAGATCCGGCCATCATACAGGAATATAAGAAGGATTTCAAAGCAAGCAGCCGCCAATCAGAACCTGAAGTTATTCTGGCCGCTGCTGTAATTTGTGCAGAAACCTCGGAAGAAGCGGAGAAAATCGCCTTAAGCAATCAGGTGTGGCAAATTATGCTCGCCAAAGGGGAGGGCAAGGAAGGAGTCCCACCTTTTGAGGAAGCCGATGCTTATGTCCTCACAGAGGAAGAAAAGGAACAGCTTGAGAAAATGAAAGCCCGGCAGATCATAGGCAGTCCGCCTGTGGTGAAGAAAAAACTGATGAAAATGGCAGCCGAATACGATGCCAATGAAGTGATGATTCTATCCATTACCCACCGCGAATCCGAAAAAATTCGTTCCTATGAGCTGATTGCTCAGGAATTTGGCCAATAAAAAAAGCCGGAATCAGTTTCCGGCTTTCTTCTCGATCAGCTGCAGAAAATAATCTCCCACTGCGTTCTCTTCATATAAATTGTCAGCGGACGTTGAATATTGCTTGATTATGGCTTGAAATGACAAATTCTTATCCGGAACCTTCACAGCAAAATCATTTTGATACAGCAAGGTGCTCGTATCATGGTAATCTGCCCCGCTTTTCACTTTAAAATGAAAGCGGATGATGTGCCGCCCATTTTCTCTCTCATGTACGAAATCTGCCGCTTCAATTAGCCGGTCATTCACATAAACCTTCATGGTCATCCCTCCTTTTTCTGATAAAAAAGAGAGTTCTTATAAAAAGAACTCTGCTTTTTTATTAATGGTGGTTATGCCACCCTTTTTTTCTGTTAATGATCTCAAATCTTTCCTCTGGAACGAAGAAGAACTGGATCCAGACACCATCAAGAAACTCTTCGCGGGAGTCCATCAGAATGTCGATTCCTTTATCGGTTTTCACAATTTCATCATGCTCATTTGGTGTATCGAGCTTTACGTCATAATGGGCATGATCACCGTGCATTTCGGTAATAAATACACGAATCATTTTCCCTTGTCCTTCTTCACTTTCAAGCATTCTGTTCAAAATTTTTGCTGCATTGCGGTTGATTTTGCATTCCATAATGTTGATCTCCTTCACTGGATGTTATTTCACAAGCTGTGAAACAATTTCATAAGAGCGCAAACGTGCCTGATGGTCAAATATGTTAGCCGTAATCATCATCTCGTCTGCCTGTGTTTCGTTTAAAAAGCTTTGAAGCTTCGCCTTGACCTGATCAGGATCCCCGATGGCAGACGCACGAAGTGTTTGCTGGATTGAGGCTTTTTCATAGTCATTCCACAAATCATCCATATCGTCTACCGGAGGATTCAGCTGGCCCGGACGGCCCCTGACAAGGTTGAGAAATTGCTGTTTCATGGAAGTAGACAAATACTGCGCCTGTGCTTCACTGTCTGCCGCCACTACGTTCACACCAACCATGGCATATGGTTCATCCAGCACTTCAGATGGCTTAAAATGATTTCTGTAAATTCTTAATGCCTCCACCGTATGATCTGGAGAGAAATGACTGGCAAATGCAAATGGCAAACCAAGCTGACCGGCTAAATGGGCACTGAAACCACTCGATCCAAGCAGCCATACCGGGATGTTTAATCCTTCACCGGGAATTGCTTTTACATGGCTGTACTCTGTCGGATTAAAGTATGCTCTTAGCTCTTCCACCTGCTCCGGAAAATCCTCCGCGCTCCCTTTCAGCTCTCTTCTCAGTGCCTGGGCTGTCAGCTGATCAGTCCCCGGTGCTCTTCCCAATCCAAGATCGATCCGTCCCGGAAAGAGCGATTCAAGTGTTCCAAACTGTTCTGCAATCACAAGCGGAGCGTGATTCGGAAGCATAATTCCGCCGGACCCGACGCGAATCGTTGACGTTCCCTGAGCAATATGCCCGATCACAACAGACGTAGCGGAACTTGCAATGCCCCTCATATTATGGTGTTCCGCCAGCCAATATCGGTTAAATCCCCACTTTTCCGCATGCTGTGCCAAGCTCAGCGAGTTGCCTAGCGCTTCTCCAGCATGGCTTCCTGAAACGATGGGAGCCAAATCCAACACAGAAAGCTTTATTTCATCCAGCTGTTTTTTATTTTTATCTGCGTAATTTTGTTCAAACACGCTTATTCCTCCTTGCAACGATTCCTTATCTATAGGAAGAGCTTATTTATCAAATCATAAGGACAACTTTACTACATGTCTTCCCAAAACTCGAACAATTTGCACTGCGCATGAAAATGAGGAGGGTTCATGTATGTTTGCTGCCTTTTCTGACAAAACTTTAAGAAAAAGGAGTGAAACTTATGAATCAGCTTGCTGTAATCGCCGTAAAGTTTGTTGTTGCTGCAATTGCGTTTGCGATTGGACTGGACTTATTTTTCGACGCAAACGTGACAGATATTCTTTCTTTTAGTTTATTTGCAGCGATTGCCACCTATTTGATTGGAGACCGGGTCATTCTTCCGGCACTGGGACACAGAGCCTCATACATCACCGAATTTTTCACCGTTTATTTGGGCGTCTGGATTTTTGGGTCTGTACTTTATGACAGTTATTTGCAAATCGCCTGGGGAAGCATTATTTCCGCATTGATTTTCACTGCAGGGGAAGTGCTGGTTCATCTGTTTATGCTGGACCGGGCTGAAACTTATTCCCGATCAGCTGTCCGTTCGGGTCACGCTTCCTTTGGCACGGAATTTTCTGAGGA
Source organism: Bacillus sp. FJAT-42376 (assembly GCF_003816055.1). Lineage (NCBI taxonomy): Bacteria > Bacillati > Bacillota > Bacilli > Caryophanales > Bacillaceae > Bacillus > Bacillus sp. FJAT-42376. The sequence goes on from NZ_CP033906.1 coordinate 2,541,096, forward strand.
AATCGATCCAAGAAATAAAAAAGACTGATTTTTTATTTCGTCAATTCCGGCTATTTGCCGGCAAAATTTGAGCAGAAGGTTTTACTAAAAACTCCTCCTGTCTTCACATTTATACAGCAAACCTTCTTGTTTTTCAAAAAGCTTAAAAAAACCGGCGGAATTTGAAAAACATTAATAGGTTTTAATCCCTGAAAATAACGGTATTAGATAGGTACAAACCTATTTTAAGGAGGGAGCAGAATGGTAATTAGAGCAGGAAGCTGGAAAATGCTCTCGGCAAAAGAGAAATTATTTATTTTAAAAGCCGTTAGTCATTTATATAAAGCAAAAGCATAATCATCCTCTTACCCTTATCCGTTATCCCTTCATTCTCTTACTTATTCCATAGATGAACCGCATACATTCATAGATGTGTGCGGTTTTTTGATGCCCGGAAAGTTCCCGGATAATTTCACTCCTTAAAGAAAACACTTTAATTAGAAGGATTTGTATATAAGGAGGAGTTATAGTGGCAGATCAGGGAAAATTTAAGAAAACAATATCTCTGCTTGATTTAACGCTGATTGGTCTTGGAGCCATTTTCGGTTCTGCCTGGCTTTTTGCCGTAAGCAATGTAGCGTCCAAAGCCGGTCCTGCGGGGAGTTTCTCCTGGGTTATCGGCGGGGTCATCATTTTATTAATTGGCTTTGTCTATGCTGAGCTTGGTGCTGCACTTCCAAGAACAGGCGGCATCATCCGCTACCCTGTGTATTCACATGGCCATCTTGTCGGATATATGATTTCATTCATCACCATTATCGCTTATACGAGTCTGATTTCGATTGAAGTGACGGCCGTGAGGCAATATGTGGCATTCTGGCTTCCCGGTTTGACCGTGAAAGGGTCCGATTCTCCAACCCTTTCAGGCTGGATTCTTCAATTCGTCCTTTTGTGCATCTTTTTCCTTTTGAACTATTGGAGCGTTAAAACATTTGCAAAATCGAATATCATTATTTCGATTTTTAAATACTTTGTCCCGCTCACCATTATTGTCGTGCTTATTTTTTATTTTAAATCTGCAAACTTTACGGCAGCAGGATTTGCACCTTCGGGTTTCAATGGCATTCAGGCAGCCATTTCTACAGGCGGGGTCATGTTTGCCTATCTGGGTCTTCATCCCATTGTCTCTGTAGCGAGCGAAGTGAAAAATCCGCAGCGAAACATTCCGATCGCTCTTTTTCTCTGCATCATTCTTGCCGCTGCGATTTATACAGCTCTCCAAGTGCTGTTTATAGGAGCAATCCCGACGGACATGCTTTCTTCCGGATGGGAAAGCATCCAGAAAGAATTTGCCCTTCCATTTAAAGATATTGCTGTCGTTCTTGGTCTCGGCTGGCTTGCTTTTCTTGTTGTATTTGATGCCATCCTTTCTCCTGGAGGAAACGGAAATATTTTTATGAATACAACAGCCAGGCTTGTTTATGCATGGTCCAGAAACGGAACGCTCTTTCAGACCTTCTCCAAAATCGACGAAAAAACCGGTATTCCAAGGTCCTCACTCTGGCTCTCACTGGGACTTTCTATTTTCTGGACTCTGCCATTTCCATCATGGAATGCGCTTGTGAATGTATGCTCCGTGGCGCTGATCTTGTCTTACGCGATTGCCCCTATTTCATCTGCTGCATTCAGAGTCAATGCGAAAAATCTGGAAAGACCGTTTAAATTAAAGGGAATGAGCATCATCGCTCCTGTTTCCTTCATTTTCGCATCTTATATAGTTTACTGGTCAGGATGGAACACTATTTCGTGGCTGCTGGCCTCCCAGCTTGTTATGTTCATTGTCTATCTTTTGTTTTCGAAATACGTTCCAACAAAAGAAGTGAGCCTGTCCCAGCAGCTTAAGTCATCGTGGTGGCTGATCGGCTACTATATCATGATGCTGATCTTTTCATACACCGGATCTTTTGGAGGAGGACTTAAAATACTCTCCAATCCCCTGGACTTGATTCTTATTGCAGCCGGTTCTGTTGGAATATTCTACTGGGCTAAGTATACAGGGCTTCCCGAAGCGATTATCGATAGTGATGATACAGATGAAGCGTCGATTAAGGTTCAGCCATCAAGTCCATAAAAAGAGGCTGGGACATAACTATAATTTTTGTCCTTAAGCCGAATATTTCTCTTGAAAAAGCACTGTTAAATTTGGCTGTTGATTCGTTCGCTTATCCTTGGGCGGGCGGTGAGCCTCCTCCTGGCTTCGCAGCTGAGGGGTCTCACCTGTCCCGCTGCTCTCAGCACGAGTCTCACGCCTTCCGCTTCAATCAATAGGTGTTTAAAAACTATAACACGCTTTAACTTAGCCTTTGAAAAAAGCATGAAAAACAGTAAAACCGAACGATTACGAAGCTCTATATCAGAGTTTCAAATAATCGTTCGGTTTTTTTATTAGCCGGAAACCTTTTGTCCAGCCTCTTTCCCTTTTACCGGTGTATCCTTTTCCCATGAACATAAGAACAGATTTCCAGACTCTCCCTGGGAAACACGTTTTAATGGACTTACGATAAAAATTCAGACGGATTTAATCCCAGCTCACGGCAGATATCGGCAACGGCCTGTTTTTCTGACGGATCGAAATTCCCATCAGCGAAGCCTAGCGCTACGCAGTACCGGACGACAAGCCTTCCAACCTCCGGCTTGCTTCTGATATTTCCAAGGACTCTCATCGCCTCTGCATGGCCGCTCATCCAGTCCCTTTCCAAATTCATGGCAAACTGGTTGAATCGCTGGTTGACCTTCGCTGTATCAAACACACGAAGTTCCTGGCTGTTGTTAAAAAACTCATTTACTTTTTGCCTTTCCGCAGGTGAAATATGGCCGTCTGCAAGACTGACCAGCGCACATCCTGCGACGATTGCATCCATTACATCCTGGCTTTTAAATCGCTGCAGCAGTTCTTGGGCATTTCGTTTTTGCTCGTTCGCCCATGCAGCGAAGTCTTTCTGGTCCGGAGACCATTTATAGGCGCATTGATGGCAAGTAAACTGAATCTTGCTTCCCCCGATAAATCCGCCCAGAAGCCCAACAGGACCAAGAACCAAACCTCCTAATGCAGCTTTGCCGATTCCAAATCCTTTTTTCCCGGCCCCTACATTTTGAGAATGGCATCTTGGACAGGCAGTAGTCCTGTTCGCTGTCTGAGTAGGACTGTTCTGGTACTGCTGATGCCCATTTCCATATGTTCCTGAGTAAGGCTGAACGCTGGGAGCGTTTTGCTGATAGGGATTAGAGCTTACCGGCGGACTCTCCTGATAGACACCCGACGAATAGCCCTGATTCTGATTCGCATACTGATTTTGATGGTTTTGCTGAAATCCGCCAGCTGAAGGCTGATTGTGTTGTATGTATCCAGGCTGCGGGGCCGGCTCATCATCCACCGTGACTCCGAAGTTGCTGCACAAGGCTGCAAGTCCACCGCCGAATCCGCTTCCGATTGCGTTAAACTTCCATTCTGACTGATGCCTGTATAATTCAGCTGCTACGATGGCGGTTTCTACAGAAAATTCATGTCCCAGCTGATACCGGATGAATTCTTCCCCTGTATCTTCACTGAAAATCCTCACGTAAGCATTGGAGATTTGACCGAAATTTTGTCTTTTCTCCGCTGCATCATGAATGGTGATCGTAAAAGCAATTTTTTGAAATTGCGCGGGTACCCGGTTTAAGTCAATCCGGATGAGTTCGTCATCCTGCGAACCCGCTCCTGTCCGGTTATCCCCGCAATATAAAACAGAGCCCGATGCACCGTTTGGATTATTATAAAAAATGAAATCACTGTCTGAAGGAACTTTGCCATTTTGTCCGAGCAGGAATACGGAAGCATCCAGATCAAATGAAGCACCGCCCATTTGATTAACATCCCAGCCTAAACCGACGGCAATTTTAGAAAGGCCGGGATTTGTTTTGGTCAAATCTACTTTTTGCCCTTTACGCAATGAAACACCCACAGGTCCATCTCCCTTTTTATCCATAAGGAATTTAGTCTCTATTATTCTACCATTAATCCCTCACTTCCCCAAATTTATACAATTTATGTACCCGTTTAACTGCTTTAAATCTCTAACAGGGGACTCCAAGCCCTGTTGAGCCACATCGGTTTCCATCCGAACCTAAATAACCCAGGAACACTCAAACAGCGAGCATTCTTGGGTTTAAACTTGCTTGGAGAGAGCCTCTGCTACTTATGAAAAAACGGACACTTCCCTTTAATCGGCTCCACATCATCTCCGATAAAATACTGCTTCCACTCATTATGGTTTTCATCACCATAATGGCTTATATCAGGATGTTTCGGAAGCTGATCCCATTTTTCAACACGCTCCCGCACTTTTTCCCGGGACATAATTCCGCCTTTTTCGGTGCCTTCAAGACCTTCGAAAATCATCCGGGGCTGAAAACCAAGTATAAGACTGCTTCCTAAGTTCCTTGTTTTCCTCTGTTTGTATGCAGGTGCATTTCCGAAAACGAAGAACGGCTTCCCTTCAAAATGAAAATCCCATAAATGATGCTCAGGGTCTTTAGGCGCTTCCTCTGGCCACGGCTTAGGATCCTGTTCATGCAAATACTGGAGGATATCCCAAAATCGTTTCCGGTACAGTTCAATGTCTCCTTCCGTCTGTTCAGGCTCCATAAAGACAAATAGGCCATGCCGGATATATGGGGGTTCTTTAAATAAGGCGAGGAACTGCCCGACTGCTTTCGGGAGATTCGTCCAATCCTCTCTGGATATGTATGCATAACGCAATTCACCTTTCTTTTCAGCCTTCATTCCGAAATAGCAGGGAAATTCAGCATCCGTCACGACATGATGGAATGTTTGGTATTCTTTCAGCAGCCAGTCCGGCACCATTTCAGGATTGGTCATATCCTCTTTTGTAAGCAAAGAAGCAGAAATTGTTTGCATAAATAGCCTCCTTTTTATCAAATGTTAATTTATTCCCTAATTAGAACTCCAGAAAACACTGGAGCTTCCTTCTTGCATGAGAGTTTCCATTTATGGCATTCTACAAAAAAACATGCAGGGAAGGAATTTCAAATGAAACTTAGTATTCTTGATCAAGTTCCTGTTTCAAAAAACAAAAGAGTGTCCGAGACACTAGAACAAACAGCCGAACTTGCACAGATGGCAGAAAGCCTTGGCTATACAAGGTATTGGTTTGCCGAGCATCACGGAACGAGAGGACTGGCCAGTACTTCTCCGGAAATTCTGATTTCTCATATTGCTTCCAAAACAAAGCGCATCCGCGTCGGTTCCGGCGGAATTTTGCTTCCGCAGTACAGCTCCTATAAAGTGGCAGAAAACTTCCGTCAGCTCGAAGCCCTTTTTCCCGGCCGAATCGATCTTGGCATCGGCCGTTCCCCCGGCGGGACTCAAAAAGTCCGTCAGGCATTGCTGGATGGTTTCCAGAGAAGCCTTACTGAATTCCCGCGGCAGCTGAATGATCTGATTTATTATATAACGGATACCATCCCTTCAGACCATCCATCGCATGGAATAAAAGCTGCACCGCTCACAGAAACTGCCCCTGCGATGTGGGTTCTCGGCCTGGGAGAAAACAGCGCTGCTCAAACTGGAAATCTTGGTCTGAATTATGTGTTCGGGCATTTTATCAAGCCGGACCGGGGGGAACAGGCTTTCCGGAAATACCGTGAATCTTTCACACCGGTCCATTTTTCAAAAACCGCACAATCCCTTGCTGCCGTATTTGTCATTTGCGGAAGATCGGATGAAGAGGCAGAGAAACTGGCATTAAGCCAGGATTTATGGCTTCTTCGGGTAGAAAAGGGCCTGGACAGCAGAGTTCCAAGTATGGATGAAGCGCGTGCTGCCTCTTTATCAGCGTCTGACAAAGAAAGGATTGCGGCTAATCGAAAGAGGATGGTCATAGGCGGACCTGATAAGGTAAAAAAAGAACTGACCCATCTTGCAGAACGATATGAAACAGATGAAATGATGGTTTTAACAAATGTCTACTCGTTTGAAGACAAAAAAAATTCATTTAAGAGACTTGCCGACTTATTTTTATAAAGGCTTTCCTGTATGGTGCTTCCTTCTAGTGACATACTAATCCTTAAATGATGCGCTTGGAACGGAGACCTGCAGGATGCTGAAAAAATTTTTTATATTCTTTTTAATTGCAGCTGTCGCCATGACCGGAATGGTAAGTATGCTGATAAAAGATATTGATGCGGGAGCTGAATCTTATAACAGGAAGCATCCTGCCTATACAGCTCCTGTTTCAGAAGGAGATGCCTCTCTCTTTGCGGAAGGAAAAACCCTATACACTTCCCTCTTTCATGACATAAAGCTTGCAAAGAAATACATCTACATACAGTTTTTCATTATCCGCAACGATAAAATCAGCCGCGAATTTCTTTCCCTGCTTCAGAAAAAAGCGGAAGCTGGCGTTGAGGTGAGGCTTTCTGTTGATGCAATCGGCGGAAGCGATATGACCAGAAAAATGATCAAAGAACTTGAAATGAGCGGTGTCCTGTTTGTTAAAAGCAGACCGCTGTCGCCCCGTCACATTTTTTACCGGCTCAATCACCGAAATCACCGGAAAATTGCGGTGGTGGATGGGAACGTATCGTATATCGGAGGATTTAATATTGGAGAAGAATATTTGGGGAACAATCCTAAGTTTGGTTACTGGCGTGATTATCATGTCAGGCTGACGGGCAGCGGTTCTGCCTATATGGCAGAGCAATTCCTGAAGGACTGGAACGAAGATACGGGTCAGAACATCCGTCTTCGCAGTACTGATTCCGGAGCATACAGCGGGTACGGTCATGAGAAGTACGAGCTTGTCTTTTCGACCGGGGACGATCTTGAACAGAAAATGGTGCAGTGGATCAATAGATCAGCATCACACATTATGATTGCCACCCCTTACTTCATCCCGACTGACGCTCTTATGAAAGCGCTGGAGGATTCACTTAATAGAGGGGTAAAGGTTGAATTGCTCATCCCCGATAAGCCGGACTATTGGTTTACAAAGCCGCCCAGCTATCCCATGACAAAGAAACTTCTGGAAAAAGGTGCGATCATTTATTTGTACAGGAAAGGCTTTTTCCATGGAAAAGTCATGGTCATAGACGGCAAATTTGCGGATATCGGCACAGCTAATTGGGATAAACGGAGCGTTTATTTAAATGACGAGGCAAACTGTCTTTTTTATTCCGGTCCTATTGTTTCGGAAATTAAAAAGGAGCTGCAAAAGGATTTCTCCTCCAGCCGCATCCTTACAAAAGACATGTATCATGACATCCCGTTTTGGGAGAGAATCCTTGAACGGACTCCTGAATGGATCTATGAATTATTTTAACTTCTGTTTCTTGATGTACGCTTTTTCTTCTTCAGGAGTTAAAAGGCGGGTCGCTTTTCCAACTGTACCGTCCTGAAGTGCCCAGATGGTATTGTGATCTTTTACAGCATCAGAAAAATCCTCCCGTTCCCAGCTGGAAAGGATTTTCTCATAAATATCGCTATTTTCAAGACGCGGGCGATGCTGTTTCAGCAGCGCATCCAGCTTTTGAATCCGGTCATCGGTTATTTTCACCGCGCCCCATTTTTCTTTTGCTTTTACTTTTTGGTGAAGCATGAAATGAATAATTTCTTGAAATGCTTCATCATCCCATTGTCTGCTTGCCGAGAAATATGCGGATGGATCTGACATTCCTCCCAGTGCCGCCTGGGCATGTTCATCCGTTTGAACAGAAGCCCGATTTATATAGAGATAAATGGCACCGGATAAACCGATCAGAGCTGCGGCAATCGCTATAAGGGTCAGTCTTCCTTTAGCCGCGCGCTTTTTTGTTTTTTGCTCGGACATATAACCCCTCCCCATACCTGATTGTACCATCTTTTCCATGTTTTATGGATGCAATTTGGAAAGGGGACGTTATTTATGGCTTAAGCAGGATTTTCCCTGTGCTTTTCCTGCTTTCAAGCAGACGGTGGGCATCTGCCCCCTGCTCCAATGAAAAAACAACAGGCGGCTGAACAGTGATTTGACCTTCCAGAATCCAGTTAAAAAGTTCCGCAGAACGCGATAACCGTTCTTCTTTTGACGTAAGGACATTCCACAAATCTCCGCCGGTGAGCGTTTTAGATTGGTCCATCAGCATCCTCGGATCAACCGGGAGCGGATCTCCTCCAGCCATTCCGTAAAAAACAGCCGTTCCCAGCTTCCGGATGGCGGCAAAACTGTCCGCCAGTGTCGAACCGACAGAATCATACACAGCATCAGCGCCTTCACCTTGTGTTAAGGCTATTGTTTTTTCAACCCAGTCTTCGTCTTCGTCATATAGAAACACTTCATCTGCCCCTGCTTTTACAGCTGCTTCTTTCTTCTCGGGAGATGAAGTCAGACCGATCGCTTTGCCTCCCATAAGTTTGATCATCTGCACCAATAGTTGCCCAACACCGCCAGCAGCAGCATGAACGAGGATCACATCTCCTTGTTTCACCATGTAGCTGTCTCTAGTCAAATATTGGGCCGTTAACCCCTGCAGCATAACCGATGCCGCAGTATCGAATGAAATTCCGTCAGGAAGAGGAACGGCCTTTTCAGATGGAACGGCTGTAAACTCGGCATTTGCATAGGGGACATCAGCAAATGCAATCCGGTCCCCCGGTTTGAAATCAGTGACGTCAGCCCCCGTTCTTTCTATAATTCCGGCACCTTCATAGCCAAGTATGTAAGGCGGTTTGCCTGCTAGATGGTAGTTGCCTTTCCGGCGGTATATATCTGCAAAATTTAACCCCGCGGCCTCCATTTTCACGAGAACTTCGTCCCGTTTCAAAACAGGTTTGTCCATTTCTATATAGGTTAGTACTTCGGGTCCGCCGAATTGTGAAAATGTGAGTGCTTTCATTCAGATACTCCTTTTTTTTCCCGTATTACGACACTGTCGTTTACTCCTGTGATGACAACATGAGGATGCTGAAGGAACAGCCCATGTTCGACAACGCCAGGAAGCTGTTTGATAATCCCTGCAAGCTTTTCAGGCTCTTTAATCGGTTCTGTCTGTAGGTCATAGATCAGATTCCCGTTATCTGTATAAACAGCTTTTCCAGCTGAATTCAGGCGAAGAACCGGATTGAGTCCTTCTTTTTCCATCAGGCGTGCGGTATGAGTGGAACCAAATTGAACGACTTCAACCGGAAGCGGAAACTTACCAAGCTGCTGAACCAGCTTCGTATGATCTGCCACCCATATGATTTTATCCGAGGCATTGGCTACAAGCTTTTCCCTGAGGAGAGCGCCTCCTCCGCCTTTTATTCCATTAAAATGAGAATCGATTTCGTCTGCTCCATCAATTGTGAGGTCAATGCGTTCTGTGTCGTTCAATTCGATTAACGGGATATTCAGGTTATAGGCTAAACGCGCAGTTTTATTCGACGTCGCTATCCCTTTTATCTTCATTCCTTGTTTGACCATTTCTCCTATTTTTTCAATTGTAAAATAAACCGTGCTGCCCGTTCCAAGTCCTATTGTCATCCCATCTTTTACATAACTGGCTGCGTAATGACCTGCCTTCTTTTTTTCGTTCAAAACAATCCCCCCTTTTTGGAAAGGCTCTGTTAAAGCCTGATGCTGCTTTTTATCTCCCGGAGCGGAAGGTGCTAAACTCCCGCTCCATTCAAGAGAAGCGCCTCCACCCATTAGCCTTTGGAAAAGATATCTTTATTGATGAATCAGCTGTTTTACTTTTTCTAATACTTCTGCTGGTTCAATCCGGTCTTTATAATCCGCTTTTGTGTAGGCATAGACAATATTCCCGCTTTGATCGGCAATATACGTTGCAGAAACAGGAAGCGTCCATGAATCATCTCCATTCGCTCCGGGAATATCGAGCCCCTTTTCTTTGTACACGTCAATTAAATATTCGGGCAGCTGATAAACAAGATTAAACGCTCTCGCTGTCTCATTTCCCTCATCGCTGAGAACATGAAAGGAAAGTTCATTTTTCTCTTTTGTATCCAGAGAGGCGTCTGGTTTTTCCGGGCTGATGGCGACCAATTGAACGCCTGCTTCATGAAATTCATCGATAATGGACTGATAAGCCCTTAATTCCATGTTGCAGTATGGACACCATCCCCCTCTGTAAAATGTAATCACTGCCGGTCCTTCTTTTAAAATATTGGCTATGCTGATCTGATTTCCACTTGCATCAGGCAGAATAAAATCCGGGACTTGATCACCGGTTTCGAGTCCTTTCCCTTCTTCAGACTCTTCAAGATCATGAATGGCCATTTCCATCTTTTTGAGGCTCTCGGCTGATGAATTTTTTTTTGATTGCTCCAAATAGGTCTTAAATTCTTCTATCATTTTTGTCATTTACGCTTCAATCCTCCTCAACTGATCATTGAAACCATCGTACCAAGTTTTCACGCTTGAGGCTCTATATATGCTTAATCAGGACCAGACAGAAAGCTTTGCTGGCTGAACAGCATGGTCAGGATGGGAGAAAGCTCTTCAGAACTCAGCTTAAATGATGAATGATAAAGAGTTGTACGGAGCCTGAACCCATCCAGCATAAGCAAATAAAGCTCAGCTGCTTTGGAGGGATCCAGATTGGGATGGATGGTCCCATGTTTTTGTCCGGAACGAATCCAAAGAAGGGCAAACTGAAACATGCTGTCATAAAAATCATCAAGCGCATCTCTTGCAGTCTGATGATCCATCCTTGAAATCAAATAGACAAATATTTTCCCGATCATCTGATCCGGCTTTTCCATAGCCTTCATTTGCCCGGCCAGCACATCTGAGGGATTCAGCAGAGCCTTTTCTCCTTCGGAAAGTTTATAGAAAAATTGGTCATTGCTTTCTTCCAGTAAACTGCTGAGCACTTTCGCCATTAAATCGTCTTTGCTGCTGACGTAATGATAGATGGCGCCTTTAGAAAGCCCTGTTAATTGAATTAATTCTGCAAACGTTGTCTTCTGGCAGCCTTTCTGATTAATAAGCTGTTTGGCTGATTCAATGATCAATTGTTCTGAGCGAATACGCCTGACGAACTGTTTCACGACATCCCTCCCTAAAATAGTATAAAAACCGACCGGCAGTCTGTAAATTAATCCGGGCAAAAAGATGCCGTCCAGCAAGTCTTTATTAAAGCTTCTTCCTCATTTTTATCATTTCCGCTCCAATCAGCCTATACCAATTTTGTAAAAAAACAAACCCCCTGGGTACTCATCCATTGAGCATTCAGGGGGTATCGGCTTCCATCATTTTCTATCTTCGCGATTTTACGGCAGCCGCTTTCCTCAATCGTCATCATTAATAAAACGTTTTATTGTTAATGGCTCATTAAGAATTTTCTTGGCAAAGTCGAAAAAGGTCTGAAAATGTTCGGATTGATTATGGAGATCAATCGCATGCTGATCTCTCCACTGTTCAAGCATGACAAACTGATTGGATTGATCCACTTCTTCATATAGACGATAGCTGTAGTTACCCTCTTCTTCATTTGAACGCTCTATCAGTTCTTTAACTTTTTCGAGAAAGGTATCCCTGTATTCTCGCTTTACATTCATATATGCCGTAATATAAATCACACTGAAACCTCCGTTCCCTTATGTACTCTGCAGTCTGCCATTTAACTTAGCACGTTTCAATTTACTCATCAAAGATTCTGCTTGAATCGTGGAATCATTCCATCGTATTTGTCACAAAACGTTCGGTTTAACCTGAACACACTATTTGATATTCTTTACCTATATAGAGTAAATATGATGAAAATGGCTGAAACCTTTATATTTGTGCATGCGTATATATGATATCGAAATTAATTGGAGATGTTGACAAAATGCTATTACGAAAATGGATGTCCCGTCTGGGAATCGGAGCTGCTAAAATCGATTTAGTATTGAACAGTGATATTTACAAACAAGGAGAAGTAATCCACGGCAGATACGATATTTACGGGGGAACGATCGAACAGAAATTAAAAAGGATTGAATCGGATCTTGTAAAAACACAAAACGGGGAAGATTCCTACATTTTAAATAACTGTATTTATACGGCTTCAACTGTTATGGCTGAGGAGAACCGCGCCATCTCTTTTAAATGCAGACTGCCCGAGCATCTTCCCTTATCCGATGAAAAAACGTCTTATAAGTTCGTGACAAAGCTTGTCTTTGAGAATGGGACAAACAGTCTTGATCACGATGAAATTAAAGTTATAGCCCAATAAACAGAACAGGCTGCCCAAAGTCAGCCTGTTCTTTTTTGCTATGCACAGATTTTACGCAAGCGATGGAGTGTGCACGACAGACGCTTCCTGGAGACGTGGATCCAATGCTGACAGGCAGGCAAAAAGCGGCGGAGACTCGCCGCCATACCGAAAAAATTTTATTTCAAAGCATCGCTTACGGCTTCTATCCACGTATGAGCCAAAAGCATGTTTCCTAAAGACGTCATATGAACCCCATCTGTAGTTAGAGGAACTCCTTTCCTCTGGCTGATAAAATGAGTAAACGTCTGATGTGAAGGAACGAGAATGGCATTGTACGCTGCTGAGAGCGCTCTGACTGTATTGATGTACGGGACAAGTTTTTGGTTTCCTTCTGAAGAAAGATCTTCTTCAATGACCGTAGGCTCCATGAGTATAAGTCGGGCACCTGTTTTGGATTGTGCGTCCTTTAAGAGCTGACCATAAACGTCTGCGAACTCATCAAGAAGAACCTGTTTTTTGGACGGCTGGTCAAGCTGTCTCCAAACATCATTAATACCGATCGAGATGGAAAGAAAATCAGGCTGCTCATCTATGACATCTTCTTCCCATCGGGCAGCAAGATCTGTTACGCGGTTTCCGCTAACTCCTTTATTGCAGAATACTAATTCACTTTCTGTGCGATCCAGCAGAAAAAAGTCTCTCAGCATGCGGACATATCCGCTGCCAAGCTCCTCGGGATCTGATTTTCGTCCCGAATCCGTGATACTGTCCCCTATCATAACTATTTTTCCTGAAGGCCAATTTTTACGGGCAATCACTGGCAATCTCTCCTTTTGATGCGTTATAGTGAAATCGATCATATTTTACTCATTTTATCACAGGATGCAGGAGGCATGACGATGAAAACATATATTATAACAGGGACTTCAAAAGGCCTTGGAGAAGCACTGGCTCTGCAATTCATTCGTCACGGGCACACCGTGGTCGGAATTTCAAGAACAGAGAATACAATGCTTCAGCAAACAGCAAAAAAAACAAATTCGGAATTTCATGAGATTCTCGCTGATTTGACAAATACTGATAAAATTCCTTCCGTAATGGAACATGTTTTCTCAAAAATCAGCCTTTCCGGTCAATCTGACATTTCTCTCATTAACAACGCTGGCATCGTGCATCCGGTTGCCCCTTCCGAGTCTGCTTCTGCTTCTGACATCAGCCGGAACGTGTCTTTAAACCTAATGGCTCCCATGATTTTAACTTCTGAATTTATCAAACGAACAGAAGGCTGCCAGTCTGCAAAGAAAATAATGAACATTTCCTCTGGTGCGGCTAGAAAACCATATATAGGATGGAGCAGCTATTGTTCCTCAAAAGCCGGGCTTGACCATTTTACAAGATGTGTTGCTGCAGAACAGAAAGATAAGCAAAATGGCGTGAAATGCGTATCCATCGCGCCTGGAGTGATTGATACAGGTATGCAGGAAGATATCCGCAATCTGGAAAAAGGGAAATTCCCTGAACAAGACCGGTTTATCCAGTTAAAAGAAGAAGGAAAGCTTTATACACCAGGCTACGCAGCAGAAAAGCTGGTACAAGTTTTAGAGAGTGAACATTTCGGCAGCGAAGCAATCATGGATATTCGTGACATTTAATTAACCGAAATCCATGAAAGACTGCCCTGTCATTTATCAAAAAGGAAATAATATGGCTGATAATGAACAAAAAACGAAACTGGAACAAAAGGTTTTCGGCTAATAAAAAAACCGAACGATTATTTGAATCTCTGGTATAGAGGTTCGTAATCGTTCGTTTTTATTGTTTTTCATGCTTTCTTTAAAAGCGCTGTTAAACCTGGCTGTTGATTGCAGCTAGCAGTCGTTCGCTTTCCGCGGGAGTCTCACAGCTTCCGCTCCAATCAACAGCTGTTAAGTATCAGCAACATGCTTTAACATAGCTATTAAAAAAGAAAGGAGCTTCCCCCCGTCTCCGTGAGACGGAACTGGGAAAGCTCCTTTACTGTGTTTACCCTTAAGCCTGTTTGGAAGCACTGAGAACTTGTATCGTAATTGAACCATTTACTTCGTCCACTGTTGAACGGATTAGAACTGGAAAATTCTTGTTATTAACGAATTTAAAATCGGGTCCGCCCCATGAAACAGTAGCGTCTCTATCTTTCGGAACATATCCGACCTGCTTTGAGTGGTGGTGAAGTTCCAAAATACCAAGTCCGGCATTTTCAACTGCGTTATAGAGCGTCGAAGAGGTCTGGCAGATTCCTCCGCCGATTCCTTCTACAAATTCTTTATTTACAATTTCTAAAGCCTTCTGATAGCCTCTGGCTTCCGATCGCTCTCCTACAATTAAATTGTAGTAAAAGCGGTCACCAGGTCCGAGAACAATATTGTTGATGGAATTAGACGATAATTTTATATTATGAACCCTGCCCTTAACTGAAGGGTTAAAAACCGTTTTGAATTCTCCGATTACATTATTGGTGATTCCATTGATATCTTGCTCTTTAACATTGGGTGCACTCACTTCAATAGGAAGAAAAATACGGCTTTCATATGCGCTTAAGTTTTTCAGGATGCCTGACGTCTCTTTTTCATTCAGAACAACCCTTTTTTGCCCTTGTGAAAACTGGCCATCTGCACTCAGCTTTGCCGGTACCATGGGCTGATCAATTTTTTTGGCCAGGTCATCTGCTACTGCATCCGCATCTATTTCTCCTTTGGAGGAATCGTACGTATAAAGAACCTCTTTCGTTCGCTCATCAACAAGCTCAACTTTACGGCTGAAGTTTTTAGATTCAAGCATCGTCTCTTTGTTCACTAGATTTTCAGGTTTACTGACTTCCTTTGCGCTGCCCCCTGCTGCTGCACATCCTCCGGCAAGCATCAGTCCAAGCACAATGGCTGTTTGTTTTAGCAATTGCTCTCTCTCCCAATCCACTATTTATTTCTTTCTCCCCTGTATAACGTATGAAAGAAGGAAAATGTTTCATTCACTTTTCCTGAAAAGTTCAATCCATTCATTCCATGAATTAATAAATTATGGAATGAACAACTATAGATTTTACCACTTAAGAAAAATGAAGCATGTGTATATTGTACCATCTTTTTGAAATTACCTAAACTAATTGGCACATAAAGAGGATCGTCCAGTCCAATTTCAGCTAAGCGTATCCCTGCCTCCACCGGACATGCAAAACTAAATCTCTGCATATACTATTTGCTTTACAGACCCCCCCTTCTCCCTATTAAGCAATGGCATAAAAAAACAGGTCCCCAGTTTTTGACGGACCTGCTTTGATCATGCTATTCAATTCGCGGCTGATTATAGCGCCCAAACCATTTGACCCTGCTCGCAGACACTTTTTTATAAAAGGCTTCTGCCAGATTCATAACGAATGAAACGTATAAAACAAAACCAGCCAGCTTGGTTAAAGGCATTGAGAGGAATATTTTCCGTATGGTATGGGCACCTGCCAGGACATCCCCTTCATTTGTAATCATGTGAATTTCTTTAAGAAGCGGACGGTTTCTTAAGAATGCATACGGTGTATCTTCAATGGTTTGAACGGAAGACCACCTGATTCTTTGGTTCCAATCTAATGATGAGAGGAATTTCTTCAAATAAAAGCATAACGGACATTGTGCATCATAGAAAACGACATGCTGCAAATAATCTCCCCCTTCTTTCTTATCCATACCACCAATGCATCATGTTTAAAACAAGGCTTTGTGTAAGACTGCTGCTAATAGCCGCGGGACAAGTGAAACCCCGCACCGGCCTGCCCAAATCAAGAAATGCGCCTGCTAACTGCAATCAGCAGGCAAGTTTAACAGAGCTCCAGCAAATAAGCGCTGCTTTGTATGTCGAAAGAAGGCCTTCTGAAACTAATCCTCGTTCCATTGCACCCGCTTGGCTTATTTCAATCCGAGTGGTCTTCATTAAACTCAATTGTTTTGATATCACCCAAAACATATGTATAAAAAAACAGACCGATTGCGAGAACAGCTCCCGCAATGAAAAATGATACATTAAAGGACCCGGTGAGATCGGCAATATATCCTGTAAGCGAAGCGGCTATGATGCCTCCAAAAAGATTGTTGGAAAAGTTCACAATGGAACTCGTCTGAGCTTGGACACCAGGCGGAGATATTTTGGAGGCAATGGTCCATCCTACTGGAGCTGTTGCCGATATTCCAGCAAGCCCAATTGAAATAAATATCATCGACCATATTGGATTCCCTGTAAATATAGCCCCCAGAAAAGAGAATCCAATCAGCATACCGATGATGATAACCCCCTTGTACACACGTTCAGGCCTCATACCCCGACGAATTAAATGGTCTACCAGAAACCCGCCTACAGCGACTCCTGTTACTGATGCGATCAGCCATGGTATAGCCGTGAGCAAGGAAGAAGATAGTAAATCCACCTGAAATTCATTTTTAAAAAACGTTGGCAGCCATAGTAATAAAAGATTGAATGTGTACCCGTATCCTGTAAATCCGATGGTGACACCCCATATTTTCCTGCTGCTAAAAAGTTTTTTCCACACATATTTTGCTTTATAGACAGGAGGATTGGAAGCATCTGCCCCATATCTTTGAATGTAGTTAATCTCTTCCTCGCTTATCTTTTTGTGATAACCTGGTTCGTCATAATATCTCCAGAAAATAACTGTAAACAGGACATTGATAACCCCGATCGCCAAAAAAGCAATTCTCCAGTCATAAAATGTAATGAAGACCGCCACGAGAGGCCCCCCGATAACATTTGAAAATTTAGCTGATGCATCAAATAATGAGTTGGCCAAACCGCGTTCATGGTAAGGAAACCAATTCGCTGTAGCTTTGGAAGCAGCAGGAAAAGCAGACGCACTCATGATGCCTGTAAAGAATCGGATCATGTACAGCAAAAGCTTGCCGCTTATAAAAGCAAACAGAATGGTTAACACACTCCATACAGCCATTCCAATTCTTGTAATCCAGGATACTCCCCATTTATCGAGCATTGACCCGATTGGTAGCTGCATCATGGTATAAGCATAATTATAGATTGAAAAAACGAGTCCGATTTCTGTTGCAGAAAGGTGGAAACTTGCCTGCAGCTCCGGTGCTGCTACAGCAATAGCGACCCTGTCAAAGTAATTTAGAATGATCATGCTGCATAAAAGGGAGGATATTGCCCATCTTGTATTTTTCCCTTTTGGTCTTTGAATAGCTGGACCGTCCACCATTTGTTCTCCCTTCCCGCCATTGTTTTAAGTTTCTTTAATCTTCCCTGAGAAGGTTCAAGTTAATCCGGAATTCCTCAAAAAGAAGAACAAAGGGAAACCGCTTAAAATCAAATAAATCATAAATGACCATGAAAAATGATAAAACTTCTTTTCATGAGGAGGCAAACGTACTATACTGTCCTTATTGCTTGCATGTACATCTACAGAAATGGGGTTTTCCTTTTGCTTTTACAGCCGCTTTTAATTTTTATCCTGCAAATTCTATACGTGCCAATTCTTACATTAAGGACGATTTTTCTCGTCAAAAACCAAACTAGGGCTGCAGCAGGAGTCGGCCTTATGGAAGCTGCGATTTACATTGTCGCACTCGGTATCGTATTTCAGGATCTTTCCAATATTTATAACATTATTGCCTATGTTTTAGGTTTCAGCGTTGGATTATTTTTAGGCGGAAAGCTTGAAAACAGGCTGGCAATCGGATATGTAACTCATCACGTAAATCTTAATGAGAGATCGGATGAATTAGTGAATGCTTTAAGAAATGCAGGCTTCGGTGTAACCGTCTTTAATGGACAAGGCCTAAATTCAATCCGCTATCGTTTGGATATCGTCTCTAAACGGTCGAGAGAACAGGAACTAATGGAAATTGTAGAGGAAATAGAACCGAAAGCATTTATGACTTCCTATGAGCTCCGCTCCTTCAAGGGCGGTTATATGGTGAATTCAATGAAAAAGAGAGCAAAAAAATTTAATAGTGAGAACAAAAAGCAAGAATCTAAAAAAACGGGCGATTCACAATGAATCGCCCGTTTTTTATATGGACATTTTGATCAGCTCATCCGCAGAACACGGCTGGACACCTTTCTATGTGCCCGGGACTCGCAGGGGTTTTAAACCTCATTGACTTCTTCTTTTCCATCATCTTAAAAATTATCTTTTATGGCTTTGTCCAAGAGCCCCTGGCATCTCTCCAGTTCGACCTTCAGCTGCTTTTTATAGAGCATCGCTGCATCGAAATCTTTAAATTCATAAAAGACGACTTCCTGGAGCTTCATGCCTTCTTTTTTCCTTTTTACTTGTTTTAGAACCCCGTCATCGATTAATTCGTGGAGGGCTTTATATACTTCTGAATGATTAGGCTTATACCCAAATCTTCTAAATTCATCTCTCATCGTGTCCAGCAGTTTAAGCCCGTAAAGCCTTTTTTGGTCGGTCAATGTAATCATATACAATTTAAGGAATGCCCGCTGTTTAAGCAGGAAACCGCTGCTGCTCCTGGATTCTCTCATTCTGTCCCCTCCTGTATATAGGATACTACTCCTTTCGCTAATAGAACATGATTTCCCTTTTACATTTTCAAAAATGATTCTTTTTACATTTTGTTACTTGTTTTTCTTTTTTTATATGATTATTTAGAACATGGTTTATTTTGAATGGGAATACATTGAATGAAACTTGTTATAGTATGGTTTTTTAGAACATATTTCTATTAATAGGTTTACATAACAATATTATGATTATATTTTCTTTTACACTTTGTTGACTGCAGCTATCAGGCGTTCGCTTATCTTTCGGATGGCAGTGCTCCGCTGTTCTCAGAGGGCTCACGTTTTCTTTTAATTAACAGGTGTTAAAATGATTTACATTGCTTTCCTCTTCCAAAAAAAGAAGCTGCCGGATAGGTACCGGCAGCTTCTTTTTTATTTTTCCACCTAAAATGTTAACTGCTTCAAAAACTCACCATTTCTCAGAGTATTATGACAGTGCTTCTTTCAATTAAGACGTGCAGAGCGCCTTCAGACCTAGAGAGCGCATTCCCCCGACTTACGTTCGCACAAGTGGTGATTCTTCCAGAAAAGCATGCCGCTCCCCTGCACCACATACAGGAAAAGGGTTGCTAGCCGCCGAACGGCAATTTCTTCAAACGTCCAAGCTTCCTTTTGGCTTGATCAAGGGATTAAACGTCTTCCCTCCTCATATTCCGGACGCTTGTACCCTGACTCAATTAAAGAGGAATGTTTCCAGAGCATAAGCAACACCATCTTCATTATTTGACAGGGTTACCTTATCACATAGCTTTTTCACATCAGGATCAGCATTTCCCATGGCGATTGATAAACCCGATGCTTCCATCATCGGTACATCATTGAAGTTGTCACCAATTGCAACGGTATCTTCTATCCTGATTCCTAAATGTTCTGCCATTACTTTTAGTCCGGTTCCCTTATGGCCATCTGGGTTCATAATTTCAATATTATTTGGGCCTGAAGAGGTTGGGGCGATGCCATCTATTCCTCCGAGTGCAGGAAACAGTTCATCTTTTAGCTGCTGGTCAAGCGTTAAAATAAAGAACTTCTGAATAGACAGTCCGTTTATTTTCAACAAGTCTTCTATCGAATCAAAAAGTTTAATGGCTCCATCCGCTTTCGGCTGTTCTGTGATGCGCTTGTATTCTTTTTCAGAAATGGAATGCATTCCATTCAGACGTTCGATGGATAACGTTGTCCGTTCAGACCAGCTGTTCAGCACATAAATTCCTTCACTTGTATAAATCTTATAAGGAACGTTATTCTGGTCGAGCAGATTTGCCGCTTTTCTTGCTGCGTCCTCACTGATTGAAATGCGGGATAATAGTTTTTGATTGGAATAAACAACCGTTCCATTGCTGCCTGCCAAATCACAGGTAAGATCAAATTCTTTTAACACAGCCTGAATATCTTCTGGTGCTCTTCCGGAACAAATCATTACCTGATGTTCCTTCTGCGCTTTTAAAATTGCTTTGCGGTTCACTTCGGATATTTTCAGTTCAGATGATAAAAGGGTACCGTCTAAATCAATCGCAATCAGCTTCATTATGTATATCTCCTTTACATTCATTCTTCCCTGCTGCCTTTCTATCTTACACGTAATATGGGATTTCGTCATGATATTCTAAAATAAGCAGGTGCCTAAAGGTACACTTTTATGTAAACTCTGTTAAACCTGGCTGTTGATTGCAGCTGGCAGGCGCTTTTCTTTCCCTGGACGGGCGGTGGGCCTCCTTGCCGCTTTGCGACTGCGGGGTCTCACCTGTTCCGCTGCTCTGAGCAAGAGTCTCGCGCCTTCCGCTCCTATCAATGGTAAAGAACAACATCAGGCTTTAACAGAGCCTATAAAAATGAAAAACCCCCTTTAACAACAAAGGGGGTTGGTGAGGATCAGACTGCTTGCGTTCCGGTTATTCAATCAGAGAGCGTTTGTCTGATGAGGTTCCGAAACGCTTTTAAAACCGGATCTCCCTCAGGAATCAGGCATTAATAAAAGACTCCAACCAATACCCAGTCCAATACTCTTTCATCGCTGAATTAGGCAGAGGCTTTTAGAGCTCGGGAAGGAACTGTCTTCAGCAGATAGAAAAGGGATAGTTGTTCTTAATTTACAGCATTACCTAACCGGCATTGCTTCCTGAAATTGTTCACTCATTTCTTTTGAACGTTCAGCAGCAGATAAGATTGCCTGGGCGATTGCATGCCCTCCCCCGTTGCATTTAAGAGCCTCAAGTCCCGCAGCTGTTGTACCGTTTGGAGATGTAACATTTTTTCTAAGCTGGGCCGGTGTCTGTTCCTGACTCATGATCATTTTGGCTGCACCTAAAATGGTTTGGGCTCCTGCCCTTCTTGCTAAATCAGGATCCATTCCATTTTCTGCAGCTGTTTTTTCTATACTTTCCATTAAATAATAGAAATAAGCCGGTCCGCTTCCTGCAATGCCTGTGAACAAATCCATTTGGTTTTCTCTCAGAACGAAAACCTTCCCGATAGAAGACATGATTTCTTCTGCCAGCCATACATTTTCCATTGAAGCCGCGGGACCAGGAGCAAGCGCGGTGGCAGATTCACCAATCATACTTGACGTATTGGGCATAGCTCTGATAATCTGCTGTCCGTTGTGAAGAAAGGATTCAATGTATTGATTGGATATCCCTGCAAGTACAGAAATGATGACTTGATTTGCTTGAATGTTTTCTTTTAAAATCTGTAGTGCCTTTTCCGCATCTTTCGGTTTCATAGCAAGAATGAATGTGTCTATTTCATCAAAAGGAAGTTCATTTATCTTCATGGACAGAATTCCGTATTTATTTGCTATTTCGGTTCTTCTCTTCACGTTGCTGCGATTTGTCACAAATATATTCTTCCTGTCGGCAATTCCAGAGGCAATTAGACCGGAAATCATTGCCTCTGCCATGGAGCCTGCCCCAATAAAGGCTACTTTTAGACGGTTCATTATGGGAACCCCTTTCTATGTCAACTATTAAACAAATCCGAAGTTTTGGCTGCTGTGCTTCTTAACACCTAATCTCAGTCATACAGTTCAGGATTTTAAAACAGTACTTTCACACATAAGTAATTTATCTGCATTCGGTCTGTCATGAAACTTCTGAGAATACATCGTCCGTTCGCATCTGTTCGCCTATCAGCGAACGTAATCTATCTTAACATGAC
Source organism: Bacillus sp. FJAT-42376 (assembly GCF_003816055.1). NCBI lineage: Bacteria > Bacillati > Bacillota > Bacilli > Caryophanales > Bacillaceae > Bacillus > Bacillus sp. FJAT-42376. Next base: position 2,563,044 of record NZ_CP033906.1, read on the forward strand.
CGTAAGTCGTGTCAACCTGCGAAATCCGCGGAAAATCCGGTGTTACAGGGGTCCTACCAACAAAAAGCGCAAAACATACGCTAAGCAAATTTCGACATAAAGAAAGCCGATTTTTCCTACGTTAAGGATAGGAAGTATCGGCTTTTTTATTATACACTAAAGTAAAAGTCCATTTTTTAATTGACATTAACGTTGCGTAATACCTTAACCTTGTAATATGGAGGTGAGTTACGCTGCTTACAACGGGGGAAGTTTATAAAATAACCGGACTTACTGAACGTTCTATACGATAAATTCCTGCTGTTATTGCTCATGAGTTCCATCACAATATTCGTTTTTCTTATTTTAATTGGGATCATGGAAATGTAACAGTGGGAGATTATATTGTCATAGAAGGCTTGGCGGATTCGTTTGCAAAAGAACTGTATGGAACAGAACAGCTAGGACCTTGGGTGACTAGTATGGACAAAGACGATTTAGAGTATTCAACCTATGTTATTGGAGAGGCTTTAAACATAAAAGGATTTGCCGAGGTAAGTAGCTATATGTTTGGTGATGAAATTGCCAAACAAGAAGGATATCAACCTGTAGGCCTTTCTTTTGGTGCTGGTTACGCAGTAGGTTATGAGGTCGTCCAGTCCTTTATGAAAAAGCAAAATAAAACGATATATGAAACAACGTTGATGTCTAGCGAAGAGATCATTAATGGATCTGGCATATTTTCTTCCTGACGGGGCGAATATTTAGTTAATAAGAAGTAAAAATACACTAGTCATTTATCCATTTAATACAATAAGAGCATGCCTTAATGTGAATTTTTTTAAAACATGCTCTTTCGATCTTCTTAAGCAACAACTGATGTTATTAGATAGATTAATATTTTTGTTTGAAAAATTCAGTAATTTTAGACACCCGGAAAGTCATGGTTTTATTGGGACACAGATTTCGCAATAAAAGTTTGATATAATTACGTTGGGAAGCCAAATTGCGACAATTCAACAAACGGGCCAATAAAATTACTTTTTTACAGCATGGATGTAATGAATCGTTTCAAATGCTTTTAAATAATCCGAACGATCGCTAAAGAATTGATTATTTATAACATCGGGTGATAAATGTTCGTAAATAAGTAATCCTGCATCTTCTAACAATTTTTCTATTTCATCATAAGTAAAACATGATTTCATTGGTTCGCCACTAGCTGATGCCATTTGCACCATATTCTGAACTCGGTTAGACACTCCTTTTTCTTCAAATATTTTATCATCTGCATAATCAAAAACGATGGAACTTCCTAATGGAATCTCTGCAAATAATTCTTTAATTAAATTAGAAATTTCCTCTTTTGTTAAGTAATAGGAAACACCTAAAAGACTATAAAAAGTTTTTTTGTTTGGTTGAAAACCCTCATCAATAAAGTTTTGTAGGATAATATCTTTGGTGAAATCCATTGGAACAAAATGGAGATTATCCGGAATTTGATAATTAGATTTGGCTAGCCTATTCCTTTTAAAAGCTTGTGTAGACGGATAATCAACTTCAAATATTTCCAACTTAGTGTCTAATTCTGGGTTCCGAAAACAAAATGTATCCAATCCAGCTCCTAGAATGACGTATTGTTCAGCACCTATTACTATCTCATGGAACAATACTTTTTCACAATAGGCAGCACGTGCTAATGGAGTTGGTGAGAGTTGGACTTGTGTAATCCATTTTAATATTTCATCGGGTTGATCTTGAAACTTTATAGCAATTTCGTGATTAAAAAATTGAATTCCTTGAATCATGTTTTTACGAATATCCTCAAATTCCTTTTGGGTAATTAAATCTTTTGCAATATAATCATCAAAAATCTTTGGTGTGTCATATTTACTGTGGTATGCTCGACCAAAAGCTGATATTAAGGAAGTTAAACTTGATTCGTTTTTCTCCATACATTGATCCTCCCAGATAACAAAAATAAGATTCCCCTGGCCAGGAGAATCTTATTATACACAATATGAATTTAACTGTAAATTATAGCATAAGTAAATTTATTTGTCAACATAAACGCCTTGTTTTTATAATGAAAAATCCACTTGTAGGGGGAGTTTTATTGTAGTCATGATAACTGCGTTAAAAAAGTGAATTAAATAGTACTGCACTGCTAACGGGCGCTTTAATGGCATAAGGATGGATCACAGCAATGGTCAAACTTTAAATTCCAAAGCAACTATAAAAGCCGATCTTCCTTAACGTAGGGAAAAATCGGCTTTCTTTATGTCGAAATTTGCTTAGCGTATGTTTTGCGCTTTTTGTTGGTAGGACCCCTTACATAGAGAAACAGGCAGAGTAAGCGCTATCAGAAAAAGTGAAATTTTCAGCCGGAAAAGAAAGAAATCGAGTAGGAGGGGGTGACTAACCCCCGACCTCTCACACCACCGTACGTACCGTTCGGTATACAGCGGTTTCAATTAAGTCGAACGCAAAGTTTCATATCTTCTATGCAAGCTTTTGAGACCTTGATTTGACCAGTAGTGGTTGTCAAGGGCTCTATCTAGTATCGGGCTTTTAGCGATACGCCAATAACCCAGCCTAGTATTTGCCCATTCCCATGCCTTATTAGGTTTGATGCCTAACTTCGTTAAGTTTCTCTGTTTTGTTTTACCTTTCTTCCATTCTTTCCATCGAATCATCCGTAATCTTCTTCGAATCCATCCATCTAACTTGGCTAGAACCGAGGGGGTATCGGCTAGTTGATAATACCCCAGCCAACCCACCAGGTAACGGTTTAGCTTCTCCAACCTGTCTTTCATACTGATAGACCACTTTCTCGATGTAATTTCTTTTATTCTCTGTTTAAAACGTTGAATACTCTGTCCAGAGATTCGGATTTTGGGTTCCTTTCGATGAGAGGTGAAAGTAAAACCAAGAAACTTACGTTTCCATGGTCGGTCTACTGCACTTTTCTCAAGATTAACTTTTAGTTTGAGCTTCCTCTCGATGAAAGTTGTGATACTTTCCATGACTCGTTCTCCTGCTCTCTTCGAACGAACGTAAATATTACAATCATCCGCGTAACGGACGAACCGGAGTCCTCTTTTCTCAAGCTCCTTATCAAGTTCATCTAAAACGATGTTTGATAAGAGAGGGGGCTTAGTGGCCCCCTTGAGGAGTACCTTCTGTATTAGGACTGACAAGTCCTTTTTCCATGACCCTTGACTGTAGATACCTGCGTATTAGTTGGAGAACCTTTGGATCGTTTATACGGTTGCTTAATATCCTCATAAGACGGTCATGATTCACTTTGTCGAAGAATTTCTCCAAGTCGATGTCCACAACCCATCTATACCCTTCTTTGATATAGCGTTTTGCTTGTCGGACTGCATCATGACCACGCTTATTAGGTCTAAAACCGTAACTTTGATTGGAGAACGTCGGGTCAAACTTCTTGTTGAGTACTTGCGCAATAGCCTGCTGGATGAAACGATCTATCACTGTCGGGATTCCCAGCTTCCTTACTCCGCCGTTCGGTTTCGGGATTTCGACTCGACGGACAGGTTGGGGAACGTAGGTCCCCGTCATCAGTTCGGTTCTTAAAGTAGTCCAGTGTTTCATGAAATGAGACCGTAGGGTTTGTACGCTCATCCCATCTACACCATGGCTTCCTTTGTTTCGTTCCACTCTTTCGAGTGCACTCGTAACGTTCTGATAGGATAAGATTTGTTCCATCATAGACTTCAAACTCCTACGTGAATCAGTCATTCTTCTTGTGTGGGGTTGCTTTCAGCCCTTCTAATGTCCCTCGTGAATTCACCACTACCTCCATTAGGAAGGATCATGTTTCTGCTTCAACAAGCAACACGTACGCCAAGCGCTGATTCTTCTTAATTGATTCAGTCCTTCCCAGCGGCTCTAGACACCCCTGGTACTATGACTTCTGCTGACTTCTGACTGTTCAGCTATTTATCACTAAATAGGTTACCGAGTGTGCTCGGCATTCCAGCCAGACCTCCCTGGGTAAGAGTGCAATCTTTCCCTCCACCTATCTGCTTCATTTACCTAATATCGCCTTCGACAGAATGGACTTTGTTTTGTTTTGCAAACTCATCCAACGATACATAAGCCTCGTATGAAGTTCGTGTTCCTCAGACCGGAGGTTTGCCGCTCGCTTCCTTCAGATTCCACGTCACCATGGACACCCTTGCTTTAAGCTAACTACTACTTCTGCCTTCGCAGTTCGGGACTCCCACCCTATAGATTACACCCATGCCAGGCGCACAAAAAAAAATAAACGGCTGAATGCAGCCGTTTATTTTCATATTAAAAGGATGAGCATGGATTGTCGACTACTTGAAGCTCTTTTGTCTGGGCAGCCATTGGGCTTTTACAAATCGGGCATAACGGCTCATCACTGCTTTTAAAGTTATCCCGAACCCAGCATTTGCAAGTGTTAGCTGTACAGGTCCAGATTTTTGTCTCTTTTGTAATAATTTCCTCAACCGGTTTTTTATTATACAAGTACAAAACCCTCCTTTTATACCTCTAACTAAAAAGCTACCCAAAAAAGGCAGCTTTTATTACTCGCAATTTCCGCAATACGTGAGATTATGAAGCGGCTTCTTTAGACTGGAGAATAAATCTCCAAAAACCAAAACAACGAAAGCCCTGCCTCTCTTTCATCCTTACGGCTCCTAGGCCGTGCCAGTATGAATCAGTTGTTTGGATAAACCAAAAACATTTTTTGAAAAAGGTTTCTTGTTAAGCAGATAAACTGAAGATAAGCTCTTGGAGGGAAAGAATGCGGTGAAAAAGAATGTTTCTTCGTTTATTTTCTAAAATCTAATTTAACTTAACTACTCTCAAGTCTATATCGAGTCGATCAAATTCAATGATACACCCGAATGAAGAAAATGTCAATAGGCTGAGGGCCGAACGTTTCCATTCAGCCCGATAGCTTTAAGATAAGGCTTTTTTATTGACTGCTGTAACGGCTTCTTTAAGTACGGATGCAAACTCATTTTTCTCCAGTACTTTGATGCCTTCAGCAGTTGAACCACCCGGCGTGGTTACTTGCTCTCTTAAAAAAGCAGGATCTCCATTCTCATTTAGCATGGCTGCAGATCCGCTGATCATCAGGGAAACCAGCTTCTGGGCTTTTGACTCTGCTATTCCATATTCTTTTGCTTTTTCGATTAACACTTCAGCAAATAAATAGACAAATGCAGGCGCACTTCCTGTAATGGCTGTCAAATGATGGATTTCTTCTTCAGAACACTCCTCAGCATGGCCAATCGCGTCAAGCAAAAGTGTTAAACTTCTTTCCTGCAAGTCGTCCAGGGGTTTGCTGCCTTTGCAAAAAAGAGACATGCTTTGTCCGATTTGAGATGCCGTATTAGGCATAATCCAGCTAACGGCTGAGTCGGGAAGTGCTTGTTCCATTTTTGAAGGACCGATTCCTGCTGCGATTGTAACAATCAGCTGCGTTGTAACTAAGCCCCGCAGTTTAGTGAAAATTTCTTCATGTTCTTCTGGAGGCACAGCCAGTACGATTGTATCAGCATCCTTTATATGATCCTGCCAATGAAAAACGGTATCTGCCCCATACTGTTGCTTCAGCCTTTCCAGTCTAATGCTGTTCGATTGGTTTGAAACAATAATTCGTTCAATTTCTTGCTCTTTTTTTGATGTTAGACCGGCAATCATGGCTTCTGCCATCCTCCCCGCTCCAATGAACAGCATAACAGGCTTCCTCATTCATTCCACACTCTCTTCACTAATCATTTTAAATAAAATTATATCATGAAAATGTATTTGGGTCATCGCTACCCTTAACTGATACAGATTAATAATGAAACTGAGACAGATTATATCTGTATCACTCTCATTTTTTGAAAAATATAAACACACTGATACAGCTGTTTTTAAGTGTTTACTATACAAAACACTTCTCCACAGATTTCCAGTCTGTGTGTATAACCTTGAATTCATAAATAAATTTATTAAATAGCGTAAAAAAAAGCCCCCTATTGGGGCTCAAGCGCGATGATTCCGATCAGCTATACTTTCTCTGCTAATGATTTCGTATCCGGATATCATTTTTTTCTGTACACTCTTTCCTTCTATGAGACTAACCATCGAAAATGCTGCATTCAGCCCCACATCAAAGTAATGGAAACTTACTGTCGTTAATCCGGGATGCACCATTTCTGAAATTCGGTAGCCTCCAAAGCCTGCAACTGAAAGATCTTTTGGAATAGCGAGTTTCTTTTCGTGAATCGCTTTCATTGCCCCCAGTGCCATATTATCTGTTGCACAGACAATTAAGTCCGGAATGTGCTCATTTAATGCATTTTCCGTCACCAGTTTCGCACGCTCCATCGAAAAATCAGCTTCAACACAATTGACTGAGTGGGGACCTCCTGCCTGCAGGCCGTCCAAAAAACCTTGTTTTCTTTTCCTGCCAACGGCTTCATCCTGTTCTGTTACCCCGATATACGTGACAGAACGGTGGCCCTTTTTATAAACAAATTGTCCAAGATCAAACCCTGCCTCATAGTCTGCATGAACAATGGAATGGAGCACATCACTTTCCTGTCCGATAATTAAAGCAGGAATTCCAGCATCCTCAAATGCTTCATTATGTTCAGAGGTTAATCTGGTTGCCATTAAAATAATGCCTGCGACTTTCTGGCGGGCAAACGCATGAATGTTTTCAACTTCACGGTCCAGAATCTGATCTGTATTTGCAACAAGCATCTGAAAACCAAGCTCTTTAAGCCGTTCATCAATTCCCATGAGCATTTTGGTCATCGTATAGGAATCAAGCCTCGGGATGATCACACCGATAAAATTCGTTTTTTTTAATTTCAAGCTCTGGGCGAATGAATTCGGTTCATATTTAGTTTCCTTTATGACCGCCTCAATCTTTTCAGAAGTGGCAGCACTTACATAGCCTCCATTTAAATATCTTGAAACGGTACTTTTCGAGACTTGAGCCATTAAGGCAATATCAGATATAGTGGCTTTCAAAAACTCCCCTCCCCCCCGTTCCTATTTCAAGCTCATTGTCATGTATTTTATAACAGAAACACGTTAAAAGACAAGTATGCGTATACTTGTCTCTGGTTGACATAATTCAATTATGAATGATGGCTGAATCCGATTCCCTGCAGGGCATACTGCAGACTTGAATAGGTCTTAATCTGACCGAAGTTGAGGTTTAATCCTACAATGGTCTGGGCAATTTCAGGTGTAATGCCGCTGATTGCTGCATTCACTCCAATCAGTTTAAGCGAATCAATAATCTGGAAAATCTGATGCGCTACAAAAGTATCGATGATCGGAACTCCGGATAAATCCAATACAAAATGCTCCACCTTCAGCTGAACACTTTTTTCTAGAGACTGCTCAAGCAAAAGTTTTGCCCGGTATGTGTCGAGAGTGCCTATTACAGGGAGAACAGCGATTCCTTTTGAAATCGGTACAACAGGAACAGACAATTCCATAACCGCACTTTGGGACTGCAAAATTTGTGTCTCGTGAAATTCTACAAACGGCAAGCTGAAATAGTAAACAATTTCATTTACTGTTTCGTCCAGTCTGCTCAGTATATGATAAAAATCTTCAAGTGAAATCTCTTGCCGCATGGCTTCTTTTTTTAATTCATTTCCGATGATTTCTCTGTAATGAGGTACTTCATTAAGCATAGAATCCAGGGTGGTACCCATTTCCGCACACTTTTTCCCTGTTTGCTTTCCCCATTCAGAAATCACATGTTTTCGCTCTTCACAGTCCATGCTTAGCGCCTCGCCATAAAGCGTGACAAGCTCCACCCTTAATGGAAGCAGTTCTGCTGATAATTCACTCAGCTTTGGATAAGCCTGATTCTGTTTTTCTGTAACAAATTCCGCTAGCGTATCTTTCTGGCTTAGAATAATCTGACTATATCTTTGCATATCCATCTATTGCCGAACCCCGCTTTTCAACAAACTAAATGTAAACTTGGCTGCTTGCTGCCGGGAGGCGGTCACTTATCCTTGAGCTGCAGCGAGCATTCTCCCCTGTCCCGCTGCTCCCCTCGATTCTGATCCCTTCCTCTCCAATCAGCAACTGTTTTTTTAAAAGTATCAGCTTAATGCTTTAGCATTGCCTGACGAAATTACCGTTTCACCAATGTAACCCCTTCTTTTTTCCAAACATAGCCGATCCCCTGTTTAAATGAGGAAAATGCTTTTGTTGAAAAACCATAGCCTCTGGATATCATCTGCTGGGCCATTCCGGGCTTCAGCCCCACACAAATGGCCTCTGTTCCCATAAGCTTCAGGGCTTCCATTAATTGTTCAAGCTTGTATATGACCGATTCATCAGGGACGGAATACATTTCCGAAAAATCAAACAGCATATGCTCTGCCTGATTCTTCCCGGAAAACAATAAAATCTTTTCGGTCATATGTTCAATCCTTTGTTCAGATAAAAAGCCGGTAACAGCGACCAGAAAAGTCCGCTCCAGCATCGTTCCTATTATAGGAGTATATAATTCTTCCATCATTTCTCTTCCGGAGCGCAGCTCATTTTCGTAATCGGTTACATCTTTCCATGTTAGAATAAAACCCCTGTTCTCAGGAAGGCGGTCGACTACAATCCGGGCTGAAAATGTCTGAAAAAGCTGGATGGAGGATGTGTAGGGCAGCGGACCATTTTCTATTTTATCAATTTGTTCAGGTGAATGGAAAGATTTCAAATTCATCCCAAGAAAAGAATCACCCGCCGGCAGCTTCATATGGGGGGCGATTGTATTTAATAAATTCGCTGAATATTCATTAAACCAGATGATATTCAACTCATTATCAGTCAGGATGAGTGCTTCTCCTACGCTATTTAAAAGTTCGAACGGGTTAACCCCCAGTATATAATCCTTTTGCAGCATCAACTGCACCATCCCTCTCTTTCAAAAACCATGGCTGGATCAGCAAAGAGGCAGCTTTTTAAGCCTCTTCGAAATAATCTTTATAAAATCCGCTTACTTTACCAGAATTGTCTGCAACAAAATAAAATTCTTCCGTTTCATTTTTCACTTCATATGTATTCCCTTTAGTCAAAGCGCGGTTGACAATGTATTTCTCTGCATTCGTATGAATACACTTTACTTTTTTTATCGTTTTTTTATCGTGCCAGTTTAAATGGTTCATATCTGGATAGCTCCTTTTGCAATTAAGAATTATAGTTATATTTTATTATTTAATTAGGATTTAGGCAAACTTCGTTATCTAATCGTATGAAAATGCCGGTCATGTCATCATGCGGCAGTCCTTCTGTATACTCTTTGTACCTTAATGCTTCTGCATAAGATTCTATGCCGGTATGCGACACTTCTTTGTACACTTCCTCTAAAGAAAGCTCCGGGTGAAAAAGTCCGTCACTTAAAAGAAACAGGCTTCGGGCACGGTTTAACGCAATTTTCCCGGATTGGATAAAATCTTTAAGTTCAGGATCTCCGTTTGCTACGGAATACCCTATTGGACGATTGGCTAATTGGCGATGGTGCTTCATTTTTTCAAAAGAACTGCTGTCAAAGAAGGATTCTTCGCGAATGTTCTCTCCACTTTTTCTTCTCCGCTCACGCTCAGCCTTTGCTCTTGCAGAAATACCCTCGACGGAATTAGATGTTAAAGGAGTGATTTTTCCGGAAATATCCTCCATGATGATCATACAATCGCCGCACTGGACATAAAAAGCTTCGTCCCCCTTAATCTCCAGAACAGCAGCACATGTTGCCCACCTTAAATGCCTCTCTTCCGTGTTCACAAGAGAGGATTTCATTTGCTCCAGCAGAAAGGAATTGGTTTCCACAAGCCATTCTTCCAGTGTTTTATTGCTGTTCCTGTACTCAGCAAGAGAAGACGCGAACAGATGAGATGCAAGATAGGCCCCGTTATGGCCGCCCGTGAATAAAGCAGGATCTAACGGGGTCACCCCATCAAATACACCAAATATCCGGCTATCGCTTGATAGAAAAAATGCATCTTCAATTTCATTTTTTTTCGGACTTTTATGGCTCAGCAGAGAAATTAACAAGGGCTCACTCTCCTTTATTGGCATTTCTGAAAGACTGTAAGTGTCACATCTATTTGAACATGAACCGTGTTCTGTTTTGAACACTTCCCATAATCAATATAGCACTTATTATTCTTTATCTGAAAGCCGGGTTTTTATAGGAATAGGAATGAGGGTTGAAGGCTCACAGGATCAAGAGCCCATTTTTTTCTGCAATGTCTTTTCTTTCTGGAGTTCCCATGCCTGTGTTTGCTCTATACTTCCATTAACAGGTGTTCAGCCGCCGAATACCTTTCAGCAGAAAAAAAGGCCTATTCCACCTGGAATAAGCCTTTTTTAGAATATACGAAATGAATTACCCTTCTAAAAGCAGGGATTCAGGGTCTTCAAGCAGTTCTTTAACCGTTGCCAAGAAGCTTACCGCTTCTTTTCCATCTACTATACGGTGGTCGTATGATAGAGCAATATACATCATTGGACGGTTTTCCATTCTTTCCTGATCAAGAGCAATTGGGCGCCATTGAATTTTATGCATGCCCAAAATCCCTACTTGAGGAGCGTTCAAAATCGGTGTAGATAGAAGGGAGCCAAATACTCCTCCGTTCGTGATTGTGAATGTGCCGCCCTGCAATTCATTCAGTGTAAGCTTGTTATCTCTGGCTTTTTTTGCAAGATTGGAAATTTCTCCTTCGATTCCTGCAAAGCTCATGCGGTCTGCATCACGGACAACCGGAACGACTAGTCCATCAGGTGCAGCCACGGCGATTCCAATGTCATAGAATTTTTTAAGCACAAGCTCCGTTCCTTGAATCTCTGCATTTAAAAGCGGGAATTGCTTAAGGGCAGCAACAACAGCTTTTGTGAAAAACGACATAAATCCAAGGCGGACATCATGCTGCTCGAAAAATTTATCTTTACGGCGCTTTCTTACATCCATGACAGCAGTCATATCGACTTCATTAAATGTCGTCAGCATGGCTGCCGTTTGCTGCACTTCCACCAAACGGTTGGCAATCGTTTGTCTGCGGCGGGACATTTTTACCCGCTCTACAGGCTTAGCCGGATTTTCAGCCTGAGGCTGAGGAGCTTTTTCAGCCGCTTTTGCCGCCTGAGGCTGCTGTTTCGGCGCATTTTGATGATTCTCGATATCGTGCTTGCGGACTCTTCCAAGAGGATCCGAAGCATTGACTGAACTTAAATCAATCCCTTTTTCCCTGGCGAGTTTTCTGGCAGCCGGGGAAGCAATGGTACGATTTTTAGAATCAGCCTGTGCAGCCGGTTCATTTTCCCTGGATGGAATACGGTCGGTTTTTGGCTCTTCTTTTTTAGATTCCTCTTTAACTGGCTTCAGTTCTGCTTGCTGACTGTCCTGATCTGAGCTTTGTCCGCTGCCCGTTTCTTCTTTTTCATCGATTGTACCGATGATTTCTCCAACTTGAACGGTATCCCCAGCGTCTTTCAGCACTTCTTTCAATACTCCGGATTGTTCTGCTGTTAATTCAACATTCACTTTATCTGTTTCGAGTTCAAGCAGGTATTCACCCTGCTCTACAAAATCACCTGGCTGCTTTAGCCACTGGGCAATTGTTCCCTCCGAGATCGATTCTGCAAGTTCCGGTACTTTAATTTCAGCCATGATCATTTCCCCCTTAGTTTCGTGTAATCGCCTGTGTGATGATGCGTTCCTGATCCTTTTTATGAACAGTAGGGTCTCCCTCTGCCGTACTGGATCTCCTGTTTCTTCCGATATAAGACACTTGAGCTCCTGATGGGGCTGATTCGCGGAGCTTCGGTTCGATATATGTCCATGCTCCCATATTTTGAGGCTCTTCCTGAACCCAGACTAATTCTTCAAGATTTTCATATCTTGCCAGAATAGATGCCAGTTCCTGCTCCGGATACGGATACAATTCTTCTACTCTTAAAATGTGGAGCCAATCCGTATTCTCTTCCGTTTGTCTTACTTTGTCAGAAAGGTCGATTGCAAGCTTGCCGCTGCAGAGCACGATCCGTGTCACAGCATGATGATTTCCGCCCATTCCGGACTGTTCAAGAACCTTTTTGAAAGATCCGCTGCTTAATTCCTGTACATCAGAAACCGTATTAGGATTTCTTAGAAGGCTTTTTGGTGTCATAATCACAAGCGGTCTGACTTCTTCCATCTTCAGGATTTTCGCCTGTCTTCTTAAGATATGGAAATACTGGGCTGCACTAGTCAGATTGGCGACTGTCCAGTTATTTTCTGCAGCAAGCTGAAGGTACCGCTCAAGTCTTCCGCTTGAATGCTCAGGTCCCTGTCCTTCATATCCATGAGGAAGAAGCATAACAAGACCGGATTTCTGTCCCCATTTCGCACGCCCTGCAGAGATGAACTGGTCAAAAAAGACTTGGGCTGCGTTGGCAAAATCTCCGTATTGCGCTTCCCATAGAACAAGGGTTTCAGGTGCAAATACATTATATCCGTATTCGAATCCGATAACCGATCCTTCTGATAAAGGACTGTTATGGACAGCAAATGATGCTTTAGCCTGATCCAGCTGATGAAGCGGAGAATACACATTTCCGTTCTCGCTGTCATGGAGGATGAGGTTGCGCTGCGCGAACGTTCCGCGCTCAGAATCCTGCCCGCTTAAGCGGATTGGTGTACCATCCAGCAAAATGGAACCGAATGCGATTGCTTCAGCAAGGCCCCACTCAACCTTATGGTCTTCTTCCAGGACACTCGCACGGCGCTCAAGAATTCTCTGCAGCTTTCCAAATACTTTAAAATCTTCCGGCCATTCAACCAAAGCGCGGTTAATAGAGCGGATATCACTGATGTCAACCGCTGTTTCCAATGGCGGGATTCCGTGAGAAATGGTCTCCGGAAGCTGAATGTCATGTACCTGCGCCACTTTTTTATCCGGCACTTTTTTGTAGGCTGTTTCAAATTTGCTTTGTACTTCTTCTTCAAGCGCTGCTACTTCCTCTTCCGTCAATACTTGATCTTGAGTCAGAGACTTGGAATAGAGCGCCTTAACTGTGTCATGAGCTTTGATCTTGCTGTAAAGCTGAGGCTGTGTAGTCATTGGCTCATCCATCTCGTTATGACCAAAACGGCGGTATCCGATCAAATCAATAAGGAAATCTTTTTTGAACAGGCGTCTGTATTCAGAAGCAAGGTAGGCTGCCGCCAGGCATGCTTCCGGATCGTCCGCGTTCACGTGGATAATAGGAATTTCATATCCTTTTGCGAGATCGCTTGCATAGCGGGTCGATCTGGAATCAGAGCTTTCAGTCGTAAAGCCGATCATATTATTGGCAATAATATGTATCGTTCCCCCGGTCTGATACCCTTTAAGCTGGCTGAGGTTGAGCGTTTCAGCTACAATCCCCTCACCAGGAAATGCAGCATCCCCGTGAATAAGAATCGCCAGCGATCTGCTTGTATCAATTTCCGGAAAACCGCTGACTTTTCGATCTTCCTGAGCTGCACGTGTATATCCTTCTACAATCGGATCAATGTATTCAAGATGGCTCGGATTGTTGGCTAATGTAATACGGGCGCGTACTGTATTTTCATCTTTAATCTGCCTGTCAGCGCCTAAGTGATATTTAACGTCTCCGCTCCAGCCATAGTTAATGCCCGTTGAACCTTCAGAAGGTACAAGATCCTTATTCGGAGCATGCTGGAATTCAGAAAAGATAATTTCATAAGGTTTGCCGAGAACATGGGCCAATACATTCAGCCGTCCGCGGTGTGCCATACCGATGTTAATCGTTTTCGTTCCGCTCTCGACTGCATTTTGGACCATTTCATCCAGGACGGGTACAAGCATATCCAGTCCTTCGATTGAAAATCTCTTTTGCCCTACAAATGTTTTATGAAGGTATTTTTCAAATCCATCCACTTCAAACAGCCTTTTCAGGAGCGCTTTTCGCTTTTCCTTGGAATGCGGTTTAAATAAATCTCCCGTTTCGACCATTCTCTTCAGCCAGTTCTTTTCCTCGAACCTGTGAACGTGATCGAACTCGAAAGATAATGATTTTTTATAGCTTTCTTTTAAATGAAGAATCGCATCGTACCCGTTTTTAACGGTAGCCGGAGCATCCTCGCAAAGAACGGAATAGGGAATTTCCTTCAGATCTTCTTCCGACAGGCCATACGCCTCGATGCTCAGAAGATCCTGGCTGTCACCCATCCCCTCGATAGGAAAGATAGACGCATTTAAATGTCCGTACGTACGAATATCCTCAGCTAATTTGACAGCTGAAGCGACTTTGACGATTTTTTCCGGACTGAAATCTGCAATCGATTGCCTTGATTCCGAAGCTGCTTTGACAGGTGCAGCGGATCCGTTTTCAGGCGGCTGCCCCAATTGTTGAAATAGCTCCTGTAAATCGGCGTCGACCGATTCAGGATTTTCTGAAAATTGATCATACAGATCCATGACATAGCCAAGGTTAGGGCCATGGAAGTCTTCCCATGTAACGTTGAGCTTTGACTTGGTTTGCGGCATTTCACACTACCCCCAACTGATAATTACCGAATGTTAAATAATAGGATATTATACTGGTATATGTTTTTGCAGATCGCGTCTTATGTAAAACAGTTAAAACGCTTCCATAGATATTTTAACACTACCATTTATTCTTTCCAACAATTATCTATCGAAAATTGTAAATAATATTGAAAAACAAAAAATTGTGCCGAATTATGGAAAAATTCGCGGAGGTTCCTGTCGCTTGGATGTTTTTCCCATCAGAAGGACATCATTTTCAAATTTTCAGTTCTGCGGGATATCCGGGCTACAGATGTGTCCCTCAGGCTCACCCGTCCTATGGCTCCCCTTTCAGTCAATCAGCACCTGAAAACAGCGGCATGTTCATAATAAAAAGAGGGCATCCCCAAAGCAGTTGGAAGGGATGCCCTGAATTCATGATGACTAAATCACTATATGCTCAGAATGCTTTTCTTCAAAAGTTTTCTTAAGAGCGGGAACAGCACATCAGGCAGAGCACTGACATCCGGTACAATAATGCTGAATTTCCCGTAAATGTTCTGAATCGTTTTAATCTGGCTTTCTTCCGCTTCTCCGCTGGACAAAAAGATATTGATCACTTCTATTCCCCTTTTGCGGGCTTCGAGAACCGCTTCGTGGGTATCGACAATTCCTTTCTGCTCATAGTCCATCGCAGCAGGCTCGCCATCTGAAAATACTAAAAGGAATTTCTGCTTTTCCTGTCTGGACACCAACTCTTTCGTCATATGCCTGATTGCATATCCATCCCGGTTATCCTCTTCGGGACTGAGCTGCATAATAGTTGGACCCGAACTTTTGGACAGTGAATGTCTGAATGGAATAACCCGGTGGAAATAGTTCGGCTGGCTGAGTGCAGAGGCTTCATTTGTATCCTCCCAAAACCCGGTTACTTGATGAACGACCCCAACAGACTTCAATGCTTCATGAAAGAGTGTAATGCCGAGCTTTGTGTCATCCATTTTATCATGCATGGAGGCGGAGCAATCCACTAGCAAGGTGAAAACGGCATCGATCTGCATAGAGGGTTCCTGTTTTTTGTAAAACAGCCTCGGATTGTCATCTGTCACCCAGCGCAGAAGTTTTCTCCCGAGTCTTCCGGTATGAAGATCTGTTCTCGGATTGGTTTTCTTATGCTCAAGTGTTTTCTTAATCATCTGCTTAAGCTTTTTTTGATAATGAGAAATAATCGCCTTATTTTCGCTATATTGCTGATAATGCTCCGGCGCAATAGTCTCAGGCTCTTTAAAAACAGGATAGGCATATTTATTTTCTTTTCCGAATGGATGCTCCCGGCCCAAAAACTCTCCATCCTGCCGGT
The DNA here is from genome assembly GCF_003816055.1 of Bacillus sp. FJAT-42376. Lineage (NCBI taxonomy): Bacteria > Bacillati > Bacillota > Bacilli > Caryophanales > Bacillaceae > Bacillus > Bacillus sp. FJAT-42376. Next base: position 2,578,920 of record NZ_CP033906.1, read on the forward strand.
TCTCCAAAACATCTGATTCTGCATAATTATTTCTTTTCGATTCTCTGGCAGAACCTTGCACTGTACCCATTGCCTGATCGCCGTCCTCGCCTTCACGAAGGCCGTTCCCCATTAAATCGGTCTTGGATCCATGCTCAAGGTCATATTGCAAAAAGCTGTCCGTGGCTTTGCTTGTCTCACGATGCCATGTCGGCATTTCCTGATCATGTACATCCCGTTCTTCCTTGCGGTCCAGGTCGAGGGTATCATCGTTATCCAGCTTATTCGTCCGCTTCAAATCTTTAAAGGTTAATCCATCCGCCTCTTCAAATCCGTTCTCCGGCAGAAAAAAATACGTATTCAGCATATCCTTTTCAAAAAACTCTTCAGCCGTTTCCGTTATACGGAGTGCTGTTCCGGCAGTCTGTGCCGTCCCTGAACTCTCAAAGGCCATTTCAAGCTCTCTCTGCAGAAAAGGAAGCATCCGTTCAAAATCTTTGTTCAGCAATGGAATGGTTTCAAGCGGAGATTCGGCCGTCAGCTTCAAATAGAGGGCATTAAACAGAGCATCTGCTGCAATATTCCTCTCCAGATGGATCGTTAACTGAGAACGAAAATACTTTCTGTACATGGCTGTTCTTCTATTAAAATATTTTTTTGTTCCCGGTCTTTCTTTCTTTATGATTTCTTCAATGCGAACCGATTCCAGCAGAACGAAAAGCTGTTTCGCGAATCCGCCTGCCTGAAGTTTTTTCGCCTGATCAATAAATTGCTTTGTTTCTTTCCGGCTGCTGTGAAATACTTGTCCAGAAGCCGTGAGGTAAACATCGCTCTTTAATCCGCTTATCTGATCGGCAAGCGGTCTGTGATCCCAAAAATGAGTCAGATAAATTTTATTCTCTGCCGGATTCAGATAGGAATATGGGGCATATTCCAGTTCCAGATCAGGGTTTTTAGAAAGGGTTTTGGCGAGATCGGACAATTCCATAAAAAGAAAAGAGTCAATTTGGCTATCGTTAAATTTAATAAATCTCATCAGAATTCCTCACTCGAATAACGTTTCCGCTATATTCCGGATCGCCGCCTTTTCCCTTTCATCTTCCACTTTCTCGGCTATCCCCCGTTCAATGGCTCTCAATGGAGAAATATAGGCTGCCAAATCGCACGTATCCAATAGGGCACGGATGGAAGCGGCCTCTTCTGATACCTGTCCGTTCCTGACTTGAATGATTAAATCGGCTGAAAGTCTGACAAACAAACTGATGAGTTTCTCCTCTTTCAATCTCGACTGGCTTTCAATAATCCGGCGGAGTTCTTCTCCCTGAATATAGGGCACATCAATTATTACGAAGCGGTTCTTCAATGCTTCATTCAGCGGGACCGTCCCCACATACCCTTCATTGATGGCAGCAATGACTCCAAAAGCCTCAGATCCTCTCACCACTTCCCCGGTAAACGGATTGGTGATCATTTTCCTGTAATCCAACACCCCGTTCAGAATCGGCAGTGTTTCCGGTTTAGCCATATTAATTTCATCTATGTATAGCAAATGTCCTTTTTTCATCGCCTGGATGACAGGACCTGAAACAAACTCAATTGACGTTTTCCCTTCTGATGTGTGAATGGTTTTATACCCCAGTAAAGCCTCTGCATCGAGATCGACAGAGCAGTTAATACTGTGCATGGACCTATTGAATATGGAGGAAATGGTTTCCGCAAGCTTCGTTTTCCCTGCACCCGTCGGACCTTTCAGCAGGACATTTTTCCCCAGCGCCAGCGCGATGACTGCGTCTTCTATAATAGATGGATCACCCGTTATAAATCCGCCTTTGCCAATCAGGGCAGGATCCTGTTCGGATAATCCTGCTGTGCGTTCCATCATTTCCTTTATTTCATCCGGAAGATTTAAATTCATTCTATTCATTATGCAAACCTCTTTTCAGCTTCTGCTATTCTTATGTCAGTATACAGAAAAAAGAGGGACATCACAAAGAATCCTTCCCCGAAAAGCAGATTCGGGAAAGGATAAGCTTTACATGCTATTCTCTTTTTTGATTACTCCGCATGCGATTCTTGCCCCGGAATTGCCTGAAGGATCTGTTTTGTAATCATCTTCTTTTTCATGAATGACCACTGCACTTCCATCCTCATCAAGCACATCGGAAATCTCTGCGAGGGGAGCTGTAACATCTGCTTTGATGGTTCCATCCTGTCCAATGGTTATATTCGGGATATCCCCTGCATGGGGACCGTGCGGATTTTCAAAACCGTGTTTTTTTGAATATGGATTTAAATGTGCCCCGGCAGAACTGAAATCCGGCTTTGTGCATACTCCTTTTTCGTGGATATGAATCGCGTGTTTCCCCGGTGGCAAATTTTTCCCCTCAAGATGAATGTTGATGCCTTTAATGGTTTCTGTTATAGCAGCAGTCCCGGCACTTTCCCCTTTTGACGTGATCAGAGAAACGAAAATCTCTTTTGGATTCTTTTGAGATACTTCCTCCGCGTTCTCAGAATGGTCTTTTTCACCAGAAGCACAGCCCAGCAAAGATGCCGCTGCAAGAAAAGGAATAACGGCTTTGATCCAATGATTCATCGTAAACCTCCATTGATTATTTACTGTTCATCTGCATTCTTGCCAAAGCGGCAGAGATCCAAACAGAAGACAATTGGAAGAAGTTTACTATGGATGCATGCCCATCATATGACAAAAAAAGAAGCCAGGCGGCTTCTTTTAAAAGTAGCGCTTGGCTCCGAGGTAGTGCGTTTTCCAGTAAGTGTTTGAAAGATTCGAAATGGTGATCCCCTGGGATCCGCTTGCATGAATAAAATCGCCATCGCCCAGATAGATGCCCATATGCGACGGACCGGCTTTATAAGTCGTAAAATAGACGAAATCCCCTCTTTGCGGCTCATCCACCGGTTTCATCATACTGGAGTACCCGGCAGCACTCAACCGGGAAACGGAAGTTACTTTATTCATGACATAATAAACAAAACCGCTGCAGTCAAAACCTGAAGGCGTATTGCCCGCCCACTTGTACGGAACCCCCATCAAGAGCTTTGCTTCATTGATCATGGCTTCCGTTTTCGCAGAATCATTTTGGGAAGATTCCGGTGAAGATGGCTGCGGATTGGCCGGAACAGAAGGAATTGGGTTCGATTCTGGCTTTACTTCTCCATTCAGCTTCAGAATCTGATTAACATAAAGAACATCATTTTTAAGGTTATTGGCTACTTTTAATTCGGCAATGGTTAAGTTAAACCGGTTGGCAATCTTCCACAGCGAGTCACCTGGTTTCACTTCATATGTACGTCCGCCTGCGGAGTCTTTATCCTCTGAAACAGGCGCTTTAGGCGGTGCTGGCGGAGTAACCGCCGGTTTCACAGGATTAGAAGCAGATTTTACTTTTAAAATCTGCCCAAGAAATATGGTATCGGCTCTAAGAGAATTCAGTGATTTCAGTTCATCTACCGTCATACCGAATTTTCTGGCAAGAAGCCACAATGAATCTCCTTTTTCCACCTTGTATGTACTGGAAGCAGTCTGTTCTTTTTTTGGACTGGCAGGCTTCGTTTTTTGCCCGGTTCCGGGAAGCTGCAGAACTTGTCCGATATAGATCATGTCACTCGTCAGCTGATTGGCTTCCTTCAAAGCTTTTAAAGATACTTTATACTGATAGGCAATTTTCGAAAGGGAATCCCCGCTTTTAACCTTTACGCTCTCTGCAGATGCAGATGTGGCAAAAAATGAAGCACCTGCCACTGCAGTTACCGTCAATCCCAGTACTTTATGATTCATTTACAGAGCCTCCTCTATTACTATTCGATTCCTACTTGGCCAATCCGCTGCTGCAGGGCTCTCCTTAAGGGCGCCATATTGCAAATTAAATCTTTTTTAGACAGCATTCTTTATATGTATCGGCTGAAGTAACATAATTTTCACTCTTTTTTAATAGCTTTGTTAAACTTGGCTGTTAATTGCAGCTGGCAAGCCCTGCAATGAGCACATTTTAAAATCAATTTCACGCTTTAACACAGCCTTTTTAAAAATAAATATGTTTGAGCTTTATAGAGTTTTTCTCTCCAGGTCTTACATAATTTCCAAACAGTGCCGCAATAAAAAATCAGACTCTGTTTTATTTAGAATGACCTTTCCCTCCATTTCGACATTTCCGACACATTCTCCTTCCCTTCTTCGTCATTTTTTAAACTCCTAAAAAAAAAACAGTCCATAATGGACTGCTCAGCTGCTTGCTTTTTTGGGTTCCGGTAATGGAGTCGGCTTGGCTTGATTTGAAAGCATTCTCAGCTGGGTCCGGCCATAAAGAAGAACCAGCACCATCGAACCTGCTCCGAATACGACCACCATATATTGGAGTCCGATTGTGTCGAGCAAAAGGCCGGTTCCAAGCAGCACTACCTGGAACATAATCCGGTCCAGCATATTTCGGAATGAGAAAAACCGGCCATGATATTCTTTGTCGATCCTTGTTTGGAAGATCGTGGAGGCGATTGGGAAAAAACAGCCGACACTTAAGCCGAAAAGACCGAACGAGAAAAGCGACATCCAGAAATGATCGCTGAAGAATAAAGACAAATGGGCAATAGAAGTAATGAAAGCAAACAAAATCATCAAAACGATATGATTATACCGGTCAGACAGCTTTTTGACGATTAGTGCACCGAGCATGAAGCTCAAGCCTTCGACTGTATAGAGAAGACCTTTCACCGCAGTGCTGTTCTGAAGCTCACTGATATTAATAACCATTAGATTGAAGCCTCCAATGAAAAGCATTGGAATAATGGTCAGAATAAGAGCGGTCAAGGCAATCGGAGCCTTTTTCAATATAGGGAGCACTTCCAAAAATCCTCCGCGGTTCGCTTTCCTGTTTAAACCGCTTTTGTTTCCAGCTTCCTCTAGTTGCAGGAAAAATGTAGATCCAAGCAAAACTCCGTATGCCGCCATTGAGAGAGCATAGAGGGCGCTCAGGCTGACGAATGAGAGCAGCATGCCTGCAAGCGCAGTGCCAATGACCCTTGCCAGCGTGGCAACATTCATATGAACCCCGTTCATCTGAACGAGCTCCTCTTCTTTGACAATCACAGGAATGGCTGCCTGCAGGGCAGGAAAATAAAAGGCGGCAGATACTTGAATCCCAATCAAAAATAACAGCATAAGCCATACTGAACCATAGGATATAGCGGCAAACATGAAAAGGACACTCAGCATTCTTCCAATACCGGAAATAATCATGACTTTTTTCTTTGAACGGCTGTCGATGATTCGTCCAGCCAGCGGACCGAATGCTACGCCCGCGAGGAGACCCGCGATCAGCAGCAGAGATTTGAGAAAGTCTGAAGGAATATAAGTTTGCATAAATTCCAGATTGCCGATAATCCCCATCCATAAGCCGAGTCCTGCGATAAACTCCCCGGCTAAAATAATCCATACATTTTTATTTTTCCACATATGCATTCTCCATTTTTTGGTTGATTCATTTACTATAGCACCGTTAAAGATATTTCGCCACCCGAAATTTTCTATAAAAAAATACAGGATTTTCATCCTGTACGGTTAGCCGATTAAGAAAAAATTGACAATAAAAGCGGCGGATATCACATACATAAGCCAATGCAGCTCTTTTGCCCTTCCTGTAAATAGCTTAAGCAGCGTATAAGAGAGGAACCCGAATGCCACTCCTTCTGCAATGGAATAGGTTAAAGGCATCATGATGAGGGCCAGGAACGCAGGAATGAGCTCGGTCAGATCATCAAAGTCCACTTCCTGCAGCTCGGTCAGCATAAATGCTCCTATAATGATAAGGGCAGGTGATGTTGCGACGCTTGGAATAAATTGAATGAACGGGGCAAATAACAAGGTAAGTAAAAAAAGGAGGGCTGCAAAAATCGCCTTCAATCCAGTACGGGCACCCGATGCAATTCCAGTTGCATTTTCTACATACGTATTCATCGCCGTACTCCCAAGTACCGCACTCACCATGGTCCCGAAAGCACCTGTAGTCAATGCCCGGTTCATATTCGGCACGTTTCCGCGCTCGTCTGTCAGGTTTGCTTTTTTCGTCAAACCAATTAATGTAGCGAGCGTATCAAATAATTCAACGATCGTAAATGAAAAAATAATCGACAGGATTCCGTAGCCAATGGCTGCTTTTATATCCATCGCCATGAACGTCGGTTCAATAGAAGGGATTTGAAACGAAAGAAAATCTGAAAGTCCCTTCGGTGATGGAGAATTCCCTAATAATATGGATGCTGCTGAGACAATGAGGATCGAGATAATAATCGCGCCTCGGACATTGAGAGCAGACAGAACAGCTGTGAGAACGATTCCTGCAACCGCAAGAATAGTCCCGATATTGGTCATATCCCCCAGTGCGACAAACGTTGCTTCATCCGGAACAACAATTCCGCCGTTTTTTAATCCGATAAAAGCAATGAACAGCCCGATTCCTGCAGTAATCGATGCTTTCAGGGTTTTAGGAATAGCGCGGACTACTTTTTCGCTGATGCCAAAAACCGATAAAATAAAGAAGACAAGTCCTGATATAAATACGGCTCCGAGTGCTGTTTCCCAGGACAAACCCTGTTTAAGAACGACTGTATATGTAAAAAATGCGTTGAGTCCCATTCCGGGGCCAATGACAATCGGAAGATTCGCCCAAAAACCCATAATTAAACTGGTAATGACAATTCCATAAATGGTTGCCGCCAAAGCCGCTTCCTTCGGTATGCCTGCCTCGGATAAAATCACCGGGTTTACAAGGATAATATAACTTACAGTCACAAATGTCGTCAGTGCTGCCAAAAACTCTCTGCGGACACTGGTGTTGCGTTCTGTTAGCTTAAAATACTGATCAATAAGCCTGTTCAACCTTTTACCTCCTCCATGAAACATATCCGACATTATATCTCACATTTTTATTGGATGAAAGAACTTTATAACAGGATAAGAATTTAAAGATTATTTGTACTTATCGGATAAATCGATCCTTCTTTTGCAAAGGACATCTTCCCTGTTTCCTCTGATACAATTAGTACGATGGCATCTGTTTTCTCCGTCAATCCGATAGCCGCTCTGTGTCTCGTGCCCAGTTTGCTGCGCCCGGATGAAATATCCGAAACAGGCAGGATGTTTGCTGCTGAAACGATCTTATCCCCTTTTATAAGCATCGCCCCATCGTGCAGGGGATTCCCCGGGTAAAAAATACTCTCTGCAAGGGATGCTGAAAGATCTGCCTGAACTTGAATGCCATTGCGGATATAAGGAGCTGCCGGTTCACTTCTCTCCACTATAATCAGACCTCCGTGGCGTTTCTGAGACAAGTTCTGCATCGCGGATGCCAGTTCATGAAAGCTTTCGGTATAAGCGGATAAATATACTTGAAGATAGAACGTCGAAGCGGATGACTGAATCAGCTGAAACTTTTTGTTCAGTTCCTCCAGTTCACATAAAAGACAGGAATCCGGGTGGCCAAGTTCACTCAGAATCTTTTCAGAGCCTTTAATAATACTGTTTAAATTGCGTTCTATGCTGTTTTTAATATGATTCAATATTTCATTCTCTGCTTGTTTGCTCATTTGCATTTCCGCTCCTTTCTTCTAGGGTTTGCATCCTTTCACCTGAACATGAAAGAGAATTGCTTGGGAATTAGTGGTACATACTAATGGTACACACTGAATAAAAAAGAGGGGTTCCCACTATGTTCATTGCGAAAATATGCCAATATATTTTTTCGGTTTCAGGAACGGTCATTCTTGGAATGTTTTATTACCGGATGTTTAAAGGTGAATCTGCAAAAAATCAAAGACATAAACAATAACCAGAGCATCGATTCGTGGTATAATTCCTTCATTATGTCATGATCAGAAGAGGTATTCGATGCAGCATCAGAACACACTTTCAAAAAAATTGAAGCAATTCAGCACGATTTTATTTCCTATCCTCATTACACAGCTCGGTCTGTATTCCATGACATTTCTGGATACGACGATGTCTGGAAAAGTAAGTCCGGAAGATCTCGCAGGAGTGGCTGTCGGGTCAAGCATTTGGGTTCCCGTCTACACAGGGTTAAGCGGGATTTTTATGGCGATTACGCCAATGGTCGGGCAGCTTTTGGGAGCCGGAAAAAAGGACCGCGTTCCGTTTACCGTCTTTCAAGGGCTGTATTTATCTATCTTTATGGCCGCGGCTGTCATCGCTGCGGGATTTTTTATTCTTAATCCGCTTCTTGCCTACCTTCCCCTTGAGGATTCAGTTGAAACCATTGCCAGACATTACCTGATTAATCTGTCTTTCGGTATCCTTCCACTGTTTTTTTATGGGGTTCTAAGAAGTTTTATTGATTCACTGGGCATGACACGGATTACCATGTGGATCACGCTTTCGGCCCTGCCAGTAAACTTTTTCCTTAATTATTTATTTATCTTTGGAAAGCTGGGATTTCCTGCTTTAGGAGGAGCTGGAACTGGAGCTGCGACAGCTTTAACTTACTGGATAACTGCAATCATTACGTTTAGCCTGATTATCCGGCATCCGTCACTGGCTTCTTTTTCCCTTTTTTCCCGCTTTTATAAAGGTTCTCCTCAAAAATGGAAAGAAATTCTGGGAATTGGCATGCCAATCGGTATGGCCATTTTTTTTGAGACGAGTATCTTTGCAGCGGTCACGCTTTTTATGAGTGAGTACAATACGGTTACGATTGCCTCCCACCAGGCTGCCATGAATTTTGCTTCCTTCCTTTACATGATTCCCCTTTCAATATCCATGGGATTAACCATTGTTATCGGATTTGAAGCAGGGGCAAAAAGATGGCAGGATGCAAAAGAATACAGCCGGCTTGGCATCTTAATGGGGATTTTCCTGTCTCTATTGACTGCAGCAATCATCTTCTTCTTCAGAGGCCCGATAGCTTCCCTCTATACAGCGGATCCGGAAGTGCTTGCACTGACCAAAACGTTTTTAATTTATGCGATTTTCTTCCAGCTATCCGATGCGGTCGCGGCTCCTATTCAAGGGGCCCTTCGCGGATACAAGGATGTGAAGTTCACGTTTTTCACTGCCCTGATCTCCTATTGGGCAATTGGCCTTCCGCTCGGCTATATTATGGCCCAATACACGGATTTACAGGCGTTCGGCTACTGGATTGGACTGATTGCCGGTCTTGCCTCCGGTGCCATCGGACTTTCGATGCGTCTTCGCAGCAAGCAAAAACGGCTGCTGCACTCCTCTTTGGAGCTGGAAAGGTAGGATCTAAAGTTACCCGCCCTTTGGAGCGGGAGGCGTAACACTCCTTTAGATCAGCGGTGTGACTCCGCAGCCGCAAATCGGCGAGGAGGATGACCTGCCGGCTGCCATTATGAACCAAGTTTAATAAAACTTTTAAAAAACCCCCTGGATGCTCATTCATGAGCGCTCAGGGGGTTTTGCCTTCCGTCATTCACGTTTACTTAATCGTTCCATTGGTAGTGCCAGTATGTTTCTGTTTCGAACCAGTTCATCACTTGAGGTTCACCTTTTTTGAAGCTCGCTTCCATTTGTTTAATAACCCCTTCCGTCTGAGAACGGTGGGCTTTTAACGCATTCATTTTAATCTCAGCCACTTCTCTGATATCAAGAAGCACGTTTGGCTCTCCAAGAGTTTCTTCCCGGTTTTTCGTAATCGCCATGCAATACGTTTCCGGACGTTCTTCTTTTGGCATTCTTTTCAGAGCGTGAATAACCGCTCTGCCTGTTGCATCGTGGTCAGGATGAACGCCGTGATCAGGATAAAAGGTGACAATCAGCGAAGGCTTCACTTCCTGGATGATGCTTTCAATGCGGTCAGCAAACAAATCAATGTCCTCAAATTCTAATGTTTTGTCCCTCATGCCGAGCATTCTCAAGTCCGTTACATCCATAGCTCTGCATGCGTCTTCGAGTTCCCGTTTCCTTATCAGAGGAAGTGTTTCACGGTTTGCAAACAGCGGGCTCCCCATGTTGCGGCCCATTTCTCCAAGTGTACCGCATGCATACGTAACCGGTACGCCTGCTTTTCTTTTAAGTGCAATTAATCCGGCAACCCCAAAGGATTCATCATCGGGATGCGGCAAAACAACTAATACATGTTCATTCATTGTAAAAACTCCTTTTCATCAAGATGGAAATGGCACCGTACTGATTTGAAGCGCAATCGCGAGTTTTCCGTCCGGATGATGACCCGCAATAATCAGGCGATTTTGCTCGTCAATCGTAAAATCAGTCAGACCCTCTGCATATGTCCATCCTTCTTCCATCTTCAAACCGACTCTGTAGGGACCAAAGCCCGTAATTTTCGCTAAAGAATAGTTCAGTTTGGCATTTCGGATAAATGCCACAACAGTCATGCTGTTCTCATTTTGATGGGCATTGTAGGCACCGGTTGTTGTTTCGAGGTGAATATATACATCTTTGTTGGCATGCTGATCCAGATATGCCTGAATCTCAATCGGGCTAATAGGTTTCATATCGTTGCTCCTTTATCTATTTCTTCAATGAGGCAAGCGTCTTTTCATACAGGGCAATCAGCTTGTTTTTCTCCTCATCATTCAAATGTGATTGTCTGACTCTGCTGACTGCAAGGGTGTATTTCTGATCTGGATTCTTGCGGACTCTGGGATGAGTGCCTTCATCAAGCAAATCTCTTCTCAAGGCTTCTTCAAGTGCTGCTTTTGGCGGCATCTGCAAATCAAGCTTCCTGCTGTTCCAGATCTGCCTGAAGCTGTTCAGCAGCTGTTCATCTTCCATTTTATCACTCCTGCTCCTTATCCTTAAGCTGATTTACTTTTTGCCTTTTTCATACGCAAATTGCGGGCATCTTTTGCTGAGGAGAAAGTAAAAACAGCAAGAGCGAGCCAAATAAAAGCAAATGTTATAAAATCGACTGCTGTAAACGACTCTTTAAAAATAACGAGCCCCACAATCAATGTCAAAGTCGGAGCGATATACTGAAGGATTCCAGTCATATACAGCGGAATTTTCTGGGCCCCGCTTGAAAAAAGAAGCAGCGGAACGGCGGTGACAATACCTGCTCCAATTAAGAGGAAGTCAGTCAGGAAGCCCTCCCCTGCCATAAAAGCAGATTCCCCTTTCCACATTAGCTGAAGTAAATAAAGAACAGCTGCCGGCATAACAACAAGGGTCTCAAATGCAAGTCCAACAGCAGCATTTAACTTCGTCACCTTTTTTGTCAGGCCGTAAAACCCGAAACTTAAGGCCAAAATCATCGAAATCCACGGAAAGCTTCCAAAATGGATGCTTGAGATCAGCACTCCGGCGAACGCAAGCAAAAAAGAAAATTTTTGCCATTTATTCAGCTTCTCTTTCAGGAAAAAAACGCCAAGGAGAACACTGATCAGCGGATTAATATAATATCCAAGGCTGGCTTCAAGAATATGATGGTTATTGACGGCCCATATGTATACAAACCAGTTCGCGCTGATGAACAGAGAGGAAAAAACAAGGGACATGATCAATACCGGACGCTTTTTCATCTCAATCAGCGCCTCCCCTGCCTTCCTCCAGTTTTTTCCGGCTGTAAGGACTAAAAGCATAAAAATAAACGACCAAAAAACCCGGTGCGCCAGGATTTCCTCTGAGCGTACTGAATCGGCTGCTTTCCAATACAGAGGGAGAATTCCCCATAAAAAATATGAAGCGGCTGTAAGGATAATTCCGCGTTTGTCATATTTCGCCTCTTCATGCAAATTGTTTCACACTCCCATTTGTTCCATGGACATTATACTCTTCCCCCGTGAAGCTTCACAAGCAAAAGGCTTATTGCCCGCATATACTGGATTATCGCCTGCTTAGAGAAAGGATGATTTCATGTTTCCGTGGAACAAGCAATATCCATTTAACCAGCAAAAACTCCCTGATTTTTTTAAAAAAATGAATCCAAATCAAGTGGAAAATTATGTTCAGCAAGTTATGGGCCAGGTTTTCGGCCAGGATCAGGCAGCCGGCTTCCCCTACCAGTTTGCAGAAAACCATGAGGAAAAGCAGAAAAGTGTCCCTTCAGAAAGCTGGTATGAAGCAACGGACCGGCTTTATTTTAAAATCCCTATTCCGGCGGAACAGGCTAAAAATGTTAAAATCCAGCATAATAGCCATCAGCTTACACTTGTGAACTTCCCTGAAACGGGAGAAAAAAAATCGTTCCAAATGCCGTTTCTTGTCCGGAGAAAAGGAACGAAGGCAACGTATCAAAATGAAGAACTGGAACTGTCTTTTCTGAAAAACGAAGATTTGAATGTGACAGAGATTCACATACCTGAAGAAGAAATCCGGAGCTGATCATTCAGCTCTTTTTTTATGATCTGAAAAAGACACTGCTGCAAGAATATTTATCGATTCTCCTGCAAATGAAAAAAACCGCTTCCTTTTGAAAGCGGCCTCTTTATAGTAATATCAGTAAATGGCCCCGGGATAACCTGCTCCCGGATAGCCTCCTGCAAATCCGCCCGGATAGCCAAAAGCGCCTGGATACCCATATCCCGGGTAGCCACCATAAAACCCTCCGTAATACGGAGGACGGGCAAAGCCCCCGACGATCGCTCCTCCAAGCAAACCGCCTAAAAGTCCGCCGACAAATGGAAAACCGAAAGGTATAAATCTATTATAGGGCCCTGGCGGATTGCCTCTCATCATATAAGGATACAATGTATAGTTCCTCCTCTTCGTTAGCCTGCACTTATAGGTTATTCACCTAGCATGGACAACGAATGGGCCCTTACCCAGCAATGTGATTAATTCATGCTTTGCTCTTCGGATCCATCTTCTTTGTATACGGTAATTGAGGCGTTTTGATCATGGACCAGTTCTCTCGCTTTTTTAATGGCATCTGCTTTTGTGTGATATACAAAGCTCGCCCTCTGGCTATTTTCCTTCTCTAAAACCCAATGGTCATCCTTCTTGTGGAGCAGATAGGTATCGCCCGTTCCATCATCCGCCCACTTTTCAGCCTGAGAAGTCGCGATGGCAATCGCTCTGCCCTCTTCGTACTTATCATCGAGCAGAGCATTGGCGATTTCAATGGCCTTTTTTCTTGTTTTTTCAGGAAGGTTTTTCATTGAATCCGGATAGTCCGTGCTGCTCCATGGCATAGCGATTCAGCCCCCTTAATGTTCATAAATCATTTTGCGTGTCATACCGCCATCAATCACCAGGTTGGCTCCATTCACAAAGCTGTTGGAAGAATGCGTCAGATAAAGGCATGCTCCTGCAATATCAGAAGGTTCGCCAACTCTTCCCGATAGATGCTGCGTATGGTCCACCTCACGGAGATCATCCAGATTCCCGGTGTGGATCCATCCCGGAGAAATGGCATTTACTGTGATGGAATAGTCTGCAAAAGAAGCCGCAAGAGCGTGGGTAAGCGCAACGATTCCCCCTTTGGATGCTGCGTACGCTTCAGAGTCAGGCTCTGACATTTGAGATCTCGTGGAGGCAATATTTACAATCGATCCGCCTGTATGATCCTTCATATGTCTTGCTGCTTCCCGTGAGAATAAAAAGACACTTCGAAGGTTGGTGGATAGAATATTGTCCCATTCTTCGACCGTCAGTTCAAAAGGATCTTTAAAAGCAACGGCACCTGCGTTGTTGATCAGGACATCAATCCCCCCGAAAGTTCGAATCGTTTCTTTTATACAGCCCAAAATGTCTTCAGGATTTCTTACATCCGTTTTTATAAATAGAACATGGTCATTCTGCTCAAGCAATTCAGTCTCGAGTTTCTTCCCTTTTTCCGAGTCATAATCAGCTAAGACAACGTTGAATCCTTCTTTGCTGTATGCCCTGGCAATTCCTTCTCCAATTCCATTTGACGCGCCGGTTACAATGACTGTTTTCGCTTCCATCTTCCATAGACCTCCTAGCAATAACGATTGCCCCAGATTTGTACTTCTTTCATTACATTCTTTAATGCCATACCCTTTTCCGTCAGTTTATAAATCACTTTTACAGGAGTTTCAGGATAAACGATCCGCTCCACCATTTCGGCCGCTTCCAATTCTTTTAACCGTTCAGCAAGCATCTTCTGGCTAATACTAGGAATGATTTCCGACAAATCCTTAAATCTTTTGGGTCCGTCCATCAGGACATGGATGATCATCCCATTCCAGCGTTTCCCAAGCAGTTTAAAAGCAAATTCAATATGCGGACAAGTTGGAAATTTCATATCACCGCCACCTTTTCAAGCCTCATTCTTGACAATTGTTTGAACATCGTTTTATGATAGACAGCGTTCGACAAACTTACAATAAGTGAGTGCGTTACTTTTTGTCCATTATAAACGACAAACCATCATTTTACAAAAAGGAGGCTATACCATGTCCACAACTCATTCAGACGATTTGCTTACTCTTTTGGGAGAGCGTACATCCATCCGTCACTATGACAAATCAGAGTCCATTTCAAAAGAAGAACTAACGAAAATATTGGAATCTGCTGTCCAAGCACCATCTGCCTGGAACCTTCAGCATTGGAACTTTATGGTTTTTCACAGTGATGAAGCGAAAGAAAGACTGCTGCCAATCGCTTACAGCCAAAATCAAATTGTTGAATCCTCAGCAGTTGTAGCTATCTTAGGCGACCTGGAAGCAAACAAAAACACGGATCAAGTTTATAATCCGCTTGTAGACGCCGGCTTCATGACGAAAGAAATCAAGGAAACGCTTGCGGGGCAAATCAATGGTGCTTATACAAACCCTGTATATGCCCGTGATGCCGCTTACAGCAATGCGTCATTAGCCGCTATGCAGCTGATGCTTACGGCAAAAGCATTAGGTTTCGACACCTGTGCAATCGGAGGCTTTAACGGAGAAGAATTGGTTAAAGAATTCAAAATTTCAGATAGATATGTGCCGGTTATGCTGATTTCCATCGGAAAAGCTGCAAAACCAGCTCATAAAAGCGACAGAATCAGCCTGGATCAATTATCCGTCTGGCTGTAATGCCGCATCGCCAAAGCGGGGTTCCTTACCCGCTTTTTCCTTTTGCCTATTTTCTTTTCAGTTATTTTTCAATACTTTTTATCATTTTGTGGAACAGTATATTTATCTAATTATAGAAGCAAGGAGACAACGCATATGTTCAGTATCATACTCGGTTTGGTTCTTCTGATGGTGCTAGCCTATTTCGGCTGGTCCATTATCTGGATCGCTCCGCTCATTTCCCTGATTGTCGCAGGGATTTCAGGAATGGATTTACTGCCTGCCTATACTGAAACGTATATGGAAGGTTTCGTCGGCTTCACTAAAAAATGGTTCCCCGTTTTCCTTTTGGGTGCCATATTCGGAAAGCTGATGGAAGAAACAGGGATGGCACAGGCTGTTGCTTATAAAATCACTGATTTTATCGGCAAAAAAAGAGCGATACTCGGTGTGCTCATCGGTGCAGCTGTTTTAACGTACGGCGGTGTCAGTCTTTTTGTCGTCGTATTTGCCCTTTATCCATTGACAGTCGCTCTGTTTAAAGCAGCCGATCTTCCAAGAAGGCTCATTCCCGCAACGCTTGTACTGGGTGCTTTCACCTTTACTATGACAGCCATTCCGGGAACACCGCAAATTCAAAATATTATTCCGACCGATTATTTTAAAACCACTCCGCTTGCAGGGCCCATTACAGGAATTGCAGCCGGATTAATCATGGCAGTCGGCGGGTATTTATATCTTGCATGGCGCGGCAGAAAGCTACAGGAAAAAGGCGAGGGCTATACAGAGGCTAAAGGCGGCAGCGAGGTTAAGGAAGTAGATCCGGACAGCCTGCCGAATCCTTATTTATCCATCGTTCCCCTTTTAGTTGTTGTTGTGGCGCTTAACGTTATAAAACTTGATATTCTGCCTTCCCTTTTGATCGGCATCATTGTCATTATGCTTTTAAGCCTGAAAAAGGTGAAGCTCTTTATCAGCGCTATAAACGGGGGTGCAAGCGGATCTGTTATGGCGATTATCAACACCAGCGCCGCAGTCGGTTTTGGTGCAGTCGTAACTGCTGTTCCGAGCTTCTCGCATATTACTGATATGATTATGGGACTCGGCGGCAATCCGCTCATTTCTGAAGCCATTGCAGTTGAGCTGCTTGCAAGCATTACCGGTTCTGCTTCCGGCGGAATGGGAATTGCCCTGCAGGCATTGGGAGAACAGTATTACCAGCTTTCCCAGACAACAGGTATTGCACCTGAAGCTTTTCACCGAATTGCAGCCGTTGCATCCGGCGCGTCCATCCTGCCCCACAACGGTGCGCTTTTGACGCTGCTGACCGTTACCGGCCTTAAGCATAAGGAATCCTATTTGGATGTAGCTGTCGTTGGGCTTATCATCCCGATCATTGCATTGATTGTATCCATTTTGCTTGCATCTGCAGGTATTTACTAACGTCTGAAATTAGACTTTCTATTCGAAGAAATCTCTAATTTTAAATAAATTTTTAAGTATTGGAAGGAGAAATTCAACATGGTAGAGAATAAAGTTGTTTTTATTACTGGAGCAGCACAAGGAATCGGTTATGAAATCGGGGAAAAATTTGCAAAAGAAGGCGCAAAAGTCGTTCTAACCGACCTTAACGAAGAAGGCGTTAAAAAGGCAGCAGAAACTCTGGGCCAAAACGGACATCAAACATTGGGGCTGAAATGCGATGTTACCAATGAAGAAGAGCTGAAAAAAGCGATCGACGATACGATTGCCCACTTCGGAACTCTCGATATTCTGATTAACAATGCAGGTATGCAGCATGTTTCACCAATTGAAGAATTTTCTACACAGCGTTACGAGCTTCTTGTTAAAATCATGCTTACTGCACCATTCATGGCGATCAAGCACGTGTTCCCTCATATGAAGAAACAAGGGTTTGGCCGGATCATTAACATGTCTTCCATTAACGGCTTAATCGGATTCGCTGGAAAAGCTGCTTATAACAGCGCCAAGCACGGTGTAATCGGTCTGACAAAAGTTGCGGCACTTGAAGGCGCAGAACAGGGCATCACTGTAAATGCACTTTGCCCTGGTTATGTGGATACACCGCTTGTACGCGGACAAATGCAGGATCTTGCGAAAACACGCAATGTACCTCTTGAAAAAGTTCTTGAAGAAGTTATTTATCCATTGGTTCCTCAGAAACGCCTGCTTTCTGTTGAAGAAATTGCGGATTACGCGATTTTCCTTGCAAGCGATAAAGCACGCGGTGTAACGGGCCAGGCAGTCGTACTGGATGGCGGTTATACAGCTCAATAATCGGCTGAATCAGAAAAAAATCCTTTGCAGAAATCTGCAAAGGATTTTTTTTGCTTTGATTTAAAGCCTTTATTCTTCCAGCAAATCAGACGAAATAAAGGTCAGCTTCACTTTTTGTTCCGCTCCGATTCTTTTCAGCATGCGGACGGCGTTCTGTATATATGCCCCTTTGTTCAGCATGGTGCAGGCAGCTGAAAAGGACAAATGGGCATCAATGACCTCGGGTCTCGAAGGCAGCCCCGTTTTGGCGAACGTGCCTAAAACCTCTGTTGCATAAATAAGAGGCGTTTGCGAATGGTGACAGAGACTTATGATCTCGTCCTGCAGTCTGCCGAGCTTTTCAAAGCCCCCTTCCACCGCAAGGTCTCCACGTGCCGCCATAATTCCGAACCCCTCATGCTTCAGTCCCTCTGAAAGAATAGAGGGGAGATTTTTAACCGCGTATTCTGTTTCAATTTTAGCGGCAATCGGAAGGATTTTTCCTATCTTCTGCAGCATCAGATTTTTTAAAAATTGCAGATCTTTTTTTGTATGTACAAAAGAAAGACCTACGATATCCGCATGTTTAAAAATAAAGGAACTTTCCCGGATATCTTTCTCGGACATAGCCGGAAGCAGCAGAAAGGATAAAGAGTCCGGAAGATTGATTCCATCATTCACTTTAATGGAAAAGCTCTTTTTCAAATGATGATGAAGTCTCGCTGCGATTACTTCATCTGATTTATAAACTACAGTTCCCTGCACCTTTCCGTCATTAATGAGCAGCCTGTCGCCTTTTTTGGCGTTCCGGAAAGCTTTTGGCATATTGGTTGTAAAGAGACCGCCCTTTTCCCCAACCTCTTTCAAATCCTCTTTCAAGGATATCTGAATCATTTCATCTGCCTGAACCTTTATATAAGGCAATTGATTCGGCAATGAAGTGATCCGGATCTTAGGTCCGCTTAAATCCATATAAATTTTACAGGGCTGAACCTCCGCCATTTCAGAGGCAAGCCGGATCCGCCTGATGATTTCCTTCCATTCCTGAACCCCGTCATGTCCGCAGTTAATCCTTGCAAGATCCATTCCGCTTTCCAAAAGACCGGCAATATCCGATTCGTCCATGCTTTTATCCATCGTCACCATAACCGAATGCCCGCTTTTTTTAAAAAGAGACCGGCTTCTCTTTAAGATTAGCTGTTCGCTTAATTCCTTATTTATAAAAAAACCGTCTTCAAGTGAAGCGAGTGTCCCTTCTCCCCGCTCTGACTCTCGTTTTCTCAGATATGCCTGCAATGACTTCATACTGTAAATCCGGTCACGTTTTACTTGAATATGTTCCATTCCATCACTCCACATAAGGGAAATTCGCCTTTATTATTCTATGCAGCAGGAGGTATGAAATGAACAAAGGGGCCTTTTAAAAGACCCCTCCTCATGTATTACAGACCGTTTTTCACCGCGGCAGCAATCATTGCCGTACGCTTTGCCTGATGTTTGACTGCTTCTTGAATATCTTCCTGAATTTTGCCGTCCTGACCTACCGTAACGCTGTTTCCGTATGGATTTCCGCCAGAAGTGAAAGCCGATTGATCGGTGTACCCCGGTGCCGCAACGATTGCTCCCCAATGATACATGCTCGCATAAAGACTAAGGATGGTTTGCTCCTGTCCGCCGTGCGGGTTGCTTGCGGAAGCCATTGCACTGACTACTTTGTTTGCAAGCTTCCCTTCAAACCAAAGCCCGCCTGTCATGTCGAGATATTGTTTCATTTGAGACGGCACATTCCCAAAACGGGTCGGTACGCTGAAGATAATCGCATCTGCCCATTCAAGATCCGCAAGCGATGCTTCCGGTACTCCGGCTGTCTCTTCATAATGAGCTTTCCATGCAGGATTGGATTCGATGGCTTCCTTTGGTGCCAGTTCTTTTACCTTTAGAACTTTCACTTCTGCTCCGAAGGATTTTGCCCCTTCCTCCGCCCATTTCGCCAGCTGATAATTTGTACCGGTAGAACTGTAGTAAATAACCGCAACGTTTACATTGGACATTTGAATCTCTCCCTTTAATTGGTGTCGTTCAAACTGCTTCAGCGTCAAACTTCTCAGCTTCAAATAAAGTATAAGGTTTCCAGCGTTTGACAGTCAAATGATATCCATTGAGTACTCTCTCGGCATTTTAAAACGCCCGATTACTACTTCTTTTACGCTGACGTATCTAAGCGGTTCCAGCTTCTCCTGTTCCCGGTTGCTGCATTGGCATTTCTCTGCATAAAAAAGCCCCGCAGAAGATGCGGGGCATACTTTCTTATGAACCATATCCGGCTGTTGATGCCAGCGGGCAGGCCTTCAATTATCATAGAGCGGCAGGCCTCCCATGCGCGCCCGGAGTCTCACGTGCCCCGGTCCTGCAGCAGGAGTTTCATCCCTTTCACTCAGGTCAGCAGCCTAAAAAAATCAGCCTTATTTATTCAAATCCTGAATGGCCCGATTCATTTGCGTATCATTCTTCTTAATTTTGTCCTGCAGCGACGTCAGCATGGAAATGGAAGTATCTTTTTCGATGACACCCGTCGGCTTTAAATCATGATCTTGCTGATACTTCATGACCGCTTCTTTCATTCCAGGATCAAAAAGGCCATTCTCAGGAACTTTATATCCTAAAGCATTTAAAAAAGCCTGGGCGGTTTTGACTTCTTTGGAAGCATCTCCTGATTTCAGTGTTTTGGAAGGATCTATAAACGGAAGTCCGGCATAATCAGGAAGAGACACTTTTTCGCTCGGCTCAATCCCTTTTTTATGCACCCATGTCCCACCCGGAGTCAGCCATTTAGCGATCGTAAACTTCACCGATGAACCGTCTTTATAGCTTTCAGCGGTTTGGATGGTTCCTTTTCCAAATGTCTTTTCCCCGATCAGCGGAATATCAGCCGACTCATTCAGAGCAGCAGCCATAATTTCCCCGGCACTCGCCGTTCCTTCATCAACCAGCACGACAGAAGGGATGGTAACAGGATTTTTGTTTTCAGATCGGTAAGCTTCTCTTGAACCGTCTTTATTTTCGACCTGCAGGATGTTTTTCCCTTCCGGTATAAACATTTCACTCATTCTGATGGCCTCATCCATAAGTCCGCCCGGATTTTGGCGGAGGTCAATGACGATTCCCTTAACCTGCTTGGCTTCGAGGTCTTTTACAGCTTTGCTGAAATCAGCTGCTGTTCTTTCGGAAAACGTGGTGATTTGGATTTTCCCGATTTTTTCTTTCGTCACACTTGAATAAACGGTTTCAATCGGAATTTCATCTCTCGTTATCGAAAATTCAAGTTCCTGTGATCCACCGCGTTCAATGCCCACTTTAACGGAAGTTCCTTTTTTCCCCCGGATCAGGGCAACGGTATCGTTCACCGTTTTTCCTTTTACACTTTTGCCGTTGACCTTGACAATTTTGTCCTTGGGCTTTAATCCGGCTTTTTCGGCTGGAGAGCCTTTAATCGGTGAAACAATCATCACTTGTCCTTCAATTTCCTGCAGCTCAGCACCGATTCCTTCAAAGGAGGAGGATATGGTTTCGTTGAACCCTTTCGAATCCTCTGCACTCATATACGTACTGTATGGATCACCTAATGACTGCACCATGCCGGTGATCGCCCCGTCGATCATTTTTTGCTTATCCGTTTTCAAATAATATTTTTGCTCAAGCTTGCTGTATGTATCATATAGTTTTGAAAATTCAGGGTTCTGCCCGACCACTTTTTCCCGGACGACTGTTTCAGGCTGCATCCATGTTAATGTCAGTCCTGAACTGATCACAGCTGTCAATACAATTATGAAGACGAGCTTCATCGTTTTATTCATTTTATCCTCACCTCATTATGAATTTTATTATGTCCGAGAGCAGTTAAAACGTCAACTATTACAGCATAATCAGCTTTTTTTCAGACTCAATAAAATTTAAATCCTTTCGACAGCTTTTTCAAGATTTGTATGTAAATATTGTGTAAATTTTATTACAAAGATTAAAAAGGAGGCGTTCCCTTTGCTCCATCACTTTATGATCGATACAGACCGGGAGTTGATTAGCTTTTCATTTTCTTTGCTGAATGAAGTAGATGAGAAAATTCAGCGGAGAATCCTCTTTTATGAAAATCAAGTGTTGAATTATGTTCAAAAGAAAATTGAGCATTTTATTCAAACATTAAATATAAGCAAGGCGATGCAATGCATTTGCCAGGCTGAACTTTATACGCTCATTCAGGCCAGGCTGAAAAAACTGATTGCCCGGCATTCGCTGTTCAAAAGCTGTTAAAGCATAAGCCCCTCTTCCTGCATATGGTAACATTATAGTTTTGAATTTGATGCAGAGGAGATTTGAACGTGCCGGATTATTTAAATATGATTGCCTCTCTTGGCATTGCCGGAGCCCATCCCGGCGGGCTTCAGCTTACAAAACAAATTCTTTCCGAAATGGATCTGTCCTATCCTTCCCGGATCCTGGACGCCGGGTGCGGAACGGGTCAGACCTTGTCTTACCTTTCAAGGCTCGGATATGAGACTGCCGGGGTGGATGCTGACCCAAGGATGGTAAAAAAAGCGATGAACAGACTCTCCGGGGAATCCATTCCCGTGAAAGAAGGAAAACTTGAACTTCTGCCTTTTCAGTCAAACGAATTCAACGCGATTTTTTGTGAATCGATTTTATCCTTTACACGGCTGACTGATTCTTTAAATGAATGCATGCGGGTTCTTAAAGCCGGCGGAACAGTCGCAGCCATTGAGGTCACCCTTGAAAAGCCTGCTGATCCTGAAGTTTACCGGGAAATTACTGATTTTTACGGATTCCAAAACCTGCAGGATGAAGAAGCCTGGATAAATGAATTTAAAACGGCAGGGTTCAGTAAGGTTAGGAGCTTAAGAGCAGAGGATTTTTCTTTCGTTTATGATGAAAATGAGCCGGATCATGAAGTATTTATGGATGAAACGGTTGCTCCAGATGTCTTTCAAACGTTAAGCAAGCACCAGGAAATGCTGCAGAAGTTTGGACAGGTGCTTGGATATCGGGTGTTTTTAGCAAAAAAGTAAGCGAATCGTGATAATCGTACAAACTATTGACCTCCTCCATTCATACGGTACAAGGTAAGGATTAAAAATGGAGGGATCTTACTTGAGTCAAAACTATTATCAAATGTGCTGCCAGCATCACGGCAAAAATGTTCGGATTAATGATCGTTTTGGAAATGTGCACACTGGAAGAATCGTCAATGTAACACGGAGCAGAGTGTTTATTCAGCCGAACGGCCCCCGCCCTCGGGGAGCTTATGGGATGGGCTTTTATGGCGGATACGGTTACTATCCTTACTATCCTGCCTATGGAATCGGGCTTGGGTTCATTACTGGATTCGCAATCGGCAGTCTGCTATTTTTTTAACACACAAAAAAGGGACTGTCTTTTCAGTCCCTTTTTTGCATGCCTCCATTCAATAACCGGTAGATGGAGGCTATTTCATCCGTTTTCATTCTGACAAGTCCGCTTGATGAAGGGGCAGCAAACTCCCTGACTCCCTCCACAAGCGACGCATCCTGAAATCCCCACGGAGCTTTTTGGATTTCCCTGTATTGCAAAAACACACCCTTCCCTACAAAACAGACGATGGCGGGCTGGAACAATTGAATTTTTTCCTTTAATTCCATTCTTCCTGCAGCATATTCCTGTTTCGTAATTTCCTGTGCATTTCTAGTTGGGCGATGGACAATGTTCGTAAACCCATACCCTATTGCCAAGAGAGTATGATCTTCATAGGGCCTGTATATTCTTTCAGTAAGACCTGCTTCGAAAAGAATTTTCCAAAAGCGATTCGTCGGATTTGCATAATGGTGCCCGGTTTGACCGGATTGAATACTTGGATTGAACCCGACAAATAAGATGCTTAAGCCATAATCCAGTATATCCATTGGTCTTTCCATCTTTTCACCTGCTAAATCTTTTTGACCTGTTCAAAGTACTCTTCGAGAGTAAGATTTTTTTCATGGAGAATACCGGCTGTCTCTTTTCCTACATACCGCAAATGCCAAGGTTCATACATATATTCAGTAATGTTCTCTTTATCATTTAAATATCTGATGATAAAGCCGAATTTATAAGCGTTCTCCCGGACCCATTTTCCTTCAGCTGTTTCCCCGAATTCTTTCGTTAATTCCAAATTGACGCTTCTGCTTGATATATCCATCGCAAGCCCTGTCTGATGCTCGCTTTGTCCAGGCAGAGCGACGGCTTCTTCTGCGCGTTTCTCACCTTTATCGGCTATTTCCTGTCTGAAAATGCCTTCCTGTCTTTTATAAGACCGGTAGCCAGAGACCGCAAACAATTCAATATCATTGTCTTTTGCAGAGGAAAATAAGGATTCCAGTGCTTCAGCCGCTTCTTTCCTTACATATTTTTGAGGAATATCAGCATTCCCGAACGAAAAAGGAACATTTGGCACAACAAGATCGTTTGGCTCATAATCTCCGGGAAGTGTGTAATGCTTATTGGCTAAAACGAGAATATTTTCTGGGTTTTTAATGATTTGCTTGCCGTTCACTGCTTGTACAGCATTAAAATATTTTCCTTCAAGAACCATTTCATCGGCCTGCTGTTTGGCTGTGTCTTGATTTTGTTCTGCTTTAGCCGGATGCTTATCTTCTTTGGCAGGCGCTGAACATGCCCCTGAGAAGATCATTAATGGAACAATGGCACAGGCAATTTTCTTTTTCATTTCGTACTACCACCTAAATCGTAAAGTTTCTGTTTTTAAGCAAATTCCATTGTACCATTATTGACAAAAAAGCAAAAAACTAAATTTTACATTTTGAAATAAACTGTTCCTGCCGTATTTGCCTGCTGAAATCAATGTTGAGACAAAATAAAAGGGGCCGGGACATAACAAGATGAATGATCCACAAATAGGAATCCTAGTTTCATTCTTCTGTCCGTCAAATAGAATTTCTTTCTCGCAGCCATTGTTGTTTTTTCATCAGGTAAGCCGTTCCATTGCGCTGCAGACACTCGCTTTCCGCGGGGAGGAAGGCTTAAGCCTCCTCTTCATCCCGCAGGAGTGGAGTGGCTTCCGCTCCATTCCACTAAAGTATACGATTCTTAGGAAGAATAAACTCTTCATAAACCAAATAAAAACCCGAACAATTAGGGGAATGAATTACTTACATCCACCTGATCGTTCGGGTTTTTCATTATCTGAAATACTTACGTCCCAGCCTCTTCAAAGCTTATTTTTGGATTGCAGCTTCCAGTGCAACTTCTATCATTTCATTAAACGTCGTTTGCCGTTCTTCAGAGGTTGTTTCTTCACCTGTTAAAATATGGTCACTGACTGTCAAAACGGACAATGCTTTTCTGCCGAATTTAGCTGCAAGTGTGTAAAGGGCAGAAGATTCCATTTCTACCGCCAATATTCCGTATTTCGCCCATTTTTCCCAATCGGCATTGTCATTGTAGAACATGTCTGCTGTAAAGACGTTCCCTGCTCTAAGCTGAAGGCCTTTCGCCGATCCTGCGTCATACGCTCTTTTCAAAAGGTCGAAATCCGCCGTAGGCGCATAGTCTATCCCGCCGAATGTCATTCTGTTCATTTGCGAATCTGTCGATGCACTCATAGCCAGTATCACATCTCTTACTTTTACATCTCTTTGAATCGCTCCGCATGTACCGACCCGGATTAGCTGCTGAACATTGTAGCTTTGGATCAGTTCATTTACATAAATCGAAATGGATGGAACACCCATTCCTGTTCCCTGTACGGAAATCTTCTCACCCTTATAAGTCCCGGTATAACCAAGCATTCCGCGGACTTTATTATAGCACTCCGGATTTTCCAAAAACGTTTCTGCAATATATTTCGCCCGAAGCGGATCGCCTGGAAGCAGAATCGTTTCTGCAATCTGTCCTTCTTTCGCTCCAATATGTACACTCATCTCGTTGTCCTCCTCTGGTCTCTCTATAGCTGCTTATAGCTATAATCTCATTGTACTGTGATTAGGCGGACTATGGAAGCTGTTTTCGGGAAAGGTATTTCGGTTTAATGATTAGCACATTGCCGCGGACATCGTATTTTTTCAAATTTTTCATATGCTTTTCGAAGAGCCAGGCGGTGATCATATAAAAAGGGAAACATAGTAATGAAATTTGAATCATTTCAACGAAGTACATGGTAAAACCGGTAAATACATGGAACTTTTTATAAAAGACGATTTCTGAAAAACTTATGAGCAAACTAACGAAGTAAAGGTTGAGCAAATGAAAAAAATACTGGCTTTTCCCTTTATAAAACAGTTTCTCCAGCTCTCTTTTCACTAAAAGAGCTGAAAGGCATGACATGATTCCGAGCATGCAAATAACGGCTAAAAGCATTACCATATCCCCTTTATCTGGAGGTAGTCAAATGGGCAAGAAGCATAGGAACCGAGTAAATGCTCCAAAGAAAAACAATCATATTCCTTCTTCCGCGATTGAAGCTGAAGAAGCGGCGCATCAAAAAGAAAACCGTGCCGGAAACAGAAAAAACGGTCCCGGCCATCACCTATAATGTGTACAAGCAGCGAATGAAACATTCGCTGCCTGCTTATTTTTATTACCTGACGTGAATTCGGTTTATCCGCTTCCAGCCGCCTGAATGCAGCCTGTAATACTCCTGGCCCCTTCTTCCTTCATCTATAAAAACAATGTCGCCGGTCCGCACATACCTCGCAGCATAATCATCAGGCATCGTATCTTGGACATTGAACATCTTAAACGTCCGTTCCAAAGCACTTACATGATCCTTTGCTTCGATGGTGAAAGAATACACTTGCCGGTAGCCTTTCACATCTCCGAAATCCGGAGTCTGGAAAATCGTGATATCCATCATGCGCAGTTTTTTCCTGATCATAAGCAGCTGTTGTTTCATCTGATTCCCTCCGCATCTTTTTCACTATTAATTAGCGATATGATGAGAGAAGTCCTTCTTTGAAATTTAACTATTTTTGGCGAAACTTGACTAAAGCCTGCATATACATTCTCTTAACCGCTATAAACCAGATAAGTCCGGCACAAATTCCCGCTGAGATATCTGATACATAATGAACTCCAATGTATACCCTGCTGATGGATATGCTGGCAATAATGAAAAACATGATCCGCCAAATGGCCAATTGGTATTTAGGATAAAAACGAATCAGCAAAAATCCTGCAAAAGCAAACAGAGCGGCTGAATTCATCGCATGCCCGCTTGGAAAACTATACGTATTTTCTTCCATGAGCGGATTAAATGATGGACGATCCCGGTCAAAACTGTTTTTTAAAAGCCAATTAAAAAATCTTGAGCCGAAAAAACACAGAAATAAAAATAGGGCTTCCATCGCTTTCCCTTTATAGGCTAACACCAGCGCAATCGCCATTAAGATAGGGAAAATAATTTTCCCCGATCCAAATTCTGTAAAGAAAATAAAATACCCGCTGAGAACGGGTGAGCGGATGGCTTCAAAAAACCGGACCATCCACTGGTCTGCGGGAATATACCAGCTGGATTGGTATAGAATCGCAAGAAGAATAAACATAATGAGCAAACTGGCAGTGTTTCTGATCTCTTTCATATCCAAAACCTTTCCGGAGATTGTATTTTTCTAAGGTACCCATTTTCAATCATCCTTAAAACCAATCGGTACTCCTGCCAAATCAAAAAAATCCGCTCTGCCAAAAGTCAGGCAAAACGGATTTAAGGATATTCGATCCTTGACGTTAAAAAGCTCTGTCAAATTTGCACTTCATTGAGGCTGTTTCAAAGAAAGCATTCAGCTGAATTTTTGGATGGTCTGCAGGAGAATCTGTCTTAGCTGAGGAAGGTCCTGCTTACTGACAGATAGCCTGACGGATGTTTCATCCATCTCAA
This sequence comes from Bacillus sp. FJAT-42376, assembly GCF_003816055.1. Taxonomy (NCBI): domain Bacteria; kingdom Bacillati; phylum Bacillota; class Bacilli; order Caryophanales; family Bacillaceae; genus Bacillus; species Bacillus sp. FJAT-42376. The sequence continues at coordinate 2,606,065 of NZ_CP033906.1, forward strand.
GCATTTCTGAAAACAGGCCGGACAAGCCCTTTGCCCGTCTGTCAATTTCCATGACTAATTCCGCTCTTTCATTTGATACTTCAGTAAAAACGACCTCTAATTCATCGAGTTTACCTTGGAACGGACCCTGGTACGGATAAAATTCGAATTCCTGTACAAACGGAAGTCTTTTTCTCAGCCTTGCAGGGGCAGCTTCATTTTCAGCATTTCTCAGTTGAAAGCCAAGCTCTCCGAGGGCATTGAATACCTCTTGCTGAACAGGGCCGGGATGAACATGGAGAGCATCCTGGTCACTTGGATCCACCGCATTTTTAATATCCAGCCCTGTATGAATCCAGATTTTCGATTTTCCGTATGTAACGGGTGTATCCTCGGGTAATACGAAGCGAAATGGAATTTCTTTATGTTCGTCAGGCGTAATCACAAATGGTTCATTGATTTTCACTTTCGCAATGACCGCTGTCTGCGTATATTTTTTATCATCGGCCTCTTTGACATATGCAGTCATGACAGATAAATAGATCTCGGCAATTTCCTGGTTCGTCTTTCCGCCTTTTATTGCAACAATCCCCTGCACTTCTTCCCCTGCCCTAACGTTCACATCATGCAGTCTTGTGTCCACCTTAGCCGCTCCAATTCCTACACTTGCAAACACTTTATTAAAAAATGACATTCTGATTCCTCCTCTAAAGTATAGGTTTCCATTCATGATGATCGCTCTTCTATTCTTCTTTTTTTAAGGCCATGTTAAAGCATGTTGTTGATTTTTCTCACCTGTTGATTGGAGCGGAAAGCGTGATTCTCAAGCGGGACAGGTGAGACCCCGCAGTGGCGAAGCCACGAGGAGGCTTACCGCCCGCCCAAGGATAAGTGAACGACTTCTAGCTGCAAGCAACAGCCGAGTTTAACAGCGCTTTTTTAAAAAACATCAGCCAAAGGATCCCTGTTCTTCCTCCCAAGGCCTTTCCGCCTTTATTCAGGATGTTAGGACCCTCTTTTCTCCCTGACTCTTATTACGGAGCAGAATGAACCTAAGTTTCATTTTTATCATACATTATTTTAAGGATTGGAGCACAGATTCGGTCAGGGGGGAGCTGGATTGGCGAAGAAAAAATGGGGTCGCTCGGGATATTCTCTACCAGCTGAAGAAATGGATGCGCTGTACGCGAGCCTTTTCAAACAGCTTTCAAAAGATCCAGAACCAGTGGTGACGGATGGAGAAGAAAGGACAATCATTGAAGAAATCAGCAGGCACATAAAACACGCAAATCGTTCCAATCTTACCCGGACTGCCAGTTATCTTCTGTTCCACAGCCGGAATCCGGAAATTCATTGGGCTTTGCTTGCTCATCTCGTATCCAGGAACGGCGGATACAGCATGACAGATTTAAAATCCTCCTACATAGGTCCGCTTCTAGGAAAACAGGAGCAAGCGGATCTCTTCCATCTTCTCGAATGGATCAACGCATCTATTTTTGCAGATGCCTATCCACAGCTGCTGCTGTATGAAGAAAGCAAAAAACGCGGCAGAAATCTTTTCCATCTTCTGCCGCGCTTCCGGGTATCATGTTTTATGGAGCCGGTCTGGTCGGCCTTTTTTGAAAACGGAAGCCGTTCTTTCCTGACAGGCGCTCTTATCGCGAATGAGCAATCTATGATTGAGAAGAATATTCTCTCAACCTCCCAAGCTTCCCATGTAATGAACAATTTGAAATTTACTTTACAGGAGAAATGGGGTCTCACTCGTATTCTCTTTCCCTATAAAACCCGTCAAAAGCAAAAACGCTACTCTGTTGCGGGGCTGACCGTCATGCAGTTCCAATCCCTTCATGAACGGATCCTGACCGGCAAAAAGCTTTATTGCATTCTCTATTCCCATCAAACCATTCACGACTCCATTTTAGCCTTCTGCAAATCATCCGTTCATACGGCATCACGAAGCGATTACTGGCCTCATCTTTTTTCCCCGGTGGAGAGCCCTGTGAAATTGAACAGTCCGTCTCTTGAGGATTCCTGGCCGTTAGTGCCTGCGCCTCCTCCGGCCAAAAGCGACTGGTTCAAGAGCTTTGGCATGCCGAAGGGTTTTGAGAAGCCCGAGACAGCGAAAGTCCAGGATTTATCAAACAAAGTGATGGCGGACCTATTCAAGCTTGCCCCTATTTCGGCTATCAGTAAAAAACTATTGCACTAGCCGTTAAGGGGCGGCTGCTCATCTTCCATATTTTCATCGATGATGCACTTGACGAGAAGATAATCAAACATGATATCAGCAAGGACTTCCAGTTCTTCTGCACCTGGGATGTAGCCCCTTCTTGTCAGTTCGGAAAAGAAGAATTCAGCAATTTCCTCTGTGTCAATGACAACTTCCATTTCCTCCATGCTTCCGCCCCCTTTATACTTTCTATGTAAAGAAGTGCAGGCATATGTCTATGGAAGGAATAACTTTTCCCTGTCATACGTATCCGGTTTCCTGCATACCTTCTCTTAAAAGGACAAGCTATTAGGAGGAAACCAGATGAATACATTGGTGAAATGGCTGGATAGTGAACGTTTTGATTTCGTACTCGAGCGCGGGGTTTACTTTTTATTTGGTTTATCGGTCATTGTCTGTCTGCCATTCATTTTATGGAATGGGGCCCTCTGGCTGTTCCATTAATGGGGGCGGAATCGTTTCAGGCTATCCAAGACGAGCTGCATCATTTCCTTATATTCCGGATCTCCAAACTGAAGGTAAAGGAGTCTGTAATCATTGTAAATATCGAGGAGGTCATTCACGAGCTGGCCGGGATCTTTCTTCTTTTCCGTTTTTTCCGAAGAATAGGAAGACGCACTCCCTGTTTTCAATCCCGCCGGTTCATCCTGCGCCTCTCCTTCTGACCCTTCTTTATTCAGCATCAGCATAATTTGGTGCAAAGACTTTTCTGCTTCATTATTGCTCATGACAAGAATCATTTCTTCCTCTGCGGCCTCAAGCCATTCCCCGTCGGCCACTCTCATCAGCTCGTAGACCATGTCTTCCCATCCATCTTCCAGATACCGCCAGATCTCGGTTCTTAAGCCGACAATCTTAAATAAATCTTTTCCATACCCCGTTACGTGAACCAAGTCGCCGATGGCAAACTGATATTCGACCTCAATCCGTTCAATTTCAAAGATTTTCCCTTCATACTCTTTATAAAATGAGAGGGCGCTTTCAAAAAAGAGAACATCCCCATGATTGACCTCATACAGGAATGACTGGTTCAGTTTATACACATTTGTTACCGTACCTACTGTTCCATATAAAACGATTACGACGACTTCACCCATTTTAAACTTAGGATACTTTGAGGTCATGCCCATTCTCACTCCCGCACTCTAAAAAGTTATGATAGTATATGCGGGGGTTTTGTATTCGCATGGGCCATTCACACAGGGTTTACGGTTTCCTTTTCTCAGCTTCCTGTACTTGTATAGTTTTTAAGACCGAGCAGCCAAAATAAATAAGCGGCTGTCATGGCAATGGCAGCTGCAAGTGGAGCTGCAATGGCAATAAAGGCATAGCCTTCTCTGTCGAGAAACCAGGCCGCCGGCAAAAACGCTGTAAATCCGTACGGAATGATCCATGTCAGAAAAAACTGGAGACCTTTGTGATAAATCGTCAGAGGATATTTTGCGAACTCACTTAAATTGAAAACAGCCCATAGGACAGGCATGCTGTCCGTCATCCAGAAAGAGAGGGCTGCAAAAAATAGATTGATGGCAACAAAAATCACTCCACTCGATCCAATCATAATCAGAAGCATCAGAATTTCAAGCGCTCCCCATGACAGGTCCAAATGAGAGATGGAGACGAATAGAATGATTCCCCCAATCAAAAGCTGGCCGAAGCCATCCTGCTGCAGCCTGTCGGCACATACATGGAAAAACGGATTAACCGGGCGGATCAGAAGTCTGTCCAGCTGACCCGGTTTGATATACTGCCAGCCGAGCGTCCACAAATTATCAAAAAAGATATGGTGAATCGCCCTGCCGCTTGCCGCAATCCCATAAATGAAGAGGAGCTCATAAAAGGTCCAGCCGTTTAGAGATGGAATATGGCTAAATACAACCGCAATAAAAAACACCCCGGCGAATTGCTGGAGGGCAACAGACAAGATGCCGATCAAAAAATCAATCCTGTATTCAAGCATGACCTTTATATGATTTTTTGCAAATAAGTAATACAGCTTTGCGTACCGTTTCATCTTTTCCTCCTATCCTCCAAAAATCGTTACTTTCTTCACAGCCTGATTCCACATCACTTTTAATAAGCCATATAGCAGGAGCAGCCATATGAGCTGAACCGCAATGGTCCAAAGGATTTCCGTCCCGGCCATCTGGCCGGTATAAATGGAAACAGGCGCATAAACCATTGCCTGGAAGGGCAATGCAAATGCAATGGACTGAAGCCACTCAGGAAACAGGGTAAGCGGGATGAGGGCTCCCGAGAAAAAGGTGATAACCCCTTCCTTTAACACCTGTACCCCCCAGACATTGACTGTCCAAAAAGCAAGAATTCCGATGAGCATGTCAAAGAACGTTCCAATCCATACCCCAAGAACGGCACTGGCCAAAAAACCTAAAAGCTGTTCCATGTTTTCCGGGGGACTGATCTTTATAAAAAGAAAAGCAATCAGCCCCATTGGAATGGTTTCCCTAATAAAAAAAGAAGCTTTTTGGCCAAAATCCATAAAAATCATTTTAAATAAATAATCGTATGGCCGCATAAGTTCAATGGCAATCTGCCCCTGTTTGATTTCCCTGGCAAGCTCATTTCCAGCTCCTGACACAAATCCCTGTACAAACATCGCGACCGCGATATAAGTAAGCATATCCTGCAAAGTCAGCTGCTGAATCGACGTTTGATTCCTGTACACTGCATGCCAAAAATAAAACATGATTAAAAGCTTTAGGATAACTGACGCCATACTGGCCCAATACCAGGCGCTATAGGCAGCGCTGATCTGCATAGAGGATTTGGCAAACATCCAGTACTTCCTCACCTAAACTCCCCCCCTTTACAAACCCCGGTTATAAATTTCTTCAATAATCGTTTCAATATTTGGATCCTGAATGGACAGGTCGGTAATTTTGTTCAGCTTCAGAACCTCTGCTATGACCTCAGATCCTTTTATGATTTGGTTTGAAAAAGACAGGACGGCCTTTTGAACCCCTTCTCCTTCTTCCATTCTGAGTTCAGCTGCATGAGCGATGCTGTCAGGGAACGCAAACGCTTGCATCGGCTCCATCTCAAAATGCACTTCTCTTTTCGCAGAGAACCGTTCTTTGATTTCTTCAAGCCCCCCGTCGTACAGAATCATCCCTTGGTCAATGATGATGATCCGGCTGCAGATTTCTTCGATATCCTGCATATCATGGGTAGTAAGCAAAACCGTTGTTCCCCACTTTTCATTCATATCGCGGATAAATTTCCGTATTTTCACTTTAACGGCCACATCGAGTCCGATGGTCGGCTCATCCAGATAAACGACCTCTGGCCGATGGATAAAGGCAGCAGCGAGCTCACAGCGCATTTTCTGCCCAAGTGAAAGCTGTCTGACCGGAATCCCAAGTAAAGCATCGAGCTGAAGAACGTCCGTAAACAAAGCCATTGTTTCCTTAAACTGACTGTCGGGTACTTCATAAATTTCTTTCAGCAGCTCAAAGGACTCGCGGACCGGAATATCCCAGAATAACTGCGTTCTCTGGCCAAATACCGCGCCTATTTGTTTGGCATTCGCTTTCCTGTTTTTGTAGGGAACGATTCCATTTACTTTCACTTCTCCTGAAGACGGGGTTAATATTCCGGTCAGCATCTTAATCGTCGTTGATTTCCCCGCTCCATTTGCACCTATGTATCCTACCATTTCACCTTTTTGAATGTGAAAGCTTACTCCTTTAACCGCAGATTTTTTCTCGTAAGTCCGCTTAAACAGAGATTTTAACGCTCCTCTCAATCCAGGATCGCGTTTCACAAGAATATACTCTTTTTTTAAATCCACTGCCTTAATCACCGGCATCCCCCCAAAAAACACTTATAATAACGCTTACAGATTATAAATTTCATTCCTTTATTTGTAAACGAAAAAAGACCGCAATGCTGCGGCCTTCTTATGATTACATATTGGATTCGGCTTTATAGAGATCCCAGGCTTCATCAAATACAGCCATTGATTCCATATATCCGGCGTTAAGTTCCAAATAATCGGATATCTCATGGTATTCATCCGAGTATTTCGGAAAGCTGTGATCCATGTAGGCATGGTTGGCAAAGCGGCTGATTTCATCCTTTGGTTTAGGATGACGGTATTTCATCAGGTAGTGGTAAAAAGACTTCATTCATTTCTCCCCCGCTGGATAAGCTGATTGGGTTATATTATATCCTGTTCGGGGAGGGAGTCAAACGTTCTGTTTCCTGATCAGCTGAAATCAAAATAATTTTTCTTCAAGATCCGCGGTTCCGCCATTAACTGAACGTATGAGATACAATCCTCAAGATTGGCTGTCCGTATAAGAAAAAGCTGATTCTCGATTTCTTTTACGACATGAGCCTCCTGATACTTCATTTGGCAGGAGGCGCATTCGACCGAAGGGGCCCCGGTAATTTCAATCGCTCTCGTTCCGTCGGGCAGTTCCCAGTAAACGTTCATCTCAGCAGATGCAATTGCTTCACTTCCGCACCATTCACACGTCATCTTGTTCCCCGTCCTGTTTTTTGTCTTTTTGCTGCTGGGACTGGAATTTCTTCTCCTTTAGTTCATCCCTCTTATCCCGCTTATTTTTAAGCGTCTGATGATCTGGATTGCTGCTGTACTGGTTTCTTCTTTTCAGCCGCGCCAAATCCGCAGGTGTAAGAGTCAAATGAGCTTCCTCGTGGATGCCTGCAATTCCAGCCTTCGATTTTTTGGCATCCATATCACCGTAAATAGATTCGAAATATGCGTCTGCCGTCCCTGGAACATAATTTTCAGGTTCCGGATAGGAGGTGATGACTCCCTCGAAATTTCGAAGAACCGTTTTCGTCGGGCTTTGTGAAATAAGATAGTTTGGCTGAAGGGTAATCTTCCCGCCCCCGCCTGGTGCATCGACAACGAAGCTCGGAACGGCATACCCGCTCGTATGTCCCCGCAGGCCTTCAATAATCTCAAGCCCCTTTGATACCGGAGCCCGAAAATGGCCGATTCCTTCAGAAAGGTCACACTGATAAATATAATACGGTCTAACGCGAATCATCACGAGATCGTGCATGAGCTTTTTCATAATTGGAACGCTGTCATTGATCCCCGCTAAAATGACAGCCTGATTGCCAACAGGTACTCCGGCATCCACAAGCATTTCGCACGCCTTTTTGGATTCCTCCGTGATTTCAATGCTCGTATTAAAATGGGTATTCAGCCATACGGGATGATATTTCTTCAATATACGGCATAGATTTTCTGTAATCCGCTGCGGAAAAACAACGGGTGCTCTTGTTCCGATCCGAATGATTTCAACATGGGGAATGGCTCTTAAATTTTTCAAAATGTATTCAAGAATATTATCGTTTATTAATAATCCGTCTCCGCCGGAAATCAGTACATCCCGTACTTCCGGCGCTGAAGCGATATAATTGATTGCGTCATCCAGCTGCTTTTTCGGCACGCCCATTCCAATCTGACCGGAAAATCTTCTTCTGGTACAGTACCGGCAATACATGGAGCATTGGTTTGTGACAAGAAACAAAACGCGGTCCGGATACCGGTGGGTAAGACCCGGTACAGGAGAGTCCTCATCTTCGTGAAGCGGATCTTCCAAATCATATTTCGTTTTCTTCAGCTCGGTTCCAATCGGTACGGACTGCATTCGAATCGGACATTCTGGCTGATCCGGGTTCATGAGCCAGGCATAATAGGGAGTGATATTTAAAGGAATCGTTTTTGCAGAAATCCGAACCCCTTCTTCTTCTTCGGGAGTCATATTGATGACTTGCTTTAAATCATCTGCTGTGCGGATCGTATGGGTGAGCTGCCATAGCCAGTCGTTCCACTTTCCTTCAGGAACGTCCTTCCATAGACTAATATCCTTCCAGTGCCGGTCTGGCACATAGAGCTGCTGAGCCATTGATTTCCCCCCTCTTGCTTTTACCCTACAATAAATGCAGATACCGTCTCAAAGTTGCCTATGCACCGCTTCCTTTTCCTTCGAAAGATCTTTCCACCAAATGTTCATGTTTTCAATGGAGGAGTAAATGTAGCAATTATTCGCAAGCCTTCCTCCGTACGTGTAGCCGCATTGATACAAGGATCGGTTCATCCCGAAAGACTTCGCTCTGGATAAAGAGTAGGACGAATAAATCCCTTTTTGCACCAGCTTTTGCTCCAGTGCACCGATTAAATGCTGAAGATGTCCCTGCTTCCGGTAAGCGGGCAGCGTTCCGCAATCGGTTATTTCTGCATTTAAATGGTTTTCATCCACTTCAGCTGAAGCGGCACTCACGATTTTCCCCTCATCTTCAGCGACCATAAAATAAGAGGACGAGTTCATGGCCTTCTTTACATAATCCGGATCCGTAATTGGGACAGGGTAGACATCAAAAATCGCTCCATAAAAAGAGGCGAGCTCCTCTGCATCCTCTAAGACCGCCTCTCTTATCCCTTGATTCGGCAGCGGAATGATTTTTTTGGGATCCTTCTGGAGAACTTCTTCCAGTAAACGGTCTTCCTTCAGCCATCCATCCGTTTTTCTTCTTGTTTCCGAAAAGAATTTTGAAAAAAACCAGCAAGGCTCTCCCCTGAAAAATGAACCCGCTGCACCTTCTGGCTGCATGCCTGTTCCGAGCGCCCGGAAGCAGTCCGAAGACTTCACCTTCCAGATTAATTTTTTCACGTTTCTTTTTCTGCACTCCTCCACAATCCCCGCATACAGAAAAGATAAATTGCCGGCATAATCGTCGACCCTGCACCGTTCATTGTATGCATCAAAAACAACCTCAGCGTTTCCTTTCCATCCAGCCTCGATGATCTCTTTCATAGGAAATCCCCCATTAAGGCCATCCCTTCTTTATGCAGCCAAAAGAAGGAATTGCATTTGTTTTATTTATCACCGACCGTAACACCACCATTGCAGGCGGCTCAGCTGTCGTAAAGGACTCTGTCGATCACGTCAAGACCCTCTATTAACTCTTCATCTGATATGACAAGCGGACAAAGAAACCGGATGACATTGCCGTATAGCCCAGCGCTCATTACGATCACTCCGCGGTCATGAATTTTCTTCAGCAGACTGGCCGTTTGAAGTTTATCAGGTTTCTTGCTGCCCTGTTCTGTAATTTCAATCGCTGCCATAGCTCCAAGGCGTCTTCCTTCTCCGATAAACGGGAGCTCCTCTGTCCACTTCCGGTAGTACGATTCAATCGTTTCGCCAATCTTTTCCGATCGGTCAAGAAGACCTTGGGTTTCAATCATTTTGATGACTTCCAATGCGGCCTTGCATCCGAGCGGACTGCCCCCGTATGTGCCGCCGATCTCTCCAATTTCAGGTGCATCCATAAGCTCTGCCCTTCCGGTGACGGCACTGATCGGCAAACCGGCAGCTATCGATTTTGACATCGTGATCAAGTCGGGAACCACTCCAAAATGCTCGATCCCAAACCATTTCCCCGTTCTGCCGAAGCCCGTCTGGACCTCATCTGCAATGAAGAGAATCCCGTTCTTTTCACAGATATTCTTTACTTTCTGAACAAAGTTAGCGGAAGGAATGACAAAGCCTCCCTCTCCCTGAACCGGCTCCATAATAAAAGCGGCAATCTCTTCAGGAGGAACCTCTGTCAAAAAAAACGTTTCCAGCTGCTTGACTGCCTGAGCGTCAATTTCTTCAGGGGTCTCCTTTTCTGAGTGAAAATAATAAGGAAACGGCAGTTTATACACATCCGGAGGAAACGGCCCAAAACCGTTTTTATAAGGCTTCACCTTGCTTGTAAGCCCCATCGCCATATACGTTCTTCCATGGAATCCTCTTTCAAAGGAAACGACAGCCCTCCGTCCGGTAGCCCTTCTTGCAATTTTCACCGCGTTTTCGACTGCTTCTGCCCCGCTGTTCAAAAAAAAGGTTTTCTTATGGTGATCCCCGGGTGTGAGCCGATTCAGCTCTTCCGCTAAGTCTATATAAGATTCATAGAGCAGGACGTGAAAGCTTGGATGAATAAACAGCTCAAGCTGTTCCTTTAGCGCCTTTACCACCCCATCCGGACAATGGCCGGCATTTAACGTCCCGATTCCGCCTGCAAAATCCAAATACGTATTTCCTTCCACATCCGTTACCCGGGCTCCTTTGGCTTTAGTAATGAATTTATTCACCACATGAAAAGGGCCTCTAGGGACGTGCTCATTTCTCCTTTTCATCAATTCGTCAGTCGCCGTGCCTGAAGCAGTCTTAATCGATATGAATTTTGTCAATCGGACTCCCCCTTTGTCATTCTGCACCATTTTAAAGCAAAGAGAGCCATCACCTTCGCGGTCTGTATTACATTTTTCACCGGAATGTACTCATTCGGATGATGGGCTGTTTCGGTGATGCCCGGCCCAAACACAATGGAGGGGATACCGGCTGAAGCTGCGATCATTCCTGCATCGGTTCCCCATGGAGAGGCTTCCATAACCGGGACTTCACCTGTCACTTCTTTATAGCTTTTTATGAGAGTATCGGTTAGAAGATGATCCTGTTCCAGCTCATTCGGAAGCCATCGCGCTCCATACCACTGCAGCTCTGCGGGGTGGTCAGCAAACCATGAATCCCATTCAGCCAGCCTCTCCAGGTAATCCTGCATCTCATGTTGAACCTCTTCCATCTGTTCATTCGGTGCAACACCGCACCTTCCTTCAAGAATCACGCGGTCGGGAACGGAGGAAGGCCAATCGCCCCCGGTTATTTTCCCGATATTAATCGGAATGGGAATAGGTGTGGAGGCATAAAGGGGGTCGGTTATCCTTTCATTTCTAATCTTTTCAAGCTCCCGGATGTGATTCATGACAATCATCGCCTTCTCGATGGCCGAAACCCCTTCATATCTTGTACCGCCGTGAGCGGATTTGCCGTGCACAATCACTTTGAACCACATCGAGCCCTGCTGCTTCGGAAAAATTTTCATGTTTGTCGGCTCGGGAATAATGGCTGCATCCGCCTTCCATCCCCTCAATATGGCATCAAGCGTTCCGGCTCCCCCGCTCTCCTCTTCGATTACACTTTGAAAGATGATGTCTCCTTTAATGGAAGCCTGGCAGCTTGCGATCGCTTCCAGCGCCATCAGCATCGAGACATTTCCGCCTTTCATATCTGATGTGCCTCTTCCATAGACGTTCCCGTTCTCAAGCATCGGCTGGTATGGCTCATTCCTCCATTGTGCGCGGTCTCCTTCAGGGACAACATCGATATGGCCATTTAAAATCAATGACTTCCCGCCTCCGCTTCCTCTCATGACGGCTGCGATATTCGGGCTTTCTTTAAAATTAGATCTTGTTGAATAAAAATGCCGGTGCGATTTCAGCTTCTTGCCGCCTGGCTCCCATATGTCGATTTCAAGACCGATCTGCCTGCATTTCTCTAATACAATTGCCTGGGCAGAAGCTTCGTTCCCCTGAGTACTCGGCTGTTCCACTAATTTCTGCAGCAATTTTACTGCACGATGCTGATTCCGATCCAGCCACTGGCAAATCGCCAATTGCTCCTGATCCATGCAATCATCCTTTCTATACGTTCAATTCCGGTGAAAGAAGCAAGGGAGCTCCCGTACAGCTGATTACATCCTTAACTGAAAAGGGCTCCATTACTTCCGTTAATAAGAGGCCTGAGTCGGTTATATCGAGCACTGCCATATCCGTAATGACGCGGCTGACGCATTTTTTTGCTGTGATGGGGAGAGAGCACTGCTGCACAATCTTTGGCCGTCCGTATTTATCTGTATGACTCATCACAACGAGAACTTTTTTTGCTTTTTGAGCAAGTTCGATTGCCCCGCCCATTCCTGGCACCGTTTTTCCAGGGACAATCCAGTTTGAAAGATCCCCGCTTGAACTCACCTCGAGAGACCCGAGGATCGTCATATCAATGCAACCGCTTCGGATCATTCCAAATGCCGACGCAGAATCAAAGTAGGAAATGCCTTTTCCTTCGGTAACCGGATATCCCGCGGCATTGCATAGCTCCCACTCCTCTTCACCGGGAGGCGGCTCAGGTCCCATCCCCAAAATACCGTTCTCCGCCTGAATCATAACCGGAAAGTCTTTCGGCAAAAAATGAGGCACCAGTGAAGGAATGCCAATGCCCAAATTAAGCACCATTCCTTTTTCCACTTCCCTGGCGGCTCGTTTGGCAATGTTCAGCTTTGTTTCTTTTCCCATACCCATTTCCAATTCACTCCCTTGCTTTGCACAACCGCCTGGATAAACACACCCGGTGTAACGACCTCTTCCCCATCCATTTCCCCGGCCTTTACCAGCTGCTCCGCCTCCGCCACTGTATAATCAGCCGCCATGGCCATCAGCGGATTCATATTCCGGGCGCTTTTGCAGTAACTGAGATTGCCCCACGTGTCTGCTATGCCGCAATGCAGGATGGCTGTATCGGCACGAATGGCTGTTTCAAGGAGATAGGTGCTCCCTTCTGATTCAATCAGCTGTTTCCCATTTCGCACGTATTCATTTTCCAGGCCGATATCCGTTAAAATTCCTCCAAGGCCTGTACCTCCGGCGCGGATTCTTTCGGCAAGTGTTCCCTGAGGAGAAAATTCCACCTCCAGTTTTCCGTCCGTCATCAGCTTTCCGGCAACGGGGTTCGACCCGATATGGGAAGCGGTGAGCTTCCTCGCTCTGCCAGCAGTAATCAATCTGCCTGCGCCGATATCCGGAAACCCCGCATCATTGCAAATAATGTGGAGGTCCCGGACTCCTTTTTCTAAAATGGCGTCAATGAGGAGAGGAGGAGATCCGACTCCGCCAAACCCTCCAATCATGAGAGAAGTGCCGTCTTTCACTGTTTTGATCGCTTCTTCCGCCTGGATGAGTTTACTGTATTCCTCCATTTCTTACCCCTCCTCCTGCCATTGCATGAATTGGCTGCACGTTCTCTTGAATCGCTTGAGCAAGTCTGCCGTTTCCTGGCTTGTAATGGTCAGCGGCGGAGCTATAATGACCGCATCGCCGTCTCCTCCATCGATTCCGGCGCTTGCAGGATACAGAATCAGGCCGTTCTTAAACGCAAGCTCAATGAATTTAGCTCCTGCTCTCCGCTGCTTAGGGAAAGGAGCATGGTTTTGATTCACCAATTCCATTCCAATTAAAAGCCCTCTTCCCCGCACATCTCCGATAAATGGGTTGGATTTCTGCATCTCTTTCAGTTTCTCCATCAAATCCTGCCCCTGCTTAGCTGCATGTGCGGCCAGGCTGTGCTTTTTGAGATAATGCAAAACGGCTAAGGCTGCTGCCGCTGACTGGGGATTTCCGCTATAGGTGTGGCCGCTCATGATGACACGGGTGCCATCCCGAAAGGATTTCATCACTTTATCCGAAGCAACCGCTGCTGCAATCGGACTGTAGCCGGCACCCAGACCCTTCCCGAGCACCGCAATATCCGGCATACAGTCCCAGTGCTCGATTGCCAGGATTTTCCCGGTCCTCCCCATCCCGGTCATGACTTCATCCGCAATAAAGAGAACATCATACCGGTCGCAAATTTCCCGGATCCGTTCATAATACCCTGGCGGCGGAGTAAGACAGGCTCCAGCAGCACCTACGATTGGCTCTGCCATAAACGCTGCAATATTTTCTTCTCCCATTCGCTTAATGGAACGCTCCAAATCATCCGCACACATGAGCTGGCAAGAAGGATAAGATTGCTGCAGCGGACAGCGGAAGCAGTATGGGGCACATACATCCGGACTTGAAGCAAGATGGCCGGTGAATCTTACCCTGCGCTCCGGGTATCCAGAGAGGGACAGGGCCCCCATCGTAATACCGTGGTAGCTCCGCCATCTTGATAAAACAGCGGTTTTGGACGGCCTCCCTTTTTCCTGCCAGTATTGAATCGCCATTTTCATCGCTGTTTCCGCTGCTTCTGATCCGCTGTTTACGAAAAAACTCCAATTTAAATCACCGGGCAGCTGTTCTGCAAGCATGTCCGCTAGCATCTCCGCCGATTTGCTCGTAAAATGGGAACGGTACACAAAGGACACTTTTTTCGCCTGCTCATTCATTGCATCTGTAATTTCTTTGACACCATGCCCAATGTTGCACGTGATTGCGCCTGATGATCCATCCAAATACTCCTTGCCGTCCGCACCATATAAATAAACGCCTCTCCCAAATGCAATCTCCGGAAGCTGCTCGTCTAAAACAGGCTTAATGAGGTAACTTCTTTTCACCCTTCATCCCTCCCGCTCGCCAAACCTTCTATTTTTACATTGTATGAACGAAAACCGCCGTTTATATCAGGATGTTCGGCTGATTTTATACTGAGAAGTCATCCTGTGAAGCCATTGCAGCGGGTTAATTTTTATGTTCATGCAAAGAAGGCTGGGACAAAAGGTTTCTGGCTAATCAAAAAGTTCGGTTAAACTTAGTTGTTGATCTCCTTTGCAGGGGTTCACTTTCCGCTTCCATCAACACGGTTTAAAAAATTAACACCTTGCTTTAATTTAGCAAATAAAAAAAACCGGACTATTATTTGAAACTCTGATATAGAGCTTCGAAATCGTTCGGTTTTATTGTTTTTCATTCTTTTTTCAAAGGAAATATCCGGTTTTAAAGACAACCATTTTAATTAAGTTCCATCCTCTTCGTCCAATGATTCGCCTGTGACCTTTGCCATTCCCGCCGCATCCAAGTCCTTCCGCCATAAAGAACCGGTTCATCCTTTTCATGCGCGAATCGAACAGAATGCCCCTCGCTAAATCCGGCATCTGACCGCCGAAATAAAATTGGGCCTCTCCTATTTATTAAACGTTCGGATGGCTCCAATCCAATCCGGCTCCAAAACGGGTCAATCCTTCCACTCGATTAAATGCGGATGCGGGTCCAATATGGACTCATATTGCTCCTTTACTCCGTACAGGGAATCAGGATCAAGTTCTGTATATCTCTTATATTTTGCGATACGGTCTTTTTCACGGGACCATCCAAAATGTTTGACCCGGAGAGGTGATATCGCGTTTGAAAGCTGGAAAACGTTTTCCGGCATTCTGCCGCAGTGCAGCGCAGCCTCCCTCCATTGATAAGGGAATCCAGGCCTGTATCTGACCAGAAACGGGCGGAATACCTGGTGCGCTCTCCAATAATGATCCTCCCGGTAATGGGTTTCACTCCAAAAATCATAGAGCCGGAAGGAGTGCAGATCATACTCTTTATTCTTCATCAGCTGTTGAAGCTCTCCGCAAAAACCGTCTTCTAAAAATTCGTCTGCATCCAGGCTTAAAATCCAATCCGGATTGGTGGCAATGGTCTCATCCCACTGCTGTTTACGCAATTCAATTTCATTATGAAACTTCGAGGCGTCATTTGAAACAATCATATGAGGAACCCCGCTTAAACTTTCTTTGCATATTTCGAGCGTCCGGTCTGTACTGCCGTCATTGATAATGACGGCATAATCAATACACGGGGCGTGATGCTCAAGCATTTCCTTGAGAAATCTATTTTCTTCATTCCGGACAATCATCGATAAAGTGAGTTTCGGCTTATACTCTTGATGAATCGTAATCCTGGATTTTTTATGGGCCTTTAGAAAGAAATCGTCTGCTCCCTTCAAATCCTGATCACGGTAAATATGATAAGGTGGATAGTGCGTATCGGCATAAAGCGTAAAACCGAGTGCTGCAGCCCTGATGCAAAAGTGCCGGTCTTCTCCCCAGAATGAAAGATTATAAATCTGGCCGAACCGGACCCCTTTCTGCAGAGCTTTTCTGGAAAGCAGGGTACAGGCACCCAGTCCCCCCACCTCATACACGCCCGGGGTTTTCATTTGGCTGATAAATTGATGAAAGCGGGAATTTGCTTCTTCATCCGAAAGCTGGTCTCCTCTTCCTTTTTGATATTGGGTATATTCATCGGATAGCCATACTTGGGGCTGCTCCATCGAGTCAGGCTGCCACCTCGTCCAGAATACTTCAGAAATAATATCTTTATCCTGTCTCGCCAGATGCGATATGGTCTCGGGATAGAGGAGGAGATCCGAGTCAACGAGAAACAAGTAATCGAACATTTGTTCATCCGCATACTTGATTATCTTGTCTTTAAAAGCCGCTACCTTCCAGACAAGATGTTCATTCCAATAATGAGTAGAATGATCTTTTACATAAACATCTGAATAGGATGAGCGCTCAATTTCCACACGGTCAGCCTTTTGCTTAAATTCGTAAAGCAGGCGGCTGGATTCCGGATCCTTATTGTCGTCAATAAAGTAATAACTGAGTTCCGTATCCTCCTGATTCAAATGCTCTAATGAGTAAAGGAACTCTCTTAAAATATCCGGCTTCTGATGAATGGGGCTGCCAATCAATACCTTATTCTTGCTCATCATGGCTCTCCTTTTTATTCTGAAGAGCGAAAACCTGCTCAAGATACCGCTTGTTATGAAGATATTGTGGATTATTCGGACGAATCGAACCTGCCTGCTCATTGTGGTATTCGGACATTTTATAATCCCCAAGCCTGTCATAGCATACACACAGCTGAATATGCGGGATCCAGTCCGCGTAAGCCTGATTTTGAATCCCCCACGATGATGCTGACACTCCGATTGCCGCTGCTTGTTTATACCAGTAGATCGCTGAGTGGTAATCCATTTTTTCAAAAAACGTATAAGCCAGCCTGCAGCAGAATTCCGGTCTGGGAGATTCATAGTGAAAAGAGCGGAGGACACTGTTAATCATTTTTTCCTGATTCGATAACTCATGATAGCAGTCAGCTAATTTTCCGCATGCTGCAATGTTGTCTTCAATCCATCCTTTTCCTTCTGAAAGAAATGCTTCGTAATATTCAACGGCCCTTTCATACTGCTGATGGTCTTTTAATTCATTGGCAAAATAAAATAAATCCCTCGGTGAAAATTTTTCGCCTTGCTTCAAGCGATTTTCATAGATTCTCAGGTTTCGGTCAGAATCATGATGAATACTCGCATGAGTAACAGCGGCATCACTTGTTATAATGTGCCCGCCCACCTCCAAATACTCATGAACAGGACCAATCCATTTAAATCCCCTGCTTCTTTTGACTAAACGGTTTCTTCTCAGCCTCATAACAGGTTTTCCATTTTCATCCATAGTTAAATTATAAAACATAGAGACCGAATCAACAGACGGGTCAAGATTCTTTTTTAACAGACTGAGTTTCTTCTGATCTTCTTCTAAGAAAATATCGTCCGCGTCAAGCCAAAGGATATATTCCTTTGTAGCTTTTTTGAAAGAAAAATTCCGGGCTTTGGCAAAGTCATCCACCCATTTAAAATCAAAGATTTTTTTCGTAAACGAAGAGACAATTTTTTTCGTCTGATCCGTAGAACCTGTATCCACGATGATGATTTCATCTACTATATCTTTAACCGATTCAAGGCATCTGCCGATAACATCCTCTTCATTTTTAACGATCATGCATAAACTTATCGTTGCCATTGAGTGAAAACGCCTCCGTTTTTATAGTCCGCCCTGGGAACGGTATGTTTTTAATAAAAAATCCTTAATTCTCTGACTGGATAATCCATCACCATATGGATTGACAGCCTGTGCCATTTTCTGATAAGCGCCTTCGTCGTCCAGAACGAAGCAGATTTCCTCAATGATCCGGGCTGAATTTAAGCCGGCAAGCTTGATGGTCCCCGCCTTTTCCCCTTCAGGCCGCTCCGTATTTTCCCTGGCAACAAAAACAGGCTTGCCGAGAGCAGGAGCCTCCTCCTGGATGCCGCCCGAATCCGTTAAAATGACATAGGATGCTTTCATGAGATGGGCAAAGCTGAGGTAGTCAAGCGGTTCGGCAATATGGATCCGGCTGCTCGGATGAAGGGATTGTTCGACTGCTTTGCGGACGAGCGGATTTTTATGAACGGGGAAAATCACCTGAAGATCGGGATACATGCGGACAATCTGATTGATCGCCTCATAGACTCCCTGGAGCTTTTGCAGATTTTCTCTCCGGTGTGTCGTCATCAGCAAAATTCTGCCGCTCTTTTCTACAACATCTTTTAGGGGAGGCGCAAAATGGAAGGGCTTGCTGGCTGCTTCAAGCAAGGCATCAATGACAGTATTTCCGGTGACAAGAATGTTTTTTTCGTCGATTCCCTCATTCATCAAATTCTCTTTATTGCCTTCTGTGACAGCAAAATGGTACGTAGCCAGCTGATCAATGAGCTTCCGGTTCATTTCTTCCGGGAAGGGGGAATAACGGTTTCCAGTCCTGAGACCTGCTTCGACATGTCCTACCGGAATTTGCTTTAAAAACGCAGCATAACTGCTGATGAATGCGGTGGTTGTATCCCCGTGTACAAGGACGATATCCGGTTTTTCTGCATTCAGTACTTTCGATAGCTCCGTAAGGATGGAGGTGCTGATCGTTTCCGGTGTTTGGGCATACTTCATAATATTAAAATCATAATCGGGACTTATTTGAAAGATGGCCATCACTTGATCCAGCATGTCGCGGTGCTGAGCCGTATTTACACAAACATGGTGTACCTCGGGGTCATTTTTCAGACAGTTGACCAAAGGAGCCATCTTGATTCCCTCGGGTCTTGTTCCAAAAACCGTCATTACTTTCATAGGCGGCTCCTTCTTGATTTAATAGAAAGCAATCCGTAACTTGACAAAGACCTAAGGTATCTTATGAAACCCTTATAGAATCCGACTCTTGTGAATGCCTATGAACCTTAAAATTAGCTTTGTTAAACTTTGCTGTTGATTGCAGTTAGCAGGCGCTTTTCTTTCCTTGGGCGGGCGGTAAGCCTCCTAGCCGCTTTGCGTCTGCGGGCTCTCACCTGTCCCGCTGCTCTCAGCTCGGAGTCTCGCGCCTTCCACTTCCATCAACAGGTTTTAAAATCAACTTCAGGCTTTAAATGAGCTACAAGTAAAAAAATAACCAAATACAAAAACACCCGCAGCATAAAGTGCGGGCGCTAAAAAACACAGGAATTCTTCCCCCGGTTTACTTCCATTGATTATGGCTGTTTTCTGCTCAAAGCTGCCTGGCTATCCCAGGCTTGAGGCAACCCTCCTCCTTTCTTCAATGCTCCGGGAACTTACCTGTCCGGCGGCTATTGCCCTTCCGCTCCAAATCCGCTTATTCTAAGATTGTCGAGTGATCCGTGTTAAACAAAAAACCCCCGGATGCTCCAGCATGGAGCGACCAGGGGGGCGGTTTCAATTATTTTCTCTCTTCAGGACTTATCAAAAGCCCCTTTTTACTGTTAGGCGAATACTTCCGCTTTCCTTGA
This sequence comes from Bacillus sp. FJAT-42376, assembly GCF_003816055.1. Lineage (NCBI taxonomy): Bacteria > Bacillati > Bacillota > Bacilli > Caryophanales > Bacillaceae > Bacillus > Bacillus sp. FJAT-42376. Next base: position 2,625,532 of record NZ_CP033906.1, read on the forward strand.
TGCCTGCTTTTTACTGGCAATATCCCGGGCAATCCATACTCCGCAGGCTCCTGCCTGAGCGAGCCCCCTAGTAATCCCTGCTCCATCGCCGCCTGCATAAAGACCGCTGATTTCTGTTTCAAAGCGGTCATTTAATTTAGGACGGGCAGAGTAAAATTTCGCTTCGACTCCATAGAAGAGAGTGTGTTCAGACGCAAGACCAGGGGTCACCTTATCAAGGGCCTCCGTCATTTCAATCAGGCTTTTCATCGTATTGTATGGAAGAGCAAGACCAAGATCTCCAGGCACCGCCTCTTTTAGTGTAGGCTCAAGGAAACCTTCTTTGATCCGGTTTTCCGTAGACCGGCGCCCTTTTAAAATGTCTCCATATTTCTGTACGATTAATCCGCCGCTTGACAGACTGTTGGCCAGCCTGGAAACTTCATGAGCGTATTCATTCGGCTGATCGAACGGATCCGAAAACGTATGGGACACAAGCAGAGCAAAGTTCGTGTTGCTGCTTCCGAGATTCGGATCTTTGTATGCATGTCCATTCGCAAGCATCGTTCCCGAGTGATTTTCTACCACCACATGTCCTGAGGGATTGCTGCAAAAAGTCCGGACTCTCGTGCCGACCGACGTATTGAAGATAAATTTCCCTTCATATAAATGCTCATTGATTTCCTGCATGACCACATTGGAGGTTTCAACCCGTACCCCGATATCCACCTGATTGCTGATCATAGACAGCCGGCGTTTTTTCAAAAGGCCTCCAAGCCATGTGGATCCATCCCGCCCTGGAGAAACCATTACTTTGTCCGCGAGAATTTCTTCTCCATTTTTCAGCAAAATCCCTTTTACATGATAGCTTCCATCCGTTTTAACCGTAATCAAATCTTCCACTTCTGTTTTGAACTGCATCTCAATTTTCACAGAAAGATACTCATAAATGCTTTTCAGTATTTCCAGGTTTTGTTCCGTTCCAAGATGGCGCACCTGGGCTCTAAGCAATTTCAATCCTGCGGCATACCCTCTCCGTTCGATTTCTTTCACCTTATCTGTCAGAGGATCGGTGATCGTTTCTGCCGCTCCATGATGCAAATTAATTTGGTCCACGTATTTAATGAGGTCGATTACCGTACTTTCAGGAAGATAGTCGGTCATCCAGCCGCCGAATTCACTTGTTATATTAAATTTTCCGTCTGAATAGGCACCCGCTCCGCCAAATCCATTGGTAATGGAACACGCAGGGAGACAGCCCGAAAAATCTTTTTTTCCCGCCGGTGGCGGGCATTTTTCAATTTTCTTCTGAAGAATCGGACAATTCCTGCGATAAATATCATGTCCTTTATCAATCAGCAGGATTTTTGCATCCGGCATTAAAGTAGAAAGTTCATAAGAAGCAAAGATACCAGCCGGTCCTGCTCCTACTATAATTACATCATATATACGGTTCAAGGAAAATCCCTCCGTTATTGTTTTTCAAGCATCCTTGGTAAATATACCAAAGTAAACCGCTTCCGTCAATCAATAAAACGAACTATTAACCATAAACAAATATATAATGTTCGTTTTTTGGTATATAACTGAAAAATCCATTTAGTCTGACGGAAAGACACCGCCTGAAGGAGATTGTATGAAATTCAGGTCAGATTATGCAGATCCCCTGCGCCGGCAATTAAACATTCCCGCTGCGGGTGCAGTAACCGGGGACTAAGCTTTAAGGCTGCCCTGGAACAGTCCAAAAAAAAAGAGCCCTCAGGCCCTTCCTTTCATTAATATCCGATGTAGGCAGCTCCTACGATAATCAGCAAAATGAATAACACAACGATAAGTACGAAGCTGCTTCCATAACCGCCATGACCGTATCCATATCCAGGGTAACCGTACATAAAGCAATCCCTCCATTTGTTTTGAGTCAATGATAGCCTATGCAGGACCCGGGTTGTTTGGTTTGGGCGGATGCCTATTTTTTTCTATTCCTCATCCGGTTTTGCTTCTGGATCTGTTTCTTCTGCTTTCACCGTTCCAGAGTAAGCTTCTTCCATTTTCGAATCTGAATCAAGTTCTGACCGGCTGTCTGAAGAGAGGGTTACATCTTTTAGCAATTCAGCCCACAAGTGATCATTTGCGTTCCATTTCTCGTCTCCGGGAAGTTCAACAGCACAGATTTTTTCAAGCCCCCAGCAGCTGTCGGTTATCTCGTTGACGTTTGTATGGTTAATCATCAGGACACGAAAGTCATTGGCAACCAGTTGTGATAACACATTCTGAAGCTCCAAGGCATCCTCATACGATCCTTCTGTTCTCACAAACAGGATCCGGTTTGCTGAATCAAATTTCTCCAGAGTCCGCCGGATCCTGCGGTCATATTTCTCCATGACATCTGCATAGGAGCCAAGATAGGTCAGTGTATTGCCCTCTTCTGTCATGAAGTCATGGTTGGATACTAAATTGTACACGTCATCCGCCACACAGATGATGTTTTCTGCTGCATAGCCGATAATCCTTAAATGATCTTCATCAAAAAAGCCGATAAATCGATTTTTCAGCAGCCGGTTTACATCGTTTAGACGGGGAGATGCCATCCAGTCCAATACACCCGAGAAATTCCTCAGACTATTCTTTTTAAGCTGGATGGAACTTAAACACAGGTCGCCTAAGCTGATGACCGCGTCATAGGATCCTTTAATTTTATCCAAAGTTTCGTCTACACTCATGAAGCCTTTTTCCTCCTTAAAGTACAGGTTGTTTCAATGATCATCATATTCAGCAAAACGTCAATGAGAGAGGGGTATTGCCCTACAGGGACCGATAATAGACATAAGTTTCTTTCAGCCCTGTTTCCAGTCTGTACACCGGATTCCATTTCAAGAGACTCCGGGCTTTATGATTGGCGAGACAGCTATGCTTGATATCCCCCTTCCGCGCGGAAGAAAATTGTGTCACAAATTCGTCTCGATGACTCTTTTTTATATAGCCGATCAATTCATTGATGCTGTACGTTTCCCCTGTACTGATTTGAATGGTTTCATTGTTCCCGTCCTTCATGGCAGCAATATTTGCAGCGGCCACATCTTTAACAAAAATAAAATCCCTTGTCTGATCCCCATCCCCATGAACCGATACAGCTCCCGACGACAGGATGTTCTTCATGAATACCGCAACCACCCCTCCATCGCCTTTCGGAAGCTGTCTTGGTCCGTATACATTAGCGTAGCGAAGAATCGTATAGGGAATTCCGTAAAGTTTATGATAAATCCGGATATAAGACTCTGCGGTAAGCTTGGAAAGTCCGTAATTTGATTCAGGGTTTACTGGATCTTCTTCACAGATTTCTGATTGATCGAGAAGTCCGTATACAGCGGCGGTAGAGGCGAAAATCATTTTGCATGAACGGGTTTCTCTGCATGCGTCGAGCATGTTGATTGTCCCGCTGATATTGATTTGGGCATCATACATTGGGTTATCAATGGAGATCCCGACATCCGCCTGGGCCGCCAAATGGAAAAGGTAGGAAGGATCTATTGAAACAACCAGCTCTCTCGCCTCTTTGGAGCATATATCCAATTCATGATAAACGACGCGGTCATTTTTTACGCATTCCGTCATTTTTGCCTGTTTCCAGTCTAAAACATGGACGTCATATCCCAAATCCACTAACGCTTCGGTAAGGTGTGAGCCAATAAAGCCCGCTCCTCCTGTGACAACAGCTTTCATATGCGTATCTCCTCTTTTAAGCCCGCTCATCTGCGGAGACTATTCGTTATGACACCGTATGTTCTGGGATTCGGTATTTGATATCCTCCAGGAAGCGAATCAGCAATTTTGTTCCAGACTCCTTTATTTATCTGGCGTTCAGGCGGGAATACCGGATTTGTAAAGACGGATTGAAAGCGGGCGGCCAATCCCCTGGAAGTCACTGATTTTGCAGCAGGATTCCGTTGAGCAGACCACTTGCTTTGGAGTGATTTAAAAATCAGTCCGCTGACATAATCCTTTAAGACGTCAGAAGATTCGACACCCGAAAACTTGGAAGTGCTTTTCAATAGGTCTGTACGGAATGATCCTTCCTGACTTGGCGCTTGCGGGCTGGTATCAGGCTGAGATGATCTTTTTCTCTCAAGCCTGGCTTTAAGCAAGGTTGATAAATTTTCCAGATTAGCTGAAACCCCCTGAAGCTCTCCGGCTGTTTTCGCAGCGGTCATCGAATTCATCAATGCGGTCATTCTTTGCTGTTTTTCCAATAAGTCCATTCCTCCACTTCTCATATTCACACCTCTTTATGATTTTTTTATCAGGCTCTCATAAACATCCGTTAATTTGCGAATTCCTGTAGCAAGATCCCAGTGAACTCTTGCCCATTCTTTCGCAGCTGTTCCCAGCCGGGTTCGGAGTTCATCATCGGTGACCAGGTCCAATAAAACGTCTGTCAATTTGTCTGAATCACTTGTTGGAAACAGGAGTCCGGTCACTCCGTCCTCGACCATTTCAGGTAAACCGCCGACATCACTGACGGCAATTGCGTTTCCTGCCAGCTGGGCTTCAATCAATGAAAGCGGCTGGTTTTCAATCAAGCTTGGAAGAACAAAAATATCTGATTGCTTTAGCAGTGCCGGGAGATCATCCCTTACACCGAGGAACTTTACACTGTCTCCAAGTCCAAGCACCTTTGACTGGATCACGAGTTCCCTTTTTATCTCTCCATCTCCTGCAATCCAGCAAACCCAGTCTCTATTGGACTTTCTAAGCTTTGCAAGAGCTTCCAAAAGATATTGAACTCCTTTTAACTCCACGAGCCTTCCCGAGAACATGATGACCTTTTTTCCTTCGGGTTTTACTACATCTGTCCGCTCATTCAGACCTGAATCAAACGCCAGAATATTATAGCCGTAGTGCATCACCTTCAGCTGTTCAGACGGGATCGCAAATTCATCCTCAAGAATGTTTTTCAGCCAGTTGTTCGCAACAATCGTCAAGTCCGATGAGTGCCCGCCCATGCTTTCCAGTTCATCATAGTAAGCCTTAGCCATGTATGAATTCGGGGATTTGTGTATCGTTTTCAGCTGATGCCGGATTTCATGGGCTACGGAACCATGAAGAGTTGCTACTAGCGGAGTTTCAGGAGGTTTTACGCGGCTGATGCAAGAGGTAGCGATGACATCCTGAGTATGAATGATGTCGTACCCGTCAAGACCTAAACAGGCAGCTCCCAATTCGTAGCAGTATCTCTGAAATTCTGTATATTCTACTAATTTATTGGCAAAAATTTCAGGATAAGTTTCCGGATTAATATTCGCATGAAGGACTGGCATTAAGTCTTCTTTTTTCACTCTCCGGTCTTTGTTTACTAGGTGAATGAATGTATTATCTGCCCCGTAGCCCAGCATATCTACTTCGTGTCCGAGCGCTTCCAAATACCCTTTTGTCTGGACCATGTAATTCCACACCCCGCCTAAATGGGGGATGGCCCAATAGGTGGCCAGTAAAATCTTCATGTCATTTCAGCTCCTGTACTATATTTAATGACCGACTAGTCCTGCTGGTTATATGATATGGATAGCCATCTGCAAATGACACCCTTTTTCTACCATTTGAATACAATATGGGTTACTTGCTTAAGGACAATTGCGGAATAAAAAGGAAGAGTACATCTGTCAAAAGCTTGAAATCCGAAAAAAAGACATCTGACTTTTTAGCCAAATGCCTGGAATTTATGCATGTGAGTAGAATTGGAGTGTATCAGCGAGCGTATCCTCAAACGTATAGCGGGGACGCCAGCCCATTTCCTTCAGCTGAAATGGGCTGCCGAGTTCGGCAGGAATGGAGGGAGTATCTTTTTTTGAATCAATCCTAAAGGGGGTTGGGGAAATTTTGCGGTATGTTTCAGCTACCTCCCTAATGGTGCGGGTCCGCCCTGAACACACATCGTACGTCTTACCGGACTCTCCCTTTTCAAATAAGACATTATAACCCGCAACTGCATCTCTCACATCGAGGAAATCCCTTTCTGCAAGAGGGGTATCGATTGTCAGCACCCGTGCTGATTCATCATGTTCCATGCGTGCAATTTTCTCAGCAAAAGCTGAACAAACTCCTGCCGATTTTCCCGGTCCAATTAAATTGGAAGGTTTCGCCATCACGATATCCAATTGATACAGCTTCCCCCAAGCCAGTGAGCAAAGAGCCTGAATCGTTTTGCTGAAACTGTAAGGATGGGGAACAGTCTGCAAATTGGCAGGGTCTGTCTGAAGGGCAGATCCTGTAATGACACTTTTGCAATCCGGTTTTTCTTTATATATGGCGTCAAGTAAATAGAGTGTTGAGAGGACATTTGTTTTCAATGTGCCAACAGGATCTTCCCATGATTTCCCTACATGGCTTACTCCTGCTAAATGCAGAAGATAATCAGGCCGGGTTTGTTTAATTAACGCTTGAACAGATGATTCTTCTGTTAAATCACAAAGCTTCAAATCTACTTTTTCCCCTAAGAAAACCGGCTTTCTTGCTGTTCCGATCACCCGGAACCCTTTTTCTGAAAAATAGCGGCATGCATGCTGTCCAGTAAAACCATTTGCCCCTGTTATTAAAATGGTTTTACTCATGCCTCTCCATCCACTGTTTCAGTTCTTTCAGCATGGTTTCGTAGGAAGGGAGAGGATAAACTGCGTCCTGCCTCGTGCTCACTATCGTCCGGTTAAGTGAAATCCTGCGATCCGGCACAATGTTCACATCGGTTTTGTTAAAGATTCGCTGAATGAGCAGCAGCAGTTCATTTTTTGATAGCAAGGTTTCTGAACCGAGATGATACAAGCCCGTTGTGCCCTTTACAATCAAATATTCGATGGCTTTGGCCAGTTCCAGAGTGGTAACCCCGTTCCAGATAACTTTTTCGTATCCCTGGATGACTCCTGTCTGCTTCATGAACCAGGAGAAAAGGCCGATGCCGTTATTTTTTAATTCCGGACCGATGATTGAAGTCCGGATTGTGAGGTGCCGATCGCTATGAATCTCTCCTAACCTCTTTGACTGGGCATAAAAGGATGTTCCGTCCGGAGTGTCTGCCTCTGTATAACTGCCCTTCTCCCCTGAGAAAACACAATCCGTGCTAATATGAACGAGTTTTCCCCCTTGCCGGGAAAGCAATTTTTCCAGCTGATGGGGAAGAATGCTGTTTGCCTGAAGAGCGGCAATCGGATGTTCTCCGGCAAAATGATTGAGTAAGCCAATGCAATTGATAACGAGGTCAGGCTTGAGATAAACAATAATCTCCTCTGCACTATTGGCATTGTTAATATTTAAAAAGATTCCGCCTGTGTCTGAAATGTCTCTGGTCGTGTAGAAAACCTGATAGGCCGGTCTTTCTGAAAAATAATCTCTGATCATATGGCCAGCCATTCCCGCTCCGCCTAAAATCAGAACTTTCATTTATAGAAAACCGCCTCTCTTAAGCATCGCATTTATTTCTTTTTTCGTCATCAGACCATCACTTGAATCATAGTTTTCCAGTTTCACCGGCTCAAAGCCTTCATAGCGTTCTTTCATTCCAGTTATATGAATGGATGGAAGGATGACAAAATATTCGTCATCATAGACAATGGAATAAGTGCATTCATAATTGGACAGCAAAAGCTCATGAATCTTCTCCCCCGGTCTAACTCCTGTTGTTTCAATGCGGATATTTTTCTCTCCGGAATCTTCAATTAAGACTTCAGCAAGATCCAGTATCCGGCAGGTCGGCATTTTCATCACAAAAATTTCCCCGCCTATGCTTTCTTTAACTGCTTTAAACACAAGCGCAATGGCATCCTGAAGGGTAAGGAAAAATCTCGTCATTTTCAGATCGGTTATTCCTACCTTCTTGGATTCTGCAATCTGCTTTTTGAATACATGAATCACACTGCCGTTTGTCCCAAGGACATTTCCGCCGCGGATGCACACAAATTTCGTCTTGCTTTCCAGCGTGTTGGCGTTAATAATCAGGCGCTCTCCCATCGCTTTGGAAAATCCGTAAAAATTGGAAGGATCAGATGCTTTATCCGTTGAAATGTAGACAACAGACCGGACTTCATTGGCAATCGCTGCTTCAATGACATTCTGAGTTCCATGAACATTGGTTTTCAGTGCTTCAAGCGGCTGCGCTTCACAAATCGGGACATGCTTTAAAGCCGCTAAATGAAAAATATAATCTGTATTTTTGGCAGCATGGGCAATGGCTTCTTTATCCCGGATGTCTCCAATTACGAAGGAAATATTGGAATGCCCTTTAAATTCCTGGCCCATTGTAAACTGACTCGATTCGTTTCTGGAAAAAATCCGGATTTCCTTCGGATTGAACTCAAGCAGCTGCCTGACTAGTTCATATCCCCACGAGCCTGTACCGCCTGTCACTAAAATGGTTTGGTTATTAAACACAAGATTTTCCTCCCAATATGATTTTTACAACCGTATCTGATACGTTCTCACGGAGATATTCTTCAGGTATCATCCACTTATTCGGCAAATTCATCATGACTTCTACAGAAAAGGTAATGCTCTTTGCATCAATTCCCGACAGCATATTGCTCCCGCATGCTACGGTTTCCGGTCTTTCTGTTGTATCCCTGATCGTTACTGCCGGGACATGGAATAAACAGCACTCCTCCTGAACTGTGCCGCTATCCGTTAATACACATGCGGCATGCTTTTCTAATTGAACAAAGTCAAAGAAGGAAAAAGGCTTGTAGAATTCAACGAGGGGGTGCAGATCGAGACTGGTTTGTTTCAGACGGGTCTCTGTACGGGGATGGATACTGCAAATGACTCTTACATTTAATTTTTCTGCCGTCTCATTTAACCCTTTAAAAATTTCCATTAGCCGTTCCGGCCGGTCGACATTTTCTGAGCGGTGGATGGTGGCCAAAAGATAATTTTTTTTCTGCAAGTTTAATTGATTTAATATCGGACTCTTTATAATCTCTTCCTTATAATGATCCAGCACTTCTTTAATGGGGTTTCCCGTGACATGGATTTTTCCGGGATGAAGCCCTTCCCGGAGCAAATTCTCCCTGCTTTGTTCTGTATAAGGGAGATTAATGCTGGATATGGAATCAATCACTTTCCTGTTCTTTTCCTCTGGTACCTTCAAGTCGAAGCAGCGGTTGCCTGCTTCCATGTGGAACACCGGTATTCCCATCCTCTCTGCTAAAATAGCAGACAATCCGCTGTTCGTGTCACCCAGGATGAGAATTCGATCCGGTTTTTCTTTTAAAAAGATTGCCTCAAGGCCTTTAAACATTTCAGATAATTGTTCCCCAACTGTAAGCTGCTGATTAAATAATTGATAATCCGGGGTACGCACCTGAAGCGTTTTAAAAAAAACCCCGCTTAATTCCTCTGTAAAATTCTGGCCGGTATGAACGACAGTATGCTTTTTGGCTAGCCTATCCAATTTCGAAATGATCCGGCTTAGGCGGATGATTTCTGGTCTGGTGCCTAGAATTGTTACGACTTTCACTTTCAATAGCCTCCTAGTCTGTATTAATTCCGCGCGTGTACTCTCCTCCTTGTGCATTCCTTCTAAGATATGCTTGATGAATCGGCCATGCATAGGCAAGTCTATCGATAAGTGAAACATTTTTCTAAATGGATGGTAGGATGGACTTCATGATTGCCGGGGTGAACAGGGCGCTGAATATATTTTAAAAAGTTTACTAAACAATCAATTTCTACTCATAGCGAGCTTTAATAGTAGAAAATCACTAAGCTGTACAACGTATAAAAGGTCATTTCCCTTTATATGTAAAATAACAGCAAATAAGGCAAAAGCTTCAGCGCTCATGCCGTATCTGGTTAATTCTAAACAATGTGTGTATTACAAGTTTACTCGAACTCATACGAGGATGATTTATACAGTACGATTAGAAAATACTTACTAAAATGGATCTAGTGACTAGCCAGTCTAGTTCTGTCACAGTACAATTAGTCTCTTGCTAATACTGGATTCGAACAAAGTGACACCAGCAAGGGGCCCATAATTTGAAGGCCCCTTACTTCACTATCATAATAATCCCGTTATTACACCGTCTGATTTAAAATCTCATCAGAAACGATTCGTTGAGATGCAACAAGGTTTCCGGAAGCATCTTTTCCCCACACAGATATTTGTGTAGAAGTTTCTGCATCTCCACCAGTTGTTAAAACAAACTGATACTCATCAAAATCAGCGAAATAATTTCTTGTTAGTACTTGATTTGGAAGTACCGGCACAAGCTCCAATACATACAGCGTTCTTGTTGTTGTCAAAATAAACCCTTGAATCAAGACAGTTGAAGAATTCACCAAATCACGATTGACAATCTTTACCGTCAGCAGCTGCACCGGCCTGACCCCGTTTGCTGGAGTATTTTCAATAGGACCTGTAGATATAACAGCCATTAATCAACCTCCCATTCTTTTTCTTGTCCATTTTTACGCCAGTCCATCTAAATGGCTGGTTTTTTCAATCCATCCATATTATTCAATAACAAAAAGTCTGCATAAACGCCTGTCCAACATTCTGCTGCCTATTTTAACTTTTTTGTCTACGATCAACCTTAAGGCAGATTTTCACATCTGCCTATTAGAGGGAAACTCATAAGACTGCAGCTCGGCAAAACCGATGAGTTCGCCGCCTGAAGATGCAATATACAGTAAAGCTAAACAGCGTTTTTTTTAAAACTGATATTAAGTCAAGGTACCTTGCAATAGGTATATAGAGATAAAAAAAGTATAAGGTCTAACTGAAATATACAGGAGGTTCTACATGTATCACTTTTCTGACAGCCAGCTTGAAAGGATGGCGCTTATGGGCTATCCCAATATCAGCATAACAGATGATACCTACTATGCAGGAGGCGAGTATATTGTGGAGAAAGCAGTAGGTGACAGCATGATTCTCCCCTATTCAGCAGAGGAAGTCATTACAGCGGGGACCGAAAAACTGAAAGAGGAAATGATACCGTTAATTAAAGGGGGTGATATCAAGCAGCAGATCCTCGCTTCTCTTGAAAAAGGCAATGGCTGTGCTGTTACCAGGATGGGTGACGGGCCTCTGGGTTTTCTCGCACATGATTACATTATTCCTGCTCAGGTGATGAAGAAGGATCCTTATTTTCAGTTTTTTGATTTTGCAGGGGTAAAAATCCTAATCATCAAAATAGGGATTTGCTGACCGAGTACATCGCAAAATCCGATTATCTTGGAATTCCAACAAAAAGGCTCCCAGTTTTTCAGTCGCTATTTATTAAATTAGCGGGGTTTCACAAGTGGCCGCTAAAAAATATGAATCTTACGCACTCCAATGTTAATCTTGAATTAAATGAGCTTGGTCTTTATACGGAAATTTTTAAAAATTATAAAGTATTGCTTATCGGCAATCGGATGGAAGAGGTTAAAGAGCATGTTGAAAACATGCTGAAAACTGCATTAGAATATACTCATGATCAAAATTCCAGGCTATTTGTAAAGGGCATATCTTTGCTGAAATAAGGGAATTACCGGGAAGCTCTAATCTCATTTGAAGAGTGCAGCATCCAGGATCACATAATCGAAAACTATAAAGGGGAATGCTTTGCCCATCTCCGGGATTCTTCCGCTGCTTTAAAATGCTTCCTTAAGGCTCTTAAGATGGCGCCGGATTATCCTGAACCACTTGATAACCTGAAAGCACTTGGCGGTGTGCGTAATTTTACGATTGGAGATATCACTTGGCAAAAATTCCATTAGAAGGGGAAAAGGCATGATGTAATTCAGCACGCCACCTTTCTTTTGTTACCAGTTCTCCGTCACACGGAAAACGGCCGTTACTGTGTTAAAGGATCGACCGTGAGATAGTACGGTCAATGTGGCAATGTCATTATCAGGCATTTCAAAATCAAAAAGCTGTTCTGTTGAGAGGACTTTAATGATGAAGCAGCTGTAAGACCTTGGTAAACAAGTCCTCCCCCTTTTAACCTTTTCCTTTCAAACGAATTCCGGTAAACGGGATTTAAAAATCCAATAATACTGCACCGTCGGCCGCCTGCAAACAGCCTGAAAAAGCAGCGCTACCATTGTTATTTATATCAGCTCTTAGAGGAAGGATTGGATCCATGAAGCTCGTTTGCCCAGAAGGAGATAACCGGCTGACTTTAAAGACTTCCTGTGCAAGATTCTGCACGACAACTCTAAATTCAATATACTCATGCGAAACCAAGTAACACACTTGAATAAGATGTTTCCATCTGAGAGAGACCTATGGCATCAAGCGGATCTAGATACAATAGCCTTGCGGAATGATTGTTTCAAAGCCGCCGCGTCTGACTCCTGCAAAATCACCCCTATACTGTGTCCTGAAACAATCCATTAAAACGTCAGGTTTTCCCAGCGAGAGACTTGCAAGAGACTTGCCAGAGCATCTAAAAGCTTCCTCATTATCCCTTCCATCTGAAAGAGGCTGCAACAGAATTTGCCGAAGAAGCTAGTTTTGCAACTTCGAACATTTATCCGGCGGCTCGAAGTCCAGAAGCACTGCTGATGCGAGCACCCTGCTTGATCCGAAATTCCTGTTGCAAGACCCTGTAAAATAGCCTTGTCCCTGTGATTGTCTTTTACGGTGTTTCCAATGGGAAGTGCCATTTGTACGTTGCTGCTAGTGATTAAGGATACTGCTGAAATGGTGAAAATACATTTCTCCACTGAAACGCTCTTTAATGTGGTGAATGGCGCCGGTTATTATTTGCTCTCTTAATAAAGAGTTATTCAGTAATTCAACCGCCTCCATACAGGCCCCTTTTATATCGCCAAGGGAATAAAATTTTCCGGTTTGATTATGGATGATGGAGCGCTGAACTCCATCCGAATTGGTAGAAAGCACTGGACAGCTGCAGCTCATCGCCTCCACAATCGCATATCCAAATCCCTCCACTTTAGAGGTGGAGCATAAGAATCCCCCAGAGTCTCCCATTCTGGAAAAGTACCCCGCCATTGCATCGTTTGGTATGTTTGAGAGAATGGTTAACCTGTTTTCGATTCCAAGCGATCCCTTTAGTATGTCAAATTCCGCCCGTTCTGCCGGAATGGACAGGGTGTGATCCTCGAACATAAAATAATCAGCGTCCACTTGGTGGATATACGTCAGGTGATAGGCAATATGCAAAAATTCCCGCCAGTTTTTATTGTCTTCAATTCTGCCGATCCATCCAATAATAGGCCGGCCATGCCGGGGGCCGCTGACAAATGTAAATTGATCAGCATCAAAGCAGTTATCGATAAAGTGTATGGGGAAGGAAGGGTATAGTTCATAAATCAGCCGCATGATATGAGGAGTTTTGGAGCTTAAGATGCAGCTGGCGTAGGGAGTTACATAAGAAACTGCAGCTGTCAGAGTAATTCTTGCCGTATCTATTGAACCTAGCCCCTGAATTTCAAAAATCAGCTTTCCGGTATAGCCCCAGCTTCTAATTTTCGGAAGAATAGTATAATCAGAGGTTACAACAATTGCATCAAATCTTTGAAGCTGAATCGTTTGCATAATGTCAAAATCACTGGCCTGGATATAAAGGGGTGCTCCATGATCATTGATCAATGGCCTCTCCTGCCGGTAATAGAGAAAATGGCACTCAATCCCTCTTTCAGTAAGGACTTTAGCTCTTTGCCTGTTTAATGTTTCAACGCCGCCGCTTGGAACGTAATAAATAAAAAGTACTTTCAACTTTCTCATCCTTTCCGAAGCTTTGTCTCCTCCATATCTATGTGAATAGAAGGAGATTGGAATATGCGTTTTCATCAGATTTATGAAAAATCTGGACAAATATCCTATCAAAAAAGGCCAATGTGACATACCTTATTGAAGACTCTGAAGTAAAGGAGAAGAAGTATGTTACCACTTGTATCCATCATCATTCCTTTTTACAACTGCGCATATGTTGAGCAGGCTGTTGAAAGCTCATTAAATCAGACATATCCGAATATCGAAGTCGTCTTAGTGGATGACGGGTCTTATCTACATGCAGAAAAACTGCAGGCCTATATGCATCGAATCCGTTATATTCGAAAAGAAAACGGCGGCACAGCAACAGCCCTCAACACAGGCATTCAAGCAGCAAATGGGGAATATATAGCCTGGCTGTCATCGGACGATTATTTCCTGCCAGAAAAAATTCAAAAGCAGATGACTTATATGCTGTCAAATAATGCGGACTTCAGCTTTACCAATTACGATTACATCGATGAGAGTAATACGGTACTCATCCCATGGTGCGGAAAACGGTTTTCTGCCGATTTAAATGAAGTGCCCCAATTTTTTCTTCAGGGAAATCCGGTTAACGGCTGTACCATCCTAATGAGAAAAGAATGCTTTGAGAAAGTTGGTTATTTTGATCCCCAATGGCGGTACACACATGATTATGATATGTGGTTTAGGCTGATACTAGCTGGCTACGATTTGCATTATATGGATGAAATTCTTATTCAATTCCGAACACATAGTGAAGCAGGTACAAGAAAATATCAGCCTCAGATTCTTTCAGAAGTTTTTCAAATTGAAAGTAAGTATCGTCCACTTCTCTGGATGCGTTTGTATAATCCGCTTTGAGTAAAAAATTTGTCTATTTATATTTCAACTTCTTTAATATCTTGGCTTCTAATTACATTGATTCATAATCAATAAAGTATACCCTGATTACCAATCTGTATCTCTTCCCAAAGACTTTTTTGAACTACCCTCCACTTAACTTTCTTTCGGGGATTCAAGGACAATGACGCTCACGGCATAAAGTAACAGGCAAATCCCGTGTCTCAATGGTTTTAAAGAATCTAAGCAGATGGTGGATCCTCCAAAGGAATCAGCCTCTGGGCTTCATTTCCCATGTTTTTTGACCGTATTGTGGTCACGGTCATGGTGTCTTCCACAGTCAGGGGTCTCTGGTTTTTTAACTTCATGTTGCTTGTACCCGGACTATCTGCAAAGTTGGCTTGAAATTAGAAGCAAATCGATGCACAAGATTTTCCATCCAAACTACCTGGTTTAATAGGTAAGTATTCTTTCCGTTGTACTCCAGCTCGCAAGACGAATGATTTTGGCCCATATATATATATCAACCCATGATTTTTAACAATAAATCTTCCAACCCAATCTTCTGGATTATCATGATTCAGGAGGACGGTTAGATTGTGAAGGATTCCTTAAGGAAGTAAGACAAAATTCAGTAAATAAGATAGGCCGCCGCAAACTTATTTGCAGTGGCCTATCTTTATGTCGTGTTAGCTTTTTCCTACGTGGGGCAGCTTAAAATGTCCAACTCAATTTTAAATTAGAATCTAATCAAGTTTAAATTTCGGTTAACTGCTGCTCCATCCGTCACATTGTTTGCCTGAGTCTGAATCACTCTAACCTGATAAACTGAAGCAGGATTCGCAGCTGGAGCGGTATCTACATAAGTGTTAGCAATAACATATCTTTGAGTACCCGCTGTAGTGATTGCACGATTTAAAGTTCTTGTATTAATAAGTGCTGCGTCTCTATATAATCTAAATTCAATAGTAAATGTACTATTGGCAGTCGTAACCAATTCATATGCTAATGCATAATCAATTTTAATGTTCTGTCCCGCTATAACTGGAGTTGTCACGCTTGCAACAACCGTTTCCGTATTCAATGGCGGAAATACGGCAATTGTTCCTGTATTATTACTAAAGCCGAGCGTTGGTGCTCCTGTCGCTCCCGCTGGACCGGTTGCTCCTGTTCCTCCGGCTGGACCAGTTGCTCCCGTTGCTCCCGCTGGACCGGTCGCTCCTGTTGCTCCTGCTGTTCCGGTTGCTCCCGTTGCTC
This sequence comes from Bacillus sp. FJAT-42376, assembly GCF_003816055.1. Taxonomy (NCBI): domain Bacteria; kingdom Bacillati; phylum Bacillota; class Bacilli; order Caryophanales; family Bacillaceae; genus Bacillus; species Bacillus sp. FJAT-42376. The sequence goes on from NZ_CP033906.1 coordinate 2,641,340, forward strand.
CTGCTAGACCGGTCGCTCCCGTTGTTCCCACTGGACCGGTCGCTCCTGTTGCTCCTGCTGTTCCGGTCGCTCCCGTTGCTCCTGCTGGACCGGTCGCTCCTGTTGCTCCTGCTGTTCCGGTCGCTCCCGTTGCTCCTGCTAAACCGTTTGCTCCCGTTGCTCCTGCTGGACCGGTCGCTCCCGTTGCTCCCGCTGTTCCGGTCGCTCCTGTTCCTCCGGCTGGACCAGTTGCTCCCGTTGCTCCTGCTAAACCGGTTGCTCCCGTTGCTCCCACTGGACCGGTCGCTCCTGTTGCTCCTGCTGGACCGGTCGCTCCCGTTGTTCCCACTGGACCGGTCGCTCCTGTTGCTCCTGCTGTTCCGGTCGCTCCCGTTGCTCCTGCTAAACCGGTTGCTCCCGTTGCTCCTGCTAAACCGGTTGCTCCCGTTGCTCCTGCTAAACCGGTTGCTCCCGTTGCTCCTGCTGTTCCGGTCGCTCCCGTTGCTCCTGCCAAACCGGTTGCTCCCGTTGCTCCTGCTGGACCGGTCGCTCCCGTTGCTCCCGCTGGACCAGTTGCTCCCGTTGTTCCTGCTAAACCGGTCGCTCCCGTTGCTCCCGCTGGACCAGTTACTCCCGTTGCTCCTGCTAAACCGGTTGCTCCCGTTGCTCCTGCTGTTCCGGTCGCTCCCGTTGCTCCTGCTGTTCCGGTCGCTCCCGTTGCTCCTGCCAAACCGGTTGCTCCCGTTGCTCCTGCTGGACCGGTCGCTCCCGTTGCTCCCGCTGGACCGGTCGCTCCCGTTGCTCCTGCTGTTCCGGTCGCTCCCGTTGCTCCTGCCAAACCGGTTGCTCCCGTTGCTCCTGCTGGACCGGTCGCTCCCGTTGCTCCCGCTGTTCCGGTCGCTCCTGTTCCTCCGGCTGGACCAGTTGCTCCCGTTGTTCCTGCTAAACCGGTCGCTCCCGTTGCTCCCGCTGGACCAGTTACTCCCGTTGCTCCTGCTAAACCGGTTGCTCCTGTCGAACCGGTCGCTCCTGTTGCTCCTGCTGTTCCGGTTGATCCTGTTCCTCCGGCTGGACCAGTTGCTCCCGTTGCTCCTGCTAAACCGGTTGCTCCCGTTGCTCCTGCTGGACCAGTTACTCCCGTTGCTCCTGCTAAACCGGTTGCTCCTGTCGAACCGGTCGCTCCTGTTGCTCCTGCTGTTCCGGTTGATCCTGTTCCTCCGGCTGGACCAGTTGCTCCCGTTGCTCCTGCTAAACCGGTCGCTCCCGTTGCTCCCGCTGGACCGGTCGCTCCCGTTGCTCCTGCTGGACCGGTCGCTCCCGTTGTTCCCACTGGACCGGTCGCTCCTGTTGCTCCTGCTGTTCCGGTCGCTCCCGTTGCTCCTGCTGGACCGGTCGCTCCTGTTGCTCCTGCTGGACCGGTCGCTCCCGTTGTTCCCACTGGACCGGTCGCTCCTGTTGCTCCTGCTGTTCCGGTCGCTCCCGTTGCTCCTGCTGTTCCGGTTGATCCCGTAGCACCAGTTGCTCCCGTTACACCACTTACATTTTGCTGTGCTCCTAGAAGCTCATCCGCGACTAGTCTGTGAGCAGCTACGAGCTGGCCTGAAGAATTTTTCCCCCAAACAGAGATTTCCGTAAGTGGTTCTCCAAGTCCTGAAGTAGTAAAGATAAATTCAAATCCTTCAACATCAGCAAAATAGGTTCGTGTCACAACCTGATTCGGATTTACACTAAATAATTCACTTATATATAATATTCTCGTCCCATTTAATCGATATCCTTGGATGAGTATTGTAGAGATATTTAAAGAATCACGGTTGTCAATTTTCACGGTAACCTGTTGGCTAGGTCTAATCCCCCCCACTAAATTGTTTTCTATTGGGCCTGTTGATAAGTTGGCCATAAAAGCGAATACCCCCTAATATTAATATTGCCTCTAATCCTGTTTTCCATTTTAAAGGTGCTACAACTTGTTTTGAATACTAGTAATTCAAGCAAGTTAATCAATGCATTATATTTTTTTCTATAAATTATGTATCTTGTAAATGACCTAGTAAGTTTGTGGATTTTGTATATTGGATAGCATCTCCATATGAACGTGACGGTTCCTAAATGGAAAGATCTTATTCCAGTTTTTCATGTGAGTGTTTTTTGTTCACCTCCTTGTTTGCGGAATATACTAATCTATTAACTATCAGCTAAAAATGTATGTGAGGATGCTAGATTAATTGGAAAAAGGCTGATTCAACTAAAAGGATCTGTATACAATCGGCTTATACTGAATGAAAGAAGGCTGCCGGGTATACCGGCAGCCTTCTTTCATTCATCAAATAACACAGAGTACCTTTCGTACCCTTTTTCAGCTAATTCGCTTTTAGGTATGAACTTTAATGCTGCAGAATTGATGCAGTATCTGAGCCCGTTCGGCCCTGGACCATCATTGAAAACATGTCCAAGATGGGAATTGGCGGTTTTGCTTCTGACTTCTGTCCGGATCATGCCATGGGAGTAATCCATTTTCTCATCCACTTCTTCTTCATCGATAGGCTTTGTAAAGCTCGGCCAGCCGCATCCGGCATCATATTGCTCTGTTGAACTGAAAAGAGGTTTTCCGGAGACGATATCTACATAAATCCCCTCTTCTTTGTTATCCCAATATTCATTTCGGAATGGCGGTTCTGTGCCATTGTTCTGGGTTACCTCATACTGCATGGGAGTGAGCGTTTTAATCACATCTGTTTCTTCGCTGCTTTTCCAATGGTCTTCGATGAACTTCGCTCTTCCGGAACCTGTTTTATAGCGGTTGTAATGAGCCGCATTTTTCTTGTAATAATCCTGATGATATTCCTCGGCCGGATAAAATGGGGCTGCCGGTTTGATTTCCGTAACAATCGGTTTGCTGAACTTCCCGCTGGCTGCAAGCTCAAGCTTTGACTGCTCAGCCAGGTTTTTCTGTTCTTCATTATGATAAAAGACCGCTGTTTTGTAGGATTCGCCCCGGTCGAAAAATTGCCCGCCTGCATCTGTCGGATCAATCTGCTGCCAAAAAAGCTCCAGCAGTCTTTCATAAGGGAATACATCCGGATCAAACGTGATCTGCACGGCTTCATAGTGACCGGTTTGATTGGAGCAGACCTGTTCATAAGTTGGGTTTTCAACGGTGCCTCCTGTATATCCGGACACTACTTTCTCTATTCCAGGCATTTCATCAAAAGGCTGGACCATGCACCAGAAACAGCCTCCGGCAAATGTAGCCAATTCTGTTTGTTTCATTTCGGACACCTCACTTTGAGTTCATACAACTATTATATCACCTGAACAAATAAGGAAAAGAAAGTTGCTTCACTGGAATTTTTTTGTTGACAATGACAGGAAAATTACTTAATCTGATTAATAGTTCAGTCGGTTAAGTATTTTCCAAAGACGAAAGCAGGGAGTAACTTGAAACATAATGAAGATTTGTTATACGAGATGGAGGGGCTGCTCCGCAGAGTATTCCGGCAGCTTCGCCAGGGAGTAAACCATATCCTTGAAAAAGATATCACCCGGAATGAATTCTTTATATTAAGAGCCTTGCACAGCGGTGGGGCCTCAAAGGCATCCGAACTTTCGAAGGTGCTGGATGTATCGGCAAGCCATATTACGTCCATGGCGGATTCTCTTGTGGAGAAAGGCTATATCGATCGAATCAGAGCTGACTCAGACCGCCGGATGGTTAACATTTCCATAACAGAAGAAGGGGAAAAAAAACTGCACGAGCTTGAAAAGCGGAAAACCGACTATTTGTTTGAACGCTTTGAAAACCTGGATGCAGAGGAGCTTCAGCTGCTTGTGCACTTATTTAAAAAATTGGATACAGACGCCAGCAGGGACAACTAAACTTTCAGGGGGAAAAGAATGGAACATTTAGATCAGCGCAGAAAAGTAACGATTATGATTGCGATTATGGCTGCTATGCTTTTTGCAGCATTAAACCAGACGATTGTCGGCACAGCATTGCCGAAAATTGTGGCGGAGCTCGGCGGTTTTGAATATTACAGCTGGGTATTCACAATCTTCATGCTAACATCGAGCATCACCTCCATTCTGGTCGGGAAGCTCTCAGATATTTATGGCCGCAAACCCTTTATTTTAATTGGGATTGGCATTTTTATGGCCGGTTCCTTAATGGCCGGATTTTCGCAAACGATGATTCAGCTGATCATCTTCAGGGGCATTCAGGGGTTTGGAGGCGGAATGATCATGTCTACTTCTTTTACGGCTGTAGGCGACCTCTTTTCTCCCCGGGAACGCGGGAAATGGCAGGGAATTTTGAGTTCAGTATTCGGGCTTGCCAGCGTGTTCGGCCCTACGTTTGGAGGATGGATTGTCGATAACGCCAACTGGCAATGGGTTTTCTGGGTATTTCTCCCATTCGGAATCGTCGCTTTCTTTTGTATTTTATCGCTATTTCCAGGAGCACCGAAAAAACAGGCAGAGTCCGTTGATTACCTCGGGTCAGTCCTGCTGACTGCCGTCATCGTTCCGCTTTTGCTCGCATTTACTTGGGCCGGAACGACCTATGACTGGGCATCCATTCAAATTATTGGTCTATTTGCGATAACTGTGCTTTCCCTTATCTTGTTCATCTGGGCAGAAAAACGGGCGAAAAGCCCGGTTATGCCGCTTGAGCTATTCCGGAATCGAATTTTCACTTTATCCAACATTGCCGGCTTTATTCTTGGAATCGGTATGTTCGGTGCCGTGATGTATGTACCGTTCTTTATTCAGGGAGTGATGGGAGTATCCGCCGCGGCATCCGGCCTCATTATGATGCCGATGACCTTATCCATGGTCGCGGCAAGCAGCATAACGGGTTCTCTTATCTCTAAAACCGGGAAATACAAAATTTATGCTTTAATCGGGCTTGCGGTGATGACGGCAGGAATGTTCTCTCTATCTCTTATGGATGAACAGACATGGATTGCGGTCGCCGTTATCAACAATATGATTGTGGGCGCAGGACTTGGCATGAGCTTCCCTATTTTCACTCTGACTGTTCAAAATGCAGTCGGGCACAAGTTTCTCGGCGTTGCTACCGCCTCCTCCCAGCTATTCAGACAAACCGGGGGAACGGTTGGTGTAGCCATTATGGGTCTTGTTCTGAATAACAGCATGCACCATGCAGCTAAGCCGGCTCTTCCTGACGGTCTTCCTGCTGATAAGTTGCAGGGGCTCATGAACCCTCAGGCTCTGATGGATCATGCGAAGCTTGAAAAAATTCAGCAGTCTGTTCCGGAACCATTTCAGGGTGCCGTGAATCAGCTGATTGAACAAGTCCGAAGCACACTTGAAGCCGGACTTACGAACGTGTTCCTCATTTGTTCCGGTGTCATTCTGATTGGATTTGCCTTAACCTTTTTCTTAAAGCAAATTCCTTTGCGGACCAGCAATAAAGACGAAGCGGTCATGAAGGAATCTGCTGACAATAATGAGCATAGGGAGACTGCCGCTGCAAACGACCGTTAACCTCTCATACCCTGTCCGTTCCGGGCAGGGTTTTTCATGATTGCACTCCTGCCTTCGCTTTCCTTTTTACATCTTGATACCCGTATGTTTAGAATAATTTGGCTCACGGGTGAGATGATAAAGGTATCTCATCTTGGAGGTGTATCATGTCTTCTCCTTATCTATGTCCAGGCTGCAAAACGAACCGCTCACGGTACCATCTATTGGAGCAGCATCCCCAAGCCGTTAAGCTCAATCCGCAAACAGGCGAGGTGATGGAAGAGTACAGCTCCTCTTCCCTTGATCCTTTCCACCTGCCGTACAAAGGAACAGCAAAGCGGGTACAGTGCGGTTCCTGCGGGCTGATTGAGGACGAAATGTCTTTTATTAAATTCGCAGAGAGCCATCCCGCTAAATAACGGAAAGAAGACTGCCGGGTTAAATCCGGCAGTCTTTTCGTTTATTCAGCAGGCTTGGGATGGACAAAGCTTTCCAGAAAATCTTTTAAAATGGCTGTAAATTCCTCAGGCTTTTCGAGCATCCCCATATGACCCGCATCTTTCAGAACCGCCTGGTAAATGTGGTCTCCGTCAGCCGTAATCGTTTTTTCCTTTGATATAACCTCATCCTCCGAGCCTGCAAGCAAGAGCACGGGTACGTTTGACATTTTAATCACGTGTCTTCGGTCCGGTCTGTTTTTCATTGCCTCAAGTGCCGAAACCGCTCCTGCAGCCGGGGTCTGGTAGCCAATCTGCCTGGCAAATTCAGCTTCCTCCCCTTCTTTATTTTCAGGGGCAAACAAATTGGGTATGAGCTGGTCGACGAAAGGTTTGATCCCCTCTGATTCGATTTTTTTCATTCCTGCATCCCGTGACCGCTTGCCTTCCTCACTGTCAGGGAAGGCAGTCGAATGCACAAGTCCGAACGAATGAAGTTTCTCCGGGTAGTTTTCAGCAAAACACAAAGCTGTATATCCCCCTAAAGAATGGCCGATCACCGAAGCTTTGCCGATAGACAAATCATCCATTACAAGCTTAATATCTTCGGCCATTTCCTCTATCCCGTATGGCTCCTTTACGGTACTTGATCCACCGTGCCCCCTCAAGTTTACTGCAAGCACTCTATGATTTTTTGACAATTCCGGAATGATGTACTTCCAGTAATCTGCGCTGCCGCAAAAGCCATGTATGAATAGAATGGCATCTCCTACCCCATCATCCGTATACGTGATTGTGCGGCCGTATTTCGTTAATTCGTATCGATTCATATTCATCCTCCTCTGCATACCTGTTTTTTTCCTTAATACTATTCATTGAAACATCATATAGGTGAATAGAGAACCATTTTACGTTTTTGTTGACATAATTATATTATGTTTACAAAACAGATTTCTAATTAAATCGGAATGGAGTGACTGAAATGACCAACGGGCAAAACAGTTTATGGCAGGCGATGGTCTATGATTTATACGCATGTTACTATAAATACCGGAATCCTGAAGCCCATATCATGTACTACCGCAAGCATCTCGAGGCTCTTCAGACTTCCATGCAGTCACGGGCCGGAAGCGGTCAGCCGCAGCCTGCGCAAATCAGCCCGGGTATGACCATGATCCGGGTTCTTCATGCCTCCCCTGACGCTCCCGCTGTAGATGTATATCTTAACCGGAGACTTGTCCTGTCAAACGTTTCATTTAAGCAAATTAGCGATTATATGCAAATTCCCGGCGGCCAGTACCGAATCGATATTCTCCCCCACGGAAATCAAACTACCCCGGTGCTTACAGAAAACGTCCTCCTCATGCCAGGGATTACGTATACGATGGCCGCAAGCGGCACCGTCTCTAATTTGAAGCTTTTGCCGATTGTCGACCGCCCTTTTGTATCGGGAGGCGAAACAAAAGTGAAGTTTGTACACTTATCCCCTGATGCTCCGGCTGTAGATGTAGCCGTTAAAAATGGCGAAATTCTTTTCCCAGATGTGTCCTATACAACATCAACAAAATACCGTTCGGTGCCTGCAGGCAAAATAGACCTCGAGGTGAGAATAGCGGGGACCGATACAGTCGCTTTAAACGTTCCGAAAGTGCAATTCAAGTCGGATACAGCGTACACCATTTTTGCATTGGGTCTTGCAAATGGAAACCCTCCCCTGGAAGCGATGCTTGTGGTCGGATAAATGATGCTTTGTAAATAACATATAAACATTGTAAAATTTCTATAATAAATCGGTAAAACCACACCATTCCTCTCTGATTTTTACTAAGATGGATGAGAAGACTTTTCTATCTTACGATGATTTAAAGGGGGAGCCGCTATGCGTTTTACGAAGAAATTGAGTATATCGCTGATCATCCTTTTCCTGCTTGCTGTCTGACGTCTCTGACTGAACACGGTCCAGTCTTAACCATATTATATAAAAATGAGAAGGCATTTTGCCTTCTCATTTGTCTTCTGCGCGTTTTGTTTTCTCATCCTTTAAATGAAGCAGGTAAACCGTAATGCAAAAGAACAGCGCACTGCAGGAAATATTCGTAAATACAATATCCATGTTTTCTTCCACTTTTTCATCCATAAACTGAATGCCTGCAATACCGGCAAAGTATAGGCCGATCAAAAGGAAAATTACGCTGCCCAATATGTATTTTCTCTGGTCCATGCATATCCTCCATCCTTTAAAAATTCACTGGGAGCCAATCCCGTACGTTCTAATTATGAACCTATTGTAAATTCTGCAATAGAAAATTAACATTCTTAGCTAAATATTATCCGGCAAATGACCTATTTCGTCAACCCTTTCCCGACCTTAATCCTTAAGGGGCACAAATAGTTCAAAGCGGATGACATCGTTCTTCAAATCAAATTTCTCCGCTTTGGCTCTGTAGTTGTTGCTTAATTGAATATCGGTTAAATCCACGTCAATCGAGTGATTTTTTTCATTAATATGAACAAACTCCGGAAGCGTATAGGACGTGCTGATATAGTTCAGAACAAAAGAGACGGGGATGTCTAGTTTCCCGATTGAAAGATCTTCCACAAACAATCTCATATTCCCATCTTTTTTTACAACGGGGGAAAATGTAATTTTCGCATCGATATCCTTTCCGAATGCTCTGATTCCTCCTGTAAAATACACTTTGTCTTCCAAATACACTTTATAATTATATTGATCCGCATTTGCTTCTTTCTTCAGATAATGATCAATCAGCTGATTGAGTGCCTCCTTCTTTGCCCCTACGTTCAAGGCGACTGCTTTGCCTTCTTTAATATCTTTTTGTGTTGGCGCATTTTGTTCAGCAGGAGAAAAAATCAGGATAGCGGCAATGCCGATTGCCGCTATGTTCACTGCAAGCAGAACGATGAACGCCCATTTCCATTTCTTCATTTCATGCCTCCTATCTTGATCCATCACGCCTCAAAATCGCTTCGTAAACTCTCTCTCCAATTAATGAATACCCTTGAGTATTCGGATGAAACGAATCTTTATAAAGCAGCCCTTCATTTGGATTATCATAAAGATCAGCAACTGGAACAAATTCGGCATTGCCATCCGCCTCAATCAGTTTTTTGGCAGCCCCATTCCAGTCTTCTACGACAACATCAATTTCCGAAAGCTCAGGCAGTGCAAATTTAAATGGATTATATAAGCCTGAATAGATAATTTTCGCATCGGGATTGTAGTGCCTGATCGTCTGAAAAATCGAATTCAGCCGCTCCTCATAGCCGGTCTGTGCTTTTTCAAATGGCTGCAGAGTCAAGTCGAATATATGATCTTTCACTACTTTCATGATATCGTTGCCTCCTATTGTGAGAAGGATGATATCCGATTCCTTCAGGGCATTTTTGACTTCTTTCTTCTGCAGTTTTTTCATCAGATCTGTCGTCTGATTTCCGAGAACAGCATAGTTATTGACGGCAACTGTATCAATTGTATTTAAATCGGACAATTTCGTTTTCACGACGCCCACATAACCCCCGTTTTTCGAATCGTCTCCTATACCGGCCGTTAAAGAATCCCCGATTCCCGTTATCGTCACATCGCCCTGTTTAATGGCCATTACGGGAGCTGCTTCTTTTTTTACAGCCGGTTTTTTATGGACAGGTTCCCTTGGACTGAGTGAAAATTGATCGCATCCGGCAAGCAGGACCATCAAGCTTGATAACCATATTAAAACCATTCTCATTATGTGTACTCCCTTCTGGCAGAAATCCATTCCATCCTTTCACCTATTACAAGCATAACGATAGGACGTGCTGTTCTTCAATCCTTTTGCCTATGAAAAAAAGAGACATCCAGCGCTATTGCTGCTGCAGCCTCTTCAAGTCTTTCATCATCTTGCCATACGGAGGATTCTCAACTCCGCTGTAAGACTGGACCACTTCCCCCTTTTTATTGACGAGGTAAAAGGAAGTCCCATGGATCACCTGATCCTCGGATTCAGGTTTTTTCACTAATGTTTTAAAACTTTTAAGGGAAAAGTCCTCAATTTCTTTTTGACTGTAGCCCGTCAGGAAATGCCAATTTTCAAATGAACTGCCAAACTGACGGGCGAACTGTTTTAATTTTTCAGGTTGATCGATGGAGGGATCTACACTGAATGAGACGATTTCCACCGGAACACCCTGACTTTCGGACATGTCCTGAAGCTTTTTCATATGGGCCGTCATTGGGGGGCACACGGTTGTGCAGCTTGTAAAAATAAAATTTGCGATCCATACTTTATCTTTTAAATCACTCAAGCCGAAAGGCTCACCCTCTTGATCTGTGAACCGGAAGTTTTCCACTGATGAAATAGATTTCATGCCGGAAGAAGCCGTGCTGCAGCCGGATAATAAAAGGGCGAATACTGCAATCCATAAAAATCCTGTTTTCTTCAAGAGGAATCACTTCCTGTCCATTTTTCTAAGCCGCACGTCTATTCAGCGAAGTACATGAACCCTATGGCTCCCTGTCCCGTATGGGTAGAGACTACAGGGGTCGTAAACGAAATATCAATCGGCAGGTCTGGTCTGATTTGCAGAAGGGCTTCTTTTAAATTATGTGCAAGTTCCGATGCATCTGCATGAGCAATTCCTATTGCTTTGGCGGTTTTCCCCTTTATATCCTCCCCAAACTGTTTGGCAAGGTATTTAACAATTTGCGAGTGGCTTCGGACCTTCGCTACAGGGGTATACACACCATCCTGCAGACTCGCAATGGGCTTGATATTCAGTAAGGAACCAATCATCGCCTTGCCCCTTCCGATTCTCCCGCCTTTGACGAGATTCTCAAGGGTATCCACGGTGACAAACAGCCTGGATGCGTCTTTGATGGTTTTCAATCTCTCCAGAATTTCTTCCTTTGTAGAGCCTGCTTCCGCCATTTTGGCGGCTTCGAGCACTTGGAACCCTAGTGCTTTGGAAATAAACTGCGAATCAATGACCGTGATGTCGCCTTCAGCCATCGCAGCCGCGCTTTCAGCAGTCTGAAACGTTCCGCTCATTCCGGAAGTTAAATGAATCGAAATAATCTGATCTGCTTCCTTCAGAAGTTCTGTATAGGTTTCGACGAATTTGCCGATCGCAGGCTGGGAGCTTTTTGGGAGTTCAGATGCTTCCGCCATTTTTTTCATGAATTCCTCAGGGGTAATATCTACCCGGTCAATATACGTTTCCCCATCTATATGTATCGTTAAAGGTATCACTTTAATGTTGTGTTTCTGAATCAAGGCTGGATCTAAATCTGTAGTTGAATCTGTTACAATCACGATTTTTTTCAAAATGTCACTTCCCTATCTCTATCATTAAGAAGTATTATACAGATTGTTCGAATGGTTTCAATAAAAATCATGAAATAATAAAAGAACAAATCAGAATTTATGAACAAAGCAGTCAAAATACCGCGTATCTTCTGCGTTTTTCAAAGGAATTTATCTTTCCTGTTACGGCCGCAAAAAAAAGAGAGATCTCTCAAGATCTCTCTAAGCATTATTCTGTAATACTTCAGATTGAAAAATTGCTTCATATTCCGGCCATTTTAAAACTTTCTTGAGATAATCCCGGAAAGAATATACGCTTCTCGGTTCAGGTTCAGCATGCAATCTTGTCAGATAGGCCTGCAGTCTTGCCTGAATCAAAAAAGTGTACCTGGAATCTTTCACCATGACAGGAATCTCTACAACCTTAACCTTCTGTCCATCCATCCGTTTGAACTCTAGGCTTTTGAATAGCAAAATATCAATCCTCTTTTTCACCCGTTTGCTTTATTATACTCCATTTTCCTATCGAAGTCTGTCAAATTGTGCTTGCGGCAAGAAAATTTCTAACAGAATTTATGCAAGCCTGTTCATTATTGGCAGCGGAATTGATGAGCGTCGATACTTGATAGGCTTTCATTTCTTCCGCGGGCAGCGGCCTAAGCATCCTGACCGCCTTCTCTGTCTCCAGTTCCAGCCAGCCGAAAGCTTCTCCATATTCCAGGATGACGGGCATTCGATCATGGATGTCTTTGACCCTTTCATTTGCAGCTGTTGTGATCACGGTACATGTGACGAGTTCATCCTCTTCATCACGCCATCTATCCCACAAACCAGCGAATGCAAATGGATTTCCGGAGCGAAGCATAAATCTGTAAGGAATTTTGCCGGACTCTGTTTTCTTCCATTCATAAAAGCTGTCTGCGAGAATCAGGCAGCGTTTCCGGTCAAGAAGGTGCTTAAAACTTGGTTTTTCAGCGATTGTTTCAGCCCGGGCATTAATAAAACCGGTACCCTGGCGCTTTTTCGACCATGATGGGATGAGCCCCCAGGTTAAGCTCCCCGCCTTATACTCCCCATTTCTCCCTGCCAGCGCCAGCACTTTTTGAGAGGGTGCGGCATTGTAGGTTTTTCCCAAGAAACCATCTTCCCTGTTCATGACGGGAAAATAGTCAAAAATCTCATCGCCGTACGTCTGGGTAAATCTCCCGCACATCCTGGCCCTCCTCTTAAATCAGCAAATGAAACAGCTGTTCATCTTTGTTAACTTCTGTGTAATGGAAACCCTTCTCATCCATGTTCGTGATCAGGGTAGAATAATCCCGTTTGTCTTTTAATTCAATTCCCACAAGGGCGGGGCCATTCTCTTTATTATTTTTTTTCGTGTATTCAAACCGGTTGATATCGTCATTCGGGCCTAATACATCATGCAGAAATTCCCTGAGCGCTCCTGCCCTTTGCGGAAAGTCCACAATAAAATAGTGCTGAAGGCCTTCATAAATCATCGACCTTTCTTTAATTTCCTGCATCCTGCCAATATCATTATTCCCTCCGCTTACAACACATACGACATTTTTCCCTTTAATTTCATCTCTGCAGAAATCAAGGGCCGCAATGGTAAGCGCTCCTGCAGGCTCCGCGACAATGGCATTGTCGTTATAAAGCTCTAAAATGGACGTACATACCTTTCCATCCGGAACGAGCACCGTATCATGGCAAAAACTCCCGGCAATGCTGAAGGTTTTCTCGCCTACCCGCTGAACCGCTGCTCCGTCTACAAATTTGCTGATGGAGGGCAGCGTAACCACTTCTCCTGCCGCTCTTGCTTCTGAAAAGGAGGCAGCACCTTCAGGTTCGACTGCCATTATTTTTGTGTGAGGGGAAACGGCCTGGAAATAAGTCCCGATCCCGGAAATCAGACCGCCTCCGCCCACACTGGCAAATACATAGTCCACAGGTGCATCCGAATCGTTTAACACTTCAACGGCCACGGTCCCCTGGCCGGCAATGACCTCTTCATCGTCGAAAGGATGGATGAAGGCACTCCCCTCTTCATCACAGCATTTGACAGCCTCATGGTATGCATCATCGAACGTATCTCCGCACAAAATAATGTCAGCAAAACCATTGGAGAATTTCTCCACCTGGTTCACTTTTTGCCTTGGTGTTGTGGTCGGCATAAAAATTTTCCCTTTCACTCCCAGTGCGCTGCAGGAATAGGCCACACCTTGTGCATGATTTCCTGCACTGGCGCAAACGACTCCATTGATAAGCTGGGATTCACTGAGCGATTTCATCTTGTTGAAGGCTCCCCTGATTTTAAAAGAGCGGACAAGCTGGAGGTCTTCCCTTTTTAGATATACGTTGCATTGGTACTGTTCAGAAAGCTGACGATTCAGCTGAAGGGGCGTATGAATGACGACATCTTTAAGCAGGTGATGTGCCTTCAGAATCGATTCCACATGGACAATAGGCGAGACATTCGCTGAAGCTGACGGGTTCATGGCAAAATTCCTTTCTGATACTCTATTTAATTTGCCATTATAGCACGAATATTCAAAATATAAAGTCGTTTTGAGCAAAACAGGATTGATTTACTGGGTAAAGGGGAATTTTTATTACAGCTCTGTTGTACTTGGCTGATGATAGAAGAAGCGTTCCCTTATCATTTGGCAGGCGGGTAGCCTGCTATTGGCTTCGCCGCTGCGGGATTTCACCGGTCAGCTGCTTGAATCAGGAGTCTTCCGCCCCCGCTTCAAACGGTAGAGAAAAAAACAACACCATGCTTTCACATAGTTCTTATTAAAGGAGGAATTTCATTGGAATATCTGCTTAAGAGCAAGTCAAGTGCCATTCCATGTCTTATTGAAGTGGATTCGGATAGCCGCGTATACATGGTACGCAATGCAGATACAAGCGGGAAAGGGTTTAATACAAAGGAAGAGCTGCTTCATTGGGTCTCTCAAAACTGGAAGCCGGAAGATTTCGAACAGCCCGGGCAGCTCCGGGAAGTATTGGAAGCTCTGCACGCAGAGGAATAGAAAGGATTGGGAAGAGTGCCGAGCTCTTGTTGAGAGCGGCAAACCTGGTTGGCCTTGGCAGGAAGCGGCGGAGTTCTCCGCCCTTTTTGCTTCTTTCAGCCTGATGTATAAGCAAAACAGGGAAACACTTAGAACGTGTCCCCCATTTTAAGAGCCTTTTTAGCCGGAACCTCTATTATTCGAATGTCCCCTTAACCTTCATTTCCCCCTCTTGCATCATGAGCCTGCCTTTTGAGAAAACCGAGTTGATGAATAGAGTTTCTTTATCCGCGATGACAAGATCCGCATCAAGCCCTTCCTCAATCCTTCCTTTATGCGGCAGCTTAAGTATAGCCGCAGGATTTGAAGTGATCACTTTAATGGCAGTCTCCACAGGGATCTGTTCAATCAGGATAGCGTCCCTGACCTCTCTGTATAGAGAGGAGACGTCTCCTATCTGAAGGCCAATTAAGTCTCCGTTTTCATTAAAATCAGGAAGGCTTGCCTGTGCGTCGGATGTAAACGTAATGGATTCCGCCGGAACTCCTTCGTCGAGCATGCGCCTTAATCCTTCGCTGCATTTCACCTCGCCCTGGTCGAGAAAACGCTGGACAGTACTGGTCGTAAAATCAACGATCCCCCCGTTTTTGGCATATTCAATGCCGGCTTGAAATAACTCCCCGTTCCGGTTGATGTGGGTTGGATAAAACGTTTTGAGAGGGATGTCTGTATGTTCACAAACCTCTTGGATTAAATCGAGTCTGCCCTTTCCATCCCCGACATGAATATTCACAATCCCTGCTTTTCCTGAAAGCATCCCTCCAATCCGGGCAGCAGAGGCTACTTTGGCGAGTTCCTGCCAGGTTGGCTGGGAAGAACGGTGGTCACTAATGGCAATTTCGCCGCAGCCAATGACTTTATCGATCAGAATCAGATCATCTTCAATCTTGCCGGTGAGTGTCCTTACCGGAATCTGATAACTTCCCGTATGTACAAAGCAGGTAATTCCTTCTTCATCCAATGCCCTGGCTTTTGCCAGCAGAGCACTCATCGTTCTCGTTGTGCCATCTGTCCCAATGACGCCGACAATGGTGGTGACACCGGCAAAAATAGCAGAGCTTAATTGGAGTTCGGGTGTTCTCGTTTTGTAGCCCCCTTCGCCGCCGCCTCCGATAATATGAACGTGGGAATCGATAAAACCGGGAAAAACCAATTTCCCTTCCGCATCGATTGTTCTGCTTACATATTCCTCAGGAAAAATCGTGCCGGGTTCCCGAATAAATGCTATTTTCCCGCCAGCCAGGATGATATCTTTTTTTCCCCGGTATCCGGGCGCATACACTTCTCCATTTTTGATTAATTGAATCATGTTGTCAGGACCTCCAGTCTTTAATGATTTTATATCTAGCAAGAATCGTGCCACACTCCAAAAGGGCCGAAAGCTAAACTTTTGGCCCAATTTATTTTTATTGGGTTCAATTAGTTCTAATTGGGTGTTATAATGCAATTGTACACACAGACAGGAGCGATTATCTTTGAAGAAAAATGAACTAATGCTGATTACCGGGACGGAACAAACAAAAATGGCTTTATATGAACAGCTCCTGGAACAATTTAAAGATTATCTGTCCATTACGGCGTATTCCCTTGAAAAAGGACTTCCCGGTTCCATCCATACTGATACCGTTTTGCTTTCATCTCCTGATTTGAGAGAAGAAGTTACTCCCCTCCTGTCAAATGACAGCGGCGTGATAGAAGCCGTCCGGACGATTCGCACAGAAAATCTCGAGCCTCTTCTTCACATGCCCGGCGGGTCGAACGTCCTTGTAGTAAGTGATACAGCAGATACGGCGTCGGAACTGATTTCACAATTGAAGGAACTTGGCATTCATCATGTTCATTTCATACCGTACGAACCGGATAAACTGTACATACAGGATGCAGATCTCATTATTTCACCCGGCGAAATGCATCTGGCACCGGACGGTTCACCGATGAAACTGGACATTGGTGTCCGTTTGATAGGTTTTCCCACCATTCAGCAGCTTGTTAACCGTTTTGACCTTTCTTTTCTTAATTCCATTTTAACAGAACGGCAAATGAAACAGGCTTTCAGTATGCAGCAGAAACTGACGGATGCTAAAACAGCGGCTATAACGGCCGAAAAGAATCTCGAGCTCGTGGTAGATCAGGTGGGCGAAGGAGTCATCGGGGTACGGAATGGATTTATTACCGTTTTCAATTCAACTTGCGAGACAATTTTTCAAATAAAAAGATCAGATATGATACAGCAGCCAATCCAGCACTCCCCCCTTCCCGATTCCGTCGCCGCTTATGTGATGAATGGCTCTGATCCATTTCAGCTCTTCCAAATTCACGGACTGGAAGCGGCCATATACCGAAAAGAATCTAACGGTATAATCACCGCCACAATCAGCCGGGTAAGTAAAGCGGCCGAAATCAATGAAGCCGCTGCGATTGAATGGCGGAAAAAAGGCTTCACCGCTAAATATACATTTGACCACATTATCGGGGAACACCCCGCAATCAAAGATACGGTCAGTACAGCTAAAAAGCTAGCGATCTCTGATTTGCCGGTTCTTATTGAAGGGGAAACCGGTACGGGAAAGGAATTATTCGCTCAGGCAATCCATAACGGTTCCGGGAGACGGACCGGTCCTTTTGTCGCTGTGAATTGCAGTGCTCTTTCACCTTCGCTCTTCGAAAGCGAACTTTTCGGATATGAAACCGGAGCCTTTACAGGTGCACAAAGAGGCGGCAAAAAAGGATTGTTCGAACAGGCAGACGGGGGAACGCTTTTCCTCGATGAAATCGGAGATGTTTCTCAAGAACTCCAGGCGAGTCTTCTCCGCGTGCTGCAGGAAAAGGAAATCAGACGGATCAGCGGCACCCGGAATGTAGCCGTCGATGTCCGGATTGTCGCCGCCACAAACATGAATTTAAGAGAAAAAATGGCCGAAGGAGCTTTTCGGGCGGATCTTTTCTACCGCTTAAATGTCTTTTCGATTCAGATCCCTCCTCTCCGGGAACGCAAGACGGATATTCCTATCCTTGCAGAAGAATTTCTGAAACGGAGCGGGACGATGACCAGAATGGATACAAAAGTGATGGACATGTTAAAGAAAGAAGATTGGGACGGAAATGTCAGGGAGCTGAAAAATTCAATCGATTATATGCTTGCCGTATCAGACGGGAAAACGATTCATCTTCATGACCTGCCGGGAAAAACGGGAACGAAGCAAAAGAAAAAAGAAAAGGAAGCTCCAGCCATCAAATTAACGCTTATGGATAAGCAGGAATACGTATTCATTCTCGAAACCATCAGGATTTCGAATGAAAACGGAGAGCCCGCCAGCAGGAGAATCATCTCCGAAATCAGCAAATCAGGCCCCATCCCCCTTACCGCACAGCAGGTCAGGCACAGGCTTGACTTCCTGGAAAAGCACAGCTATGTAACAAAAGGGCGGGGACGGGCCGGCACGAAAATCACACTGGAAGGAATGGACTTCCTTCATTCACTGAAATCTCATCTTGGAAACGATTAAAAGGAGCTGAACGGCATGGATTTTTCTATTAAAGAGGAAGTGGCCAATGCGATTACCCATGGCATCGGTGTTTTGCTAAGCATACCGGCACTGGTTTATCTGATTTTGTTTGCAGTCTGGTATGGTGATACCATCAGTCTGGTGAGTTTCACCATTTTTGGATCCTCCATGATCCTTCTCTATCTGTTTTCCACGCTCCTTCACAGTATTCAGCATAAAAAGGCGAAGCATATCTTCGCCATTCTTGATCACTCTGCTATTTATATTCTGATTGCCGGGACGTACACCCCCCTGCTACTTGGCCCTTTACGCGGCACATTCGGCTGGTCGCTGCTGATCATTATCTGGAGCCTTGCCGCTGCAGGCGTCATCTTTAAAATCTTTTTTGTCGACCGGTTTGTCGTTCTATCCACCCTTTTCTACATTTTGATGGGCTGGCTCGTTATTATTGCCGCGAAGCCGCTATATGAATATTTGTCGATGGAAGGGTTCATGCTCCTCTTGTTTGGCGGGATCCTGTATACAGTAGGCTCCATTTTTTATGTATGGAGAAAGATTCCTTATCATCACGCAATCTGGCATCTCTTCGTGCTCGGAGGCAGCGCATCTATGTTTTTCTGCATCCTGTTCTATGCTGTGGATGTGCCGTTTATTTAACATCCGCTCCTATACGGGCTGCTCGTTTCCGGAGGACGAAGCTTCTGCACGAGTTTTCTTCGCTGCAGTATAAGTCTTGCTATAAAAATAAGGCTGGGACATAACTAAAATTATTGTCCTTAAGTCGAATATTTCTTTTGAAAAAAGCATAAAAAAAATAAAACCGAACTATTACGAAGCTCTATACCAGAGTTTCAAATAATAGCTCGGTTTTTTTCGCTATATTAAAGCCTGGTGATGATTTTTTACACGCTGTTGATTGAAGCGGAAGGCGTGAGACTCCTGCGGGAGCAGCGGGACAGGTGAGACCCCGCAGGCGCAAAGCGGCGAGGAGGCTCACCGCCCGCCCCGCGGAAAGCGAGCGCCTGCAGCGGAAATTAACAGCCAAGTTTAACAGAAACCTTTCGTCCCAGCCTCATTTGATTCGTTTCAGCTCAAGGAATTCATACGTATAAGGGTTCTTCTCGTCTTTTATCCCGCGTTCCTTTGATACCGTTTCCCATTCGGTTTCATTAAACGGCGGGAAAAATGTATCACCGTCAAACGAATGGTGAATGAGAGTGACATACATTTTTGTACAGTGAGGGAGCATTTCTTCGAAGATTTTCGCTCCTCCGATAACAAAAAGTTCACGCCCTTCTTCTTCCAGCAGAGGAATTTCTTTAACCGAGCGAAGAATCTCGCACCCTTCTGCATGGAAATCCGGGTTTGAGGTGACCACTATATTTCTTCTCCCCGGCAGCGGTCTGCTCCCCATGGATTCAAACGTTTTCCTTCCCATGACAACAGGAGAGCCTATAGTTGTTCTTTTAAAATGAGCGAGATCGGCAGGCAGTTTCCATGGCAAATCATTGTTCCTGCCGATGACCCTTTGCTCATCCATTGCAAAGATAAATGAAATCAAACGCTGACAGCTCCTTTAATATGAGGATGGGACTCATAGTTTTCCAGGGTGAAATCTTCGTATGTAAAATCAAAAACAGATGTGACCTCCGGGTTCAGTTTCATGGAAGGCAGCGGCTTTGGTTCCCGCTCCAACTGCAGTTTCACCTGATCCAGATGGTTTTGATAAATATGGACATCTCCAAAACTGTGAATGAATTCCCCGTACTGCAGACCGGAAGTATGAGCCATCATCATCGTGAGAAGAGCATAAGAGGCAATATTAAATGGAACACCTAAAAATACATCCGCTGAGCGCTGATACAGCTGACAGGATAGCCTGCCATCAGAAACGTAAAACTGGAACAGGCAGTGGCATGGGGGCAGTGCCATATTCGGAATGTCCGATGGGTTCCAGGCGCTGACGATCAGCCGCCTTGAATCAGGATTATGTTTCAGATCATGGACAACGTTTGCAATCTGATCGATTGTTTCGCTTCCTGCCCCTCTCCAGGAACGCCACTGGGCTCCGTAAACCGGACCGAGTTCTCCATTCTCATCTGCCCATTCATTCCATATTCTCACACCGTTTTCCTGAAGGTAGGCAACATTCGTATCTCCATTCAAAAACCAAAGCAGTTCATGGACAATTGATTTCAGGTGAAGCTTTTTCGTCGTTACCAGCGGAAAGCCTTCGTTTAAATCAAATCTCATCTGATAGCCAAATGTGCTGATTGTCCCTGTACCGGTCCGGTCTTCTTTTGCTTTTCCGTTCTCCAGCACGTGCCGGCAGAGGTCTAAATATTGTTTCATCTTCACACGTCCTTTCATTAACATTCATTGATTCATTCTAACATATTATGAGGTATGGAAGGGTCCAAAATCGTAAAGGATGATACTAACCTGCCATCAAGGAAGTGACACCATGCGAAGAAGAGCGAAGCAAGAAGAAATCGAAAAAGTCATTGGGTATATGGGCAGCTCCCGCTTTTTATTAGCAGACGGATTGGTCAGTGCCGGACTGATTGCGCTTTTCCTATATTTGTTCCATTAAAAAAGAGCCGGGGCTCTCCGCCCCGGCTCTTTGATGCATATACTCTTAATTCGTTTTTTCCTGACGGCTGTTTTTCATTTTATGAATGATAAACGTACCGATAAACATGACAACAATCAGGATGAAAAATGCTGAGTGAGGCAGTTCAATATGCGCCACACTCAACGCCATTTTCACGGCAATGAGCAGAATAAGCACATACGCAGTTGTTTCGAGCTCAGGGATCTTTTCAATGAGCTTGACGAAAACTCCAGCGATTCCGCGCATCATCAGTACTCCGAGCATTCCGCCCAGAAGCAAGACCCAAACTTGATCACTTACTCCGAATGCTGCAAGGACACTGTCTACCGAAAAAGCGATATCCATTAGTTCAACAGCGGCAACCGTACCCCAGAACTGTCCGAAAAGACGGGTAAAAATGCTTCCTTTCGTCAGTTTCGCAGCATCTTCCGCGTCATCTCCATCCGCTTCGTTCCGCTTGTCAATGAAGTATTTGATGGCAAGCCATGCGAGGTATGCCGCTCCTAAAAGCTTGACCCACCAGAGCTTGATCAAAAATACTCCGACTCCGATCGCAATAAAACGGAAAATATACGCTCCAATCAGACCGTAAAATAATGCCTTTTTCCGCTGATCTTCAGGAAGCGGCCGGACCATAACGGCCAGCACCAGGGCATTATCAGCTGATAAA
The DNA here is from genome assembly GCF_003816055.1 of Bacillus sp. FJAT-42376. Lineage (NCBI taxonomy): Bacteria > Bacillati > Bacillota > Bacilli > Caryophanales > Bacillaceae > Bacillus > Bacillus sp. FJAT-42376. The sequence continues at coordinate 2,662,407 of NZ_CP033906.1, forward strand.
AGCCCTTCTAATATTACCAGGGTAAGAATTAATCCCCAGCTTGTAGGGCTTGTCAGTACTTTGCCCCACATTTCCCAGTCAAAAAACTGGGCATACGTGTCTACAAAAGCATTTAATAATTCATTCATTATGACGACAAAACCTCCTAAGATTCGAGCAACACTTCTATCATTATACAAGATTTGGACTCTCTTGTTAAGAAGAAAGGCGGTCTAGCTTCCGATCATTTGCTCTGACTGATCTTCTTCTTCTTTATCACGGCTTCTGTGGGCCATTCTGCTCGCTGCCGCTGCGGCGAGGGCAGCCACAATATCATCAAGGAACGTGTTTACTCTGTCTTCTTTATGTTCGTCTAACTCTTTTATTATGCCAAACTTCTCTTTATCCAAAAAGCCAAAGTTGGTCAGGCCGATTGAACCATATACATTGACAATGGAAAGCGGAATAATCTCATCAATCCCATATAAGGGCTCGTCCGTTTCCACTAGATGCTGGAGCGGCTGCGGAAGGAGTTTTTTCTCTGCCAGTTCATCAAGTGCCAGTCCGGTTAACACCGCATGGACAATTTCACGTTTACTGAGAACCCGTTCTACATTGTATACACAATCTTCGTGTGTAAGCGCTGGGATGTACCGCTCCTGGAGGCGGAATACAATGTCTCCGATATCTTCTAACGAAACACCCCGGTCATGAAGCATACGGATCGTAATTGCCGTCATTTCCTTCATCGTATATTTCGCCATACAGCCTGATCGCCCCTTTTTAGTGAGTCATCCATGCGGGAGGAGTGTTCCTGTCCCAGTATATCCTGCCCAGTTCATGATGCTGTTCAAACGAATCCCGGTACATATGATAATGAAAATTAAACCAGTAGCCATCTCCCGGAGGGTGGTCTACGCGTACGTGAAATCGGATGACATCCTGCCCTGAGATCCGGTCATAAATATGAAAGATTTTTTCGCTTCTTCCTGATCCGGGCTTCTCACTGATGACGAGATTCATTGACTCTTTTTTGGTTAGTTCCTGTTCCATGACCTTTTCAATTTCCGGAAGAATTACCGCATCAAATTCCTTTTCTATAACCGGACCAATCCGGCTGCCGAATTTTTGATGCGTTTGTTCCTTTGCCAGCTGTTTAAACTGTAATAGATCCGGCTCGTATATTTCCGTATTTTGCGGATCCAGCTGCTTAGGATAGACCGCCTCCGGCACCTCTCTGGAATTTTCTTCTGCAAGCAGAACAGCAGGAGGCGCAACCATACCAAGAGTAACAATAGAAAACAGGGCTACAAGCGTTTTTTTAAGCCATTTATTCATGGTTTTCCTCTCCTAAGCTTATTCTCTACTATTTTATCACAGCCGAAAGAGAATCACCTTATTTAAGTAAGGAAAACGCTTTAATTACCAGGGGTAATCCTTTACAATATATGTATGGACGATGGCAAGGGGGAGAGGTTATGTACGAAGCACTGCTGATCACCGCAAGTTTCATTACGCTTATTTATATGATTATGATGGAAATTACTGATTAACAGCAAAAACCCGGAGCATGCTCCGGGTTTTTCCCGTATTACATTTTTTTTGCTTTTGAGGATGACGAGCTTTTTTCTTTCCCCAATTCCACGTTCGAAGTTCCCTGTCCCTCAGTGGCAGGTGAACCAAGCTGTGCTTTAGACGGATCCGCTTTTTTGCGTGACATTTCCATCACCTCCGAATCCAAGTATTGCCTAATCTTCTATTTCTAACACCCCAAAGTGGAAGGAAGCCGCGCGCCGTTTGAGCTGGGTAAACCCCCATTTCTCAAAGCGCCCGCTCTTCCAATGGTCTTTTAAAACCACCCTTTCTTTTGCCACCCTTTTTGCCTGTTCAAGAACAGATTCATTTAAATCATGATATAAAGCAATCTGTTTTAAAGGGCCCATTCCTTCAGATGCAACCTCTTCTTCAAACATTGGATCAAAATAAACGATATCGAACGAATCATCTCCGCATGACTGCAGGTAATCGAGATGATTGGCATGAATCACGTCGACCCTTCTCATCGCGCTCGAAATCTCTTCAAGGCCGGCATCCCATTTCTTCAAACCGTGTCCGACAATGACAGCCATTTCCCTGTTGCCTTCGACACCTGTCACCCTGCCTGTTTTCCCCGCCGCATACGAGGCCACGATGCTATCCGATCCGAGCCCAAGCGTACAATCCAGCACCTTTTTCCCCTCGCATATTCCAGCGGCCTCCAGATAGGGATCGCGTCCGCCTTCAATCAGTCTTTTAATGCGGAACATCGCAGAATTTGGATGAAAAAAGAATGGTTTCTCATCTAATGAACTGTAAAGCTCTACACGGTCCACTCCAACAACGAGCACAGGCTCGCCGCATTGAAGCATGGAAGCGATCGACCTCCTGTTTCGCGCCTCGAAGCGGGCATTAAGCGTACTTGCCATTTCTGCCGCCGCCGCTTCAGCTGCTATAAAATTCTTCATCACCGTTGTAATAATCAATGGTTCAACGTCCCTTTGCAAAAAAATCGGGATGGCTTCGCTGATCGGCCACCCCGTTTGTCCTCCCTCAGCAGTTCTTTTCAAATGCCTGCTCAAGATTGGTCATAATTTCTTCAATTGTAAACCCTTCGATTTCATGTCTCGGAATAAAATGAACGACTTCTTTTCCTTTAAGAAGAGCCATCGACGGAGAGGATGGTTCAAGCCCGTCAAAATAATCTCTCATTTTCGCTGTAGCTTCCTTATCCTGACCGGCAAACACGGTAACGAGATGGTCGGGCTTGCGTTCTGAATTTAATGCCGCCTGAGTAGCTGCCGGTCTTGCCAGTCCAGCCGCACAGCCGCATACTGAATTTACAACAACGAGCGTGGTTCCCTCGGCCGATTCCATGTATTCCGTTACTTCTTCTTCACTCAAAAGCTCCCTGAAACCCGCAGTAGTCAGTTCTGCCCTCATTGGCTTTACCATTTGACGCATATATTCTTCATATGCCATAGACATGTTTTTATACCCTCCTGAAACAGTCGCTTAGGGAGGCAGCCGCAGTACGGCTGTCAACCCTTTCTGAGTTCAAGAATACTATAGAAAAATGAACGTGGCAAACGATTAGAGCTTTACCTGCTCTTTTGAAGATTCAAACAGATCGGTTACCGCTCCCTTGGACGAACAGGAAACCGTTCTTGCATACTTCCCGAGAACCCCTCTCAAAAGCTGCTGCGGTGCCGTCCACTGGGACTTTCTTTTTTCAAGGTCTTCCTTTGAAACATGCATGGTCAATTCTCTTTTTTCACTGTCTACCGTAATTAAATCACCTGTTTTCAGAAGGGCAATCGGACCGCCTGTTTGCGCTTCCGGAGCAATATGGCCGACGACCAGTCCGTGTGTTCCGCCTGAGAATCTGCCGTCTGTCAGAAGCGCCACCGATTCACCCAGTCCTTTTCCGACTAAAATGGCTGAAAGAGACAGCATCTCCGGCATGCCCGGTCCGCCTTTCGGACCCTCATAGCGAATCACGATGACATCTCCTGCAGCAACCTTTCCGCTTAAAACTGCTTCCGTCGCCTCTTCCTCACTGTCAAACACTTTTGCGGGACCCGTCAGACTGGTGACTTTAAGGCCCGATACTTTCGCAACGGCGCCATCAGGTGCCAAGTTGCCTTTAAGAATAACCAGCGGTCCTTCTGAACGGAGCGGATTCTCCAGTGGCATAATCACTTTTTGACCTTCCCGGAGCCCGTCCATTTCTTTTAAGTTCTCTGCAATGGTTTTCCCGGTAACGGTCAGGCAGTCCCCATTTAAATATCCATGTTCAAGGAGAAGCTTCATGACGCCCGGCACTCCGCCTGCTTCATGCAAATCCTGCATCACATATTTTCCGCTTGGCTTCAAGTCAGCTATGTGAGGAACTTTCTTTTGAATTCGTTCGAAATCATCAAGAGTCAGATCGACTTCTATGGCATTTGCAATCGCAAGGAGATGAAGAACCGCATTAGTGGAGCCTCCTAATGCCATCACCACCGTAATGGCATTTTCAAAGGCCGCCTTCGTCATGATGTCTTTCGGGTAAATATCCGCTTCAAGGAGGCGCAGGACCGCTTCTCCGGCCGTGTAGCAATCCTTTAGCTTATAATCGGATTCAGCCGGATTAGAGGAGCTGCCCGGAAGACTCATTCCAAGTGCTTCAATGGCTGATGCCATCGTATTAGCAGTATACATGCCTCCGCATGAACCCGCTCCCGGACAGGCATTGCACTCAATATTCCGAAGCTCCTCCCCGTCAATATCCCCTTTATTGTATTGGCCGACCCCTTCAAATGCGGAAACGATGTCAATGTCTTTTCCGTTCAGTTTTCCCGGTTTGATGGTTCCTCCATATACAAAAACAGAAGGAACTTCCGATCTGGCCATCGCAATCAGACAGCCCGGCATGTTTTTGTCGCAGCCCCCGATTGCGACATAGGCATCTAAATTCTCTGCCCCGACCACGGTTTCAATGGAATCTGCAATGACATCCCTGCTGGGCAGCGAATATCTCATACCTGCTGTTCCCATAGAGATTCCATCCGACACCGTAATGGTATTAAAAATAAGTCCCGCCCCGCCGGAATCCTTAATTCCTTCTTTAGCGCGGACGGCCAGTTGATCGATATGTATATTGCATGGTGTCACTTCACTCCACGTACTGGCTACCCCGACCATCGGTTTTTTGAAATCTTCATCCTCAAATCCTACTGCACGGAGCATCGCTCTGTTTGGTGCTCTTTTTGGATCCTCGCTCAGCTGTCTGCTTTTAATTCTAAGATCTTTTTTCATTGTAAGCTTCCCTCCTGCAATAATTGATTGTGTATTACTATAGAACGTTGACCGTCATATTGCAATAATATTCTTAAAATTTTTAATTAATTGTTATTTTATCAAAATCCAAAAAAGCGCACCTCCGCTTATCGGGGGTGCGCCAAGATGTCTCTGCTTATTCGCTTGTTTTTCTGCTCTCCGTCATCTGTTTCCAGACAGAACCCATCGCTTCTTCTCCGCCTTCAATTCTACCGATTGCGAGCTTGATTTGCATGCTGACTTCAAATTCAGGATCATCTTCTGCTGCCTTAAGGGCTTCAAGCGCCTGCTCATCGCCGACTTCATACAAAAACATCGCCGCTCTCCAGCGTACAAGTTTGTTTTTATCCTTTAAAGAAGCCATCATCGCAGGAATGGCTTTTGGATCGCCTATATCTGAGAGACAGTCTCCGGCTGTTCTCCGGACCGTCACGGATTTATCCTCCAGTGCTTTATACAGCAGCGGAAGAACGGCTTCATCCTCAATCATCCCTAGATAGACGACAGCAAGTCTTCGAATGGATGCTTTCTCATCACTTAAAGCTTTCCTTAATACATCCAGATCCTCTGCCTTTGGATCCATTTGCTCAAGATGGGCATAGCGTGCCGTCCATTCCGGCTCTTCCATCATTTCCTCCGTGACCTTATAGGCCGGACGGCTGATTGCCTGAACCCCTTCTTCTTTATTGATCATTTGCTGCGCGATGCGTTTTAGCCGTTCTTCCTTATAGGCGGCAGAGAGTTCTTCAACCATATCGTTTCCTATTTCATCCATATCACCGTAGCGGACCCCGTGGTCTTTCCAAACCCGGTTTAAAACAACGTTGGATGCATGCTGCTGGACAGAAAAGAGGATATCCTGAAATCGCTGCGGAAGGGCATATCTCTTTTCTTGCATACCGTCTGTCAGCTTCACCTGCATCGGAATGCCGTTATACATTTGAACGGACGCTTTGACTTCTCCGAAAGCATCATCAGCAGGTCCGGAAATCCCGTTTGCAGCTGGAGATTCGCCAAAGCACTCGCGTACATTGGAGAGGATTTCTTTCCAGTCATATTTGGCATTCCGCTCTACCGCCAAAAAGTCGGCAACATGATAGACGCCTTTAACCCCTTCCACCTGAAGGATATCCTGAATGACTTGCGGAGCATGTTCTGATTGATCTTTTTTGTAATTATTGCTCGTCCCTTTGGGCAGTTCCTCTGTTAAGATGATTTTCATCGTATTGGGACTTGGTGTCGGTTCAATTGTTTTAATATTCAGCACCGTTTAACCTCCTGATACAGGAATTTTTCTTTATTCTAACATAGGAAAGCGGATTGGTTCATGTTCAGGATTTCCCGCTCCACTCCCTGAAAAATGTCTGCAGATAAAGCTCCATAAAACGATGTCTCTCGTCTGCTTCTCTCTTTGCTGCTTCCGTATTCATTAAACCTCTTATCTTGAGCAGTTTATCATAAAAATGCTGAATGGCCGTGGCAGATCCCTGATCCGGCAGAGGATGATAAATGAGATGGCCTTTGCTCCCTGCATACGCAAAGGTGCGGGCAATTCCTATCGCGCCAATCGCATCAAGCCGGTCGGCATCCTGGACAATCTTTCCTTCAATGGAATCCGGAATGCTCTTGCCAGTCCCTTTGAAAGAAATGGTATCGATTATCCGAATAATTTCTTCAGCCTCCTCTTTTTGAACGGAGAATGAAGAAAGCAGCCCTTCGACTTCTTCCATCGTCATTCTCAGTTCCTCTTTCATTTTGCGGTCCGGAAGATCGTGCACTAAAGAGGCGAGCTCAATAATAAATGCATCTGTTCTGTACTCTTCAGCCAGTTGCAGGGCTGTTGTTCTGACTCTGTTAATATGCCACCAGTCATGGCCCGACCCTTCTTTTTCCAGACGCTCTTTCACGAACTCGCTGACAGCATAAATTATTTCTTCCTTATTCACGTAATCACTCTCCAAATGAAACCGATTTCCGGCTATTTTTAGGGAGACAGGAAAGAGTCCTGAAAACAAAAACCCGGGATGCCCTCCTCCCGGGTTTTTACATCATCCTCAGCAGAGCGCCCCTCTTTCGATCATCTCGAAGCAGGCTGTTCTGCCAGCAGCTGTTTTATAGACTCTTCTATATCTTTTGGATTTGTATTGGGAGAAAACCGTTTGACAGGCGTACCGTCCCGGCCGATGAGAAATTTAGTGAAATTCCACTTGACTCCTTCTGAACCGAGCATTCCCGGCAGAGCTTCAGTTAAATAGCTGAAAAGCGGATGGGCATTTTTCCCATTCACATCAATTTTTGCAAACATGGGAAAGGTTACCCCGTAGTTCAGCTCACAAAATGCCTCAATCTCTTCTTCCGTTCCAGGTTCCTGATTCATAAATTGGTTGCATGGAAAACCAAGAATTTCCAATCCGTCGCCCGAATATTGCTCATAAAGCTCCTGCAGCCCCTTCAGTTGAGGGGTAAACCCGCATTTACTGGCTGTATTAACGATTAAAAGAACTTTCCCTTTGTATTCGGAAAGCGGCTGCTGCGTCCCCTTAATGGTTGCAGCCTGAAACTCATATACGCTCATAGTCCGGCTCCTTTTTTATAATCGATCTTTTTCAGAGTGGTACATACTGATTCTACAACACTTTCTAAATCTCCTGCATGTTCTTCCGTAATCAGACGGTCAAAATAGATCGTCCATGTATGCTTGAATTGTTTCTTTTCTGCAAGCGGATTAAATGAAAGCTCTATGTCAACGGACACATCCTCCCCCCAAATTTCCCTAATGGATGTGAGAGGTTTTACATACCCGCTTTCAGAATCGGCCCATTGATAAAAGCTGATCTGGAGACTGCACCCGGCATAATCCGCTGTCTTCTTCCACTCTGTCTGAAGCTGATCCGCTATAATGGAAAGCTGAATTTCAGCTTCTGTTCCCGCCGGGTCTTCTTGAAAAGAGATGCTCCACGTCCTGGACATATCTGCCAGATTAACAAGGTCGTTTCTCGATTTCACCTCAATCAGTCCTTCAAGATCGAGATCATAAACCGCCCCTTCGAGAACAACCTTTAAATTATCAAATACGGTTGGATCAAACATTAGAACAGCCCTTTTGCCTTGCCGTGTTCATCTACATCCATATTAAGGGCGGCGGGTTTTTTCGGCAATCCTGGCATGGTCATGATTTCGCCTGTCTTGGCTACGATAAAACCTGCACCTGCTGATGCCTTCACTTCCCTTATTGTCACGGAAAAATGTTCCGGTCTGCCCAATTTTACAGGATCATCCGACAGTGAGTATTGTGTTTTCGCCATGCATACCGGCAAATGGCCCCAGCCGTTCTCCTGGATTTCAGCAAGCTGTTTTTTTGCTTTTGGAGTGAACGTTACACCTTCTGCGCCATATACTTTCACTGCTATTTTTCTTGCCTTTTCACTGAACGAATCTTCTTTGCTGTAAAGGGGAGAAAAAACCGATTTCTGTGCAGCAAGTTCATCTACAATTTTAGCGAGATCCGTTCCGCCTCTGCCCCCTTTTTCCCATACATCTGCTGCCGCACATGGGTGCCCATGTTCGCTGCACCAATTTTTCAGCAACGTGATTTCTTCCTCTGCATCTGCCGTAAAACGGTTAATCGCAACCACATAAGGAAGGCCGAATTCCTGAATCGTTTCAATATGCTTTTGGAGATTTTTGCACCCTTCAATCATAGCGCTCCCATTTGGTTTATGTAAGTCCGCTTTGCTGATTCCGCCATGCATTTTCAGTGCTCTGACCGTCGCAACAATGACAACCGCTGCAGGCTTAAGCCCTCCAGCCGGGGATTTAATGTTGAGAAATTTCTCGGCTCCCAGATCTGCACCAAATCCCGCTTCCGTCACTGCGTATTCTCCGAGCTTTAAAGCCGTTTTCGTTGCAATCATACTATTGCATCCGTGAGCTATATTGGCAAACGGTCCGCCGTGAATGAGGGCCGGTGTGTTTTCGATGGTTTGGACCAAATTCGGCTTAATGGCATCTTTAAGAAGAAGGGCAAGCGCTCCTTCAACACCGAGATCCCCTACGGTGACCGGCTTTCTTCCGGATGTGTAGCCGGCAATCATTTCAGAAAGGCGTTTTTTCAAATCCAAAAGATCATCCGCCATGCAAAGGACAGCCATTATTTCTGACGCTGCTGTTATGTCAAAATGATCTTCCCTGACCAGCCCGTTCGCAGATCCTCCAAGTCCGGTCACGACATTTCTTAATGCACGGTCATTCATATCAAGCGCACGTTTCCAGACAATTCTGCCCGGATCAAAGTCCAATTCATTTCCCTGATGGATATGATTATCAATAAAGGCGGATAGGGCATTATTGGCTGAAGTGATTGCGTGGAGATCTCCAGTAAAATGAAGGTTAATATCATCCATAGGAAGCACCTGTGAGTACCCCCCGCCTGCCGCTCCTCCCTTCAGCCCCATGACAGGTCCGAGGGAAGGTTCTCTCATGGCGATTACAGCTTTTTTGCCGATTTTGTTCAGCGCCTGTCCTAAGCCTACAGTCACTGTTGACTTGCCTTCTCCGGCAGGTGTAGGATTAATGGATGTAACAAGGATCAATTTTCCATCCTGGTCCTTTTTCAGTCTTGTTAACAGTTCATCTGAAAGCTTTGCCTTATACGGTCCATACAGCTCGAGCTCCTCTTCCTGAATGCCGAGCATTGAACCGATTTCCGCTATTTTTTTCATGCTTGATTTTGAAGCGATTTCAATATCAGATAATGCTTTTTTCTCTGCCGTCAAAAAACCATCTCCATTTTTAAGGTTTTAGTATGTTCTCAGTTCTTTTTACTTTCGCTCTAATTCTCTAAAAAACTTGGCTGCCGATTTCCGCTTAGGTGCTAAAAATCACCACTGCGGTTTAACATAGCCTTATATGAAGCCGTTCACATTGTATCATATTCCTTACCTGTACCGGCCCTGAAGTGATTGATAATGAGAGAAACCGATGACAGCCCGGCTGCTCATCTTAATCCAATAAGATCGGAGTGTTCCTCATGCCTATTAATATCCCCTCAAATCTTCCTGCTAAGGCTATTCTTGAAGAAGAAAATATTTTTATTATGGACGAACACAGGGCGGCGGCTCAGGATATCCGCCCTCTCGATATATTGATCCTGAATCTGATGCCCCAAAAAGAAAAAACAGAAACGCAGCTTCTCCGGCTGCTCGGCAACACCCCGCTGCAGGTCAATATCACCTTTCTTCATATGAAGTCCCATACATCGAAAAATGTGGAACCGCGTCACCTTGAAGAATTCTATACGACATTTGACCACATCCGGCACAGGAGTTTTGACGGGCTGATCATTACCGGAGCGCCTGTGGAGCAGATGCCGTTTGAAGAGGTATCCTACTGGGAAGAGCTGCAGCAGATTCTGCACTGGAGCTCGAGTCAGGTGACCTCCACCCTGCATATATGCTGGGGTGCACAAGCCGGTCTCTACTTTCATTACGGTGTGGAAAAAGTGCCGCTTGAAACGAAATGCTTCGGAATCTTTGCCCATACCGTCAAAGCCCCTTCTGAAAAACTTGTCCGGGGCTTTGATGAAGAATTCTATGTTCCGCATTCCAGGCATACAGATATATCAAAAGAACAAGCTCTATCAAATAAAGATCTGATTATTCTTTCTGAGTCCGACGAGGCCGGCGTATGCCTCTTAAAGTCAAGAGACGGGAAAAGGATCTTTCTGACCGGCCATCCGGAATATGATGCCTATACGCTTGATGAGGAATACAAAAGAGATCTTCATCGCGGGATTCCTATCAGCCTTCCGCTGCATTATTATAAAAATGACCAGCCTGAAAACGGTCCTTTATTCCGCTGGAAATCTCATGCAAGCCTTCTTTTTTCAAATTGGCTCAACTATTATGTCTATCAGGAAACTCCATTCGACTGGAAACATACGAATGGTAATTAAATGTAAGTCCTAAAAAGATATACCATGAAATTCCTGTATTTGTTAAAATAAGAGCATGGTTATGTTCGTTTCCCGTGAATATAACAAAGATTTAACATTATTTTTATATTAGCAGGATATGAATATGTTACTCTATATAGTAAATTAAAGAGTATTGCAAAAGAAATGTGAGTGTTTTTATATTGATTGAGGTGAAAACGTTGAGATCCAAACAAAAGGTTTTGATTCTGACGGCCAAGTATGGAAACGGGCATGTTCAGGTAGCAAACACATTGGTGAATCATTGCAGAAACATGGGAATAGAAAATGTGATTGTTTGTGATCTATATAATGAATCACATCCTGTTTTTTCAGAAATCACCCAGTATCTGTATTTAAAAAGCTTCTCAATCGGAAAACAATTCTACCGCTTGTTCTACTACGGAGTAGACAAAATGTACAATAAACGAATGATGAATCTTTATTATAAAATGGGGCACAAAAGGCTTCATGAAATTATCTTAAAAGAGGATCCTGATATTATTATTAATACGTTTCCGATGATTGTCGTACCGGAGTACCGCAGAAGGACGGGAACGGTTATCCCTACATTTAACGTCATTACAGACTTCTGCCTTCATAAGATATGGGTGCATGAAAACATTGACAAGTATTATGTAGCGAACGAGCATGTGAAAGAAAAGATTGTCAGTCTCGGAATCCGGCCATCTGCCGTGAAAGTCACGGGGATTCCAATCCGTTCTCAATTCGAAGAAGAATTGGACCATGACCAGCTGATGGAGAAATACGAACTCGATCCCAATAAAAAGACTTTATTAATCATGGCTGGTGCCCATGGAGTTCTGAAAAATGTCAGAGAGCTTTGCCAGTCTTTTCTCCAGTATGATCATCTGCAGACGATTGTCGTCTGCGGGAAAAATCAGGTGCTGAAGGACAGCCTCACTCCCCTTGCCAATGCGTATCCGAAGCAAATTAAAGCACTTGGCTATGTAGAGCGTGTCGATGAGCTTTTCCGGATCAGCTCCTGCATGATCACGAAACCAGGAGGCATAACATTAAGTGAAGCATCGGCCATCGGGCTTCCGGTCATTTTATATAAGCCCGTACCAGGCCAGGAGAAAGAGAATTCCATTTTCTTTGAAAATAAAGGAGCTGCCGTTGTCGTCAATAAATACGAAGAGATTCAGGAAAGTGTAGACTACCTGATGAAAAATGAGCACCTTCTCGCCAATATGAAAACGAATATTAAAAAGCTTCACCACGCAAACTCTGCAGACGTCATTTTGGATGACATTATGGATGAAGCGATCCATATCATGAAAGAAAACGAGAAAAAGATGAAGGGTTCCGTGAATTATTAATTTTCCCCTTCTTCATTGGCTTCTGGATGCTTTGGGAAATTTCTTGCATCTTGGAGGATAAAAATGGATACAAGCACACACATCGCAATGGGGTTCGGTCTCGCCGGGCTTTCTTCTCTGGATCCTGCTGTCGCAGCAGATCCCGTTCTGGCACATGCTATTCTTGCAGGAACACTGCTCGGGTCAAATGCGCCTGATTTCGATTACGCTGTTAAACTTTTTAAAGGCGAGGGAGCGTACTTGAGGCATCATCGTGCCCGTTCCCATTCAGTGCCGGCATGGATCATATGGAGTGTCCTGCTTACAGCATGCATCTGGCCTTTTTTTTCGGGGATTGATCTTTCCCGGCTTTTCGGATGGACATTCGCTGCCGTTCTCATTCATGTTTTTGTGGATTTATTTAACTCCTACGGTACACAGGCGGGACGTCCCTTTTCAAAAAAATGGATTACCTTTGACGCGATTTATATTTTTGATCCTTTCATCATGCTTCTTCATATCATCGGTTTTGCTCTTTGGGGCGGCGGCCTGCCTTCCGGCCAAGTGTTCGCCGCCGTATATACCGTCATGATTCTCTATATGCTTCAAAGGCTTTTTGCTTCCAGAAAGGTCAAGGGGAAAGCTGAAGCCCAAATTGCCTCTGAATTTAAGAAAGTCAAAGCGATTCCGACCATTCGCTTTGGAATATGGCATGTATGTGCCGAATCGGAAACGGCTTTTATGACGGGTGAATACCGGCATGGACAGTTCACGTGGATTCATACGTTTAAAAAAACCAGCCTCTCCTCTCCCGTTATACAAGCCGCTCTGAGCGATCCGAATGTCCAGCACTTTCATGTGAATGCTGAAATGGCTCATGCCATCCTCTGGAGAAAAACGGATGGGTACGAGGTCAGATGGTTTGATGTAAGGTATAGAACGAAACAGCACTATCCTTTTATGGCCATTGTCCACGTAGACTTCGATTTGAGAATTGCACAGTCCAAAACAGGCTGGCTTCATCATATCCAAACACTTGAACAGCCAGAAGCCTTAACTGAATCCGTATCCCATTAAGAGGTGCTGTTAAGCTTTTAGAACCCCCCGTTCACTGAACGGGGGGTTCTTTTTGTAAAAATTAGTTCATCCTCAAAGTCCTTGCATGCCTCTTCAGATCAGCTTTGCTGACTTAAGTAAATTTCCTCAAAAGGCTGGACAACGACAAATCCATCTCCATCAAACTTCATTTGAATGGATTCCCCGCTCCCTCTTCCTAAAAATGTTTTCAGTGAAACATCTGTTACAAACTCAGGACTCAGGCTGCCAGACCAGGCGACGGTTGCATTGGGATCCGTATAAACCGGGCGCCCCTTTTCTGCAAAAAGCGTCAATGGCTCATAATGAGAAGTTATGGCAATCAGGCCTTTCCCTGATAAATGAATATTAAACAGGCCCCCTGAAAGCATGCCTGCCACTTTTCGCATTAATTTTATATCCCATTCAATCGTCGGTTCAAACGCCAGTAAATCATTTCCATTCACTGTGATGGATTCATCGTTCAGAGAAAGGATTGTAATCTTTTTGCCTTGGTCCGCCAAATACAATTGCCCGCTGCCGCTCGCCTTCATGAGAGAGGAACCTTCCCCGGTAAAGGCTTTTTTTAAGAATTTCCCGACACCGTGTTCTAAAACCCCTTCCCTTTCAAACTTGATCTGTCCATTGTATGCAACCATGGCGCCTGCTTTGGACCATACGAGCCCATCTAAGTTCACTTCAAGCATTCTCGGAGTTTCCAGCTCAAAAAACCCTTGCTTACGGTCGGATTGCTTGGTTGCCCCCACGAATTCCTGTATTGAATAACGCTCTTCCATTACACCGTCTCCTTTTCGTTTCTGCATAGGAAAAGAGTTAAAAAAGAAAGAGCTTGCTTTAATTCCGCATTTAAATTTGCAGTCATCTCCTGTTTAACCCCCTCCTTATATACGGATAGCTGATCAATCGGTTTCAATTGATTTTCCTCCGCAAGCCTTGCAAACTCCCACGGCATCATCGTATTGCAGATAGCCGGCTCACTTTTCAGACGCGGGTAGCTATTGCTTCTCGGTCCGGCAGTCGGTCCGAGTACCGCAACGCAAGCGGCTCCCCCAGGTTTCAGCACCCGCACCAGCTCACGGATCGCCTGCAGAGGTTCAGCCACCCATTCAAGGCAGTTGATGACAAGGAGTGCGTCCGCCTCATTCTCTCCAGCCGAAAGGTTCATAACATCGTCTTGAAGAAAGTCTAATCCGGAAATTTCAAATTCTTTGTTAGCGGTCGCAATCATTTCAGCAGAGAAATCAATACCGGTTACTTTATGTCCAAGCTGAGCCAGTTTAAAGGAACCGTATCCGTCCCCGCATCCAATATCAAGAACGCGGCATGCTGACGGGACGTGGCGGGAAAAGAAGGGGATAATTTGTTTTCTGCTCCCATTTTCCCACATATCCCTGCTCCTGCTGTGCCAGCTGCTTGAATTTTTATTCCATTGGGTCTCTGCTTCTTTACCCCAGTTAAAAACATTATTTCTTTCCATATGTACACCTCCGCCTCTACCACTTCTCCATTCACACTTCATTTTCCTTTGAATCGTGTCGAAAACACAAAAACAAGCAGCTACTACAGCTGCTTGTTTTCCGGTTCGTCATCAATCAAAATTGGTGCTGATTCGACATTAATTCGCTCAAAATCAGAGACTTTTGAATCATTTTTAAATGCTTCCTCTATTCCTTTGTTCGCTATATAGGATTCATCTTGTTTTCGTTTCATGCGCAATCCGCCTTTCTCTGCTATTGATTCATTCGCAGTATGGATATCATGCCACAAAAAGACCCCTTACTTGCTGATCCGCACATTAAAAATAAGTTTTTTTAAATCGCTTACACGCCTCTCTGTGAACGCAGAAAAAATTCAGAAAGTTTCAACAGAATCTTTTCTTCCCATCTTGACGGCAATGGCTTTTTTTTGTATATTAAAAACATCATTAGGCTAGGTGGTTTCCAATGATGCATTTGGCATAGTGGTGAATACTTTTTATAGCGCTCTCATAGCGCTACAGAAATTAGGAGGATTATGTAATATGCAAAACGGTAAAGTTAAATGGTTCAACAACGAAAAAGGTTTCGGTTTTATTGAAGTGGAAGGCGGAGACGATGTATTCGTACACTTCACTGCCATTCAGGGAGACGGTTTTAAATCTCTGGAAGAAGGCCAGGAAGTATCTTTTGAAATTGTTGAAGGAAATCGCGGACCTCAAGCTGCAAACGTTACAAAACTGTAATCCAATATGAATAGGGAATGACCAATAGATCGGAAGAGACCGGATGGAATATCCGGTCTCTTTTCATTTGCTATTTATCATCAAGTATTCAATGGCCTTTACATTCTGTTTAATTTTTCTCTCTACTCTCGTTATTTCCAGGTGATTAAATACATTGGCATGATTGGCAATGTAAACAAGCTTTTCCAAGTCCTGATAGATCTCAGTGAAGGCCTGTCTGATATGCTCTTCCAGATGTTTATTTTTCATGATCCCCCACAGCTCCCTTCTTCAGCAGGTTTTTGTTTAAAACCTGGATTTACCCTTCTTTTTACAAAAACTAATTCTTATGAACTATTTTTATCCGTTATAACGAATATAACAGGAAATCGTGACATTTGCACTCTTTAACTCACAATTTTTGCATATTTTTTCTGAAGATGCCTTATCCTAATCGTTGGAGGTGCTTTTCATATGAATCAAAACAATCAAGAACAGCCTGTAAATGGATTAAATGATCTCGCTCAGCTCGAACTAGCGGTCGAAGCCTCTCAAAAAATGACGGGTGCAAGCACAATGAGCATGGATCCTGAAGCACTCAGTCAAGCCCAAAAATCAATTGAGGATGCAAAAACCCATCTGGAGCAAGTAAGTCTTACCGGTGTTGACAGGGAATTCCTTGAACATCAAAAAAAGCTTCTGGATCAGTGTCAGCATCAGCTGAATGAAGCGAGAAAGTAACACAGCCTTCAGCTTTAAGAGACAAAAACCCCCGGAATGCAAAACTGCTTTCCGGGGGTTTCGTTTTCATTCATATATAGCAGCTGTACGATTTACGGTCAGGATAGCTTCTCCCCCAATTCTTTCAGCTTCAGTCCGACTGTACATTGACTGATGCAGAAAGAATGGGCATGTGTCTTCCCATATTCTTTGCGAAAATGCTGCTTAAGGAGGCAATCTACACAATACGTGTCCAGCAGCTCCCCTATTTCATCCAGTTTCTGTTTTCGATTATTCATCCTTCGCCCACTCCATTTAATCCAATTTAATCCGGCTTCTTACATTCATGCCCTGAATAGCCTGTTTGGATAGCTGGTCTGCTTCCTTGTTTTCTTTTCTCGGGATTGCCTCATAATTTCCTGAGATCTTGAGCTTCATCAGCCCTTCTTCAATGCGGTTAATCCAGGATTGATGCTGCTCTTCATAACATGGCCATTCACCTGACAGCTGATTGACGGCTACGAGCGAGTCTCCTTTAAACAGCACTTCCTGCCCTGAAACCCCAAGTTCTGCCAGGTAATTCACTGCAAGGAGCAAAGCAGCATATTCAGCCTCATTGTTTGAAGGGAGTTCATCAAGAGTTTGACTGATGCGCACTCTGAAGCGCTCTTTGCCCAGCTTGTAGTAGATCGCAGCTCCTGCGCCGCTTTTTCCTGATTCTTTATCGTAACTGCCGTCAAAGTAAACCATGATTGATGCCGGCTCGTATTCAAGTTCTTCCATTAGTTTAAGCATTTCCTTCTTGCTCCACGTTACTCCGCGTGCATCTGTAAATTCAATGCTTTTTGTCCTGCCGGTCCGCTCCATGTCTTCTGCCATTAACAGCGCAAGCTCTGCTTCAAGCTCATCAGACTGAAAGAAAACCGTTTGTTTTTTAGGGGTTTGGTATGTCCAGTTCATTCTAACCTTCATCCTGCGCCTCCTGCATGCAGCTTTAAAATGGTATGACTTATTTTATATTCTTATGCTACACTATGAAAGTGTTTTGCATGCCGCATTTTTACATTTTACCATGCCTTGCAGAAGAATTGTATGCTTACGCATTCCTTTTACAGAGAGGATGAGGGAAATGATTGAAGTGTATATTGATGGAGCCAGCGCGGGAGATCCCGGTCCTTCAGGCGCTGGAATTATTATTAAGGGAAACGGTAAAACGGAAGCTTTTTCCTATCCGTTAGGAACAATGTCCAATCACGAAGCGGAGTTTCATGCATTGATACTCGCTCTTAAGTTATGCCTTGAAAGAAAGCATCCGATTGTTTCATTCAGGACGGATTCGCAGATCGTCGAGAAAGCGGCAGAGAACCGGTATGCAAAAAACAAACTTTTTGCTCCGCTATTAGAGGAAGCTGTCCAGCTGATGGATCAATTCGACTTATTTTTCATAAAGTGGATTCCTTCAAAACTGAATCCTGCAGACCGGGCTGCAAAAGAAGGAATCCGCCAGAATAAAAAATAGCCAGCCGCAAGCTGACCAAAATGGATGTCCGCTGAAGCCCAGCCCTTCTCCGGACCGTTTTGCTACAGCAGCTGAAGCGAGCGCACCTTTTCCAGAGCGAGCGCTTTCGTATGTACATTCTCTTCTACAAAGGTTTCGAGAAGAGAGATAAAAAACGATCCCTCAAAAGATTTCTGGATTTTCAGCGTCAATTCTATGGCTGATATTACCTGTCCGTCTGCTGCACCGGTATAACTTTTGCCAAAGTAAATAAACCGGATGGTTTCATCTCCGAATTTGAATCCCTTCCCATATAAATCATCGAGATACTCTGCTAGATCGCAAGCCATACTTTGACATCCCGCCCTTACAAAGCAAATAGTCACCAGTAAATTTTACGCCAATATCCCCCAAAATTCCAGTAAATTTTTGTGAACATTTGTTTGGGTCCACCAGGGATCTCTGCACAGCTGCCCATCCTTCAGAATTGGCTGGTGTCCGTTTTCCAGCATCATTCCGTTTCATGAAAAAAATCTGCCGGACCATCCCGGCAGATTTTTTAACCAGCTCTATACTCAGCCGCCCTTTTTATCAAGCTGTCTACACCCCTGATTTCTGCGTTTAACAGCCATTGTTCCGCTATAGCCAGATCAATGTTTAATACCGCCTCTTCAATGATTAACTCAAGCGGTACTTCACAGTGGATTTCGGCGAGACTTCTGGATAAGTGGAGCATCTCCAAGTCTTCTTCAATTTTCTTCCGCTGGGAAGGAGTCAGCAAATGGATTCTCTCAAGGATTCCTTCAATTGAAGCATGCTCTTGTATAAGTTTATAAGCTGTTTTTTCACCAATCCCCCGAACACCCGGATAGTTGTCGCTGGAATCGCCCATAAGCCCTTTTACATCAATTAATTTAGAAGGATGAATGCCTTTTTCCTCTTGGAAAAGTTCCGCGCTGTAAATGAGATATTGACCCATCCCTTTTTGAAGCAGCACGACTTCCACATGGTCATCCAGCAGCTGAAGCAAATCCCGGTCACCTGTAAGAATGGTAATGTTCATAGACGATTTAAACTGGGCAGCAATCGTACCGATACAGTCATCTGCTTCATATCCCGGGACTCCTATGTTCGGAATTCCAAGGGAAGCTGCCGCTTCTTTCGCCATATCAAATTGAGGAAGCAGCTCAATTGGCGGTTCACTGCGGTTCGCCTTATAATTTTTAAACGTTTCTGTTCTGAAGGTTTTGCTTCCCATATCCCAGCAGCAAATCACCTGTTCAGGTTTAAAGGCATCGATACTCATAAGCAGGTGTTTCATAAAGCCGCTGACTCCGTTTGTCGGGGTCCCTTTGCTGTTGATCATAAAATTGCCATGAACGGAGGTGGCAAAAAATGCGCGGAATAATAGCGCCATTCCATCTACAAGCAATAAATCTGTTTTTCGCTGCATCGTATTCTCTCCTTTATTTCCATACTCCTATCGTACCATAAGCTGTTTATGGTGCCTAACGGAAAGTGAAGGAAACAGAAAGGCCTGCAATTTGCCGGCCTGATTTGAGGATGAGTCACTGAATGAAGATGTCCGCACAATCAGATTTAGGGATATCAGAAGCTGGTCTCACGTTTTCACCTATTTTCCCGGGTTCAAAAAAAGACTGAACCCGAAGAGGGTCAGTCTGCTTTTTTGGAGCTGTCCAGTTTTGCCGCTTCCGCTTCCGCGTATGAAGCAAATTCGTGTTCAAAACCATTCTTTTTTTTCGCGTTATTATTGGCCATTGCATTAGCATTTGCAGGTTTCGTTTTGCCCATAGCTATTCCCCCTTTCCTAAGGGATCGGCTTTAGCATGTGCAAAATCCAAACGAAACTTACCCCCTGCTCTTCTTTTCCACGAACTCCCTGACCATTTCTTCTGTTACGGTTTTCCGCATGGGAAGATTGACTTTCCCTGCCAATGAATTCATTTTGCCTGTTATCTCATTGATCTCCGCTACTGAAAAAGGTTCTCTTTCCCTGCATTTTAAGATAGCCTCTTCAATTTTTTGTTCTCTTTCCCCGTCAAGCCGGATAAATGCCTGCACCTCATCATGCTGGCCTTGAGAATGCCTGCTTATTGCTTTATGAACTTCTTCCATCATTTAACTCTCCTCTTTTTTCCATTAATTTTATGACTTCCTTTTTTGGCGTCCAGCAGCTGAAGGAATATTCGGGTCTCGTTTCAAAACCGAGCCGGGAGCAGAAATATGTCATCCCGCTGCCGGTTTTTTCAGCTCTAAAATGAATACAGGCAGCGCAGCACTGGTAGCCGGGCTTCGCTTTATTCATAGGACAAAGCTCCGTAAATTTTCACAGACTGCTCATATGTGTGTTTCAGCTGCTCTGCCGATTCCGTGTCCTGATAAAGCTGCTTCAAGCCTTCAACATAAGCATCAGCATCCCCGCGGAATTTTTCTGCCAGCCTGGCTGCCCGTTCATTCAGCTCTTCCCTGTAAAATTTGGAAAAATCTGCTTCGCACTCTGACAATCGCATCTCAAGCTCTTTGTGGAGCTTTTTCCAGACGGCCTCACTCATTTTCACACGACCGTCCTTCTCAAAATACACTTTCGTATTCGTAAAAAGGCTTAGTTCCTGCTGATAATCTGCTGCCTTTTTGCGCAGAACTCCGGAAAAAGACGGGGTGTCAATTCCTGCTGGTTCAGGAACAGTCAATCCCTCGAGATTCATGATGGTATTCAGATTTGCGGAAAGCTTTTCACCAAATTGAACCATTTGCTCCATCACCTTTTTTTCGCATCTCAGCGTAATAGCCTGCAGTTCCTGGGAAAGTCTGCGGTCCGCGAATTGAATGAGTTCATCCATCTGATGGTTCAAAATGGATTTTATGCTTCCTTCCTGATTAAAAATCCCCGGATGAAAATGCTCCTTGAACATTTCAGAAAACTGCAGCCCTATCCGCTGAATTAAATAATAAAATTGTTCGGTGATCTCCTGATTGACGTTTTTGATAAAAGGTTCCGTGCTCTCTCTCCCCAAGTACTCTGAAGCGTCTGACAGCTCCTTTTCCTTTTGCATCAGCACCATTTTTTTCTCGTCTTCGCTTTTGTTCATCTCTTCCATATAGGAAGAAAGCTGGCCAATCAGCCCGCTCATTTCGTCTTTTAGCGAGGAAACAGCCGTTTGAATAAGGTCTGCTTCAATAAACCTGCCCAGGTCTGCTTTAAAAAGGGCAAAATCTGACTGGACCTCCATTTGTTTTCCTGTCAGTTCATGCAAACTTGAAATGCCGTACATTCTTGGCTGGCGAATCCCTTCCTGTAAAAACTGAGACTGAATATAATCTTTCACAAGCGTAACTTCCCGGCTGTCCTTAGCCAAATCGATGGCGTTGATTAAAAAGAACATTTTATCAAGAGAGAAAGAGTCCTTCACTCGGCCAAGCTGACGGATGAATTCCCGGTCTCCCTTAGAAAATGGATGGTTGTAATAAGTCACATATAAAAGAGCATCCGACTGTTTGATAAACTGGAAAGCGACATCGGTATGCCGTTTATTGAGCGAGTCCGCTCCGGGAGTATCGACGAGAGATATCCCTCTTCTAGTGAGTGCGCAATCATAATAAATAACAGCCTCTTCCGTTAAAACCGCAAGTTTTTCTTCTGAAACAAACGGCGCAAAAGAATTCAAGTCCGTCCAATAGACAGATTCCCCGCCCCAATCATGCGCTCTCAAACCATCTGCGTATACAGATAAAGCATCCTTCTGCCGCTGATCCGGCTGATCGCCGGAAAGAAGCGTCTCTGTTATATGCAGCAATTCAGAGTAGGTCTCTGCCTGAAAAATGACTTCCGGAAGGATCTCCATCATCTCCGCACAAAGCTTTGAAACGGATTTTCTTTTCACTGCAACGGTTCCGTGACCGTGATTCGGTGAAACTGGGACAATTCGGTTAATAGCAGCCGTTGTCGGGTTAGGTGAAGAAGGCAGAACTTTTCCGCCAAGAAGGGCATTGGCAGCGGATGATTTCCCCGCACTGAAAGCTCCGAATAGAGCAATGGTGAAAGTGCGGTCTTTCAAGCGGTTTGACTTTTCGTTTATAAGAAGCCTTCTGCCTTCAAGTCCTTTAACATTTTGGGCCAGCCGCGCCATTTCCATCGCCGTTTCAACCACCCGTTCTGTATCCAGTGACCCCGCCTCATAAACAGAATGTTCCGCTAGTGATGCAGCCTTTTCTGTACTATGTTCCTTCTTCTTCATTATAGAAGGGATGGCTGTCCGGATTTTTTTTGTATGCAGCCACGCTTTTTCGTCTGCTTCAGCAGGCCAGTCTCCGCTGAGGATTTTTAAGAGATGCTCTTTTTTCTCCATCAGCTCGGTTATTTTTGCAAGCTTTTCTTCCGCTTCTTCCAACTCGATCCTCAGCTGTTTGCTTGAATCGATTGAGTGCTGGTCCGATAACCGCTGCATCGCACACTGCTCTAAGTTATCGAGAATCATTTGAGCCTGCTTTTTCGCATCAGCCTTCACATGTTCAGCTGTTGATTTCGTATAATTCATTACATATTCCGGAGTCGCATCTGCGTTTTCATGAAGCGATTTGAGGATGATCTCCTCAAGTCCGCCAGTCGCAAACGAGGAAATATCAGCCTCTATCTTGGAATCGCTTAAATTCAGGGCTCTGTGCGTCTTAGAAAGCAGATCTTTTATATGCCAGTCTATTTGAGAAGAAACAAGATCTTTCAATGCCGCGGTATATGTAGAGCTTCTCCTCGCCATTTCTTCCTCTGTCTTTTTCTTAGCAAAAATCAGCCCGGCTTTAAACCCTGGTTTTCTCGATTCAACAAACCGTTTTGCATGCTCCCTCATTTCAAAAGGCGTGATATTGGCATTGGCAAGGATGTTCCCCATGTCCGCCCTTGCTCTTTTGACCGCGGTGGAAATGGCTTTTTTCCCCTCATCGGCCTGGTCTTGGATGCGATTAAGCTCAGTTGAAAGCCGACTGATTTTCTGTTCGGCAGCCGGCTTCTCCTCCGCCTTGACCCCCGCCTGATTTTCAAGAAAACGGACATGTTCATGAATAACGAGCTCAGCCTGAAGTGATTCACTGCGTTTCTGCTCGCTGCTCAACTCGTTTTCGATTATTTTTTTTACTTTTTTGAGTTCATTGAAGGGATTGTTTGCATCTTTCATCGTTGTATAAAATATCCGGTCTTCCTTTAGACCAATCTCTTTAAAGCTTTCTTCAATCCGAAGCTGAAATTGGTAAAAAGGAAGCTCTTCTTCCCGATGCTTATCAATCTGATTGACAATTAAAGCAGCTTCCTGCCCGTCTTCAATCAGCTTTTTTATAAATTCGAAGGTTCCTTCTGACTGAACATGGTTATAATCTGTCACATAAAAAATAAAGTCTGCAGCATGCAGAGCGGAAAGTGTGGATTCCATATGGGCTGCATCATTCGAATCAACACCGGGTGTATCAAGAAGCGCCACCGCTTCAGGCAGAAGGTGAGAAGGCTTCCAAATATGAATTTTGGCAATTTCATCCCCTTCCCTGGCATACTGCTGCAGTTCGTCAAGATTCATATCCGGATTCGCTTCAGCCTGCTCTCCTCCATGTGTCTCAAGGAGGATTCTTTTTTCCCCCCGTCTGACATAAACAAGATTCGCGCTTGTCGGAATCGGACTGGCGGGTAAAATTTCCTCTTCGAGCAGCGTGTTCAATAAAGTAGATTTGCCTGCAGAGAAATGCCCGGTAAATGCAATTTGCTTTTCTCTGCTTATCGATTTATAAATAAGATCATCAAGTTTTGATGCTGAAGTAAAATCAGATGAGCGGCTCATTTCCGATTGGATGGCAATGAGCGGCTTAACTGCAGAGTCCTGCTGTAAGACTGCCATGAAACATACCCCTTTGAACGTCTTTTCCTTCTATTTTACTGAAAAGTTTGGAGATCGGCATCTATTTTCTTTAAAAGCCCGGAAATAGAAGCTGCAGGCTGGCATGTAGTGCTTTGTGAAATGAAGAAAATGAGGAGCGTTCTATGTGAGACTTCACACCCTTTTTGCAGTTGATTTGTGAAGGCTGACTTCCACTCCTGTTTGAATTCCGGTAGATCCTCAATAGTGCTGGGCGCCTCTCAACGTTCGCGCTTCTCTTCCGGCACAAACAGGTTAGCTCTGTTAAACTTGGCTGTTGATTGCAGCTAGCAGGCGCTCGCCTTCCACTCCAATCAACAGGTGTTAAAAATCAACATCAGGATTCAACTTAAAAACCCCCTGAATGCTCATATAAGAGCTCCCAGAGGGTTTTGGTTTCATCTTTTTCTCTCTTCAGGATTGAAGTATGCCATAGAGAAGCGGCAAGGTAAAACCCTGAATGAAGAGACTCCTATCAGCCAAAAAGCGCCGTTAGCGGGGCCGATCAACTGGCATCTATTTTTTTCAAAACAGTTTTTGCCAATCCGATATAAAGAAGGATGGTTGCAAGGATCGCCGTGAACACCATGTGGATTCCTCCCATTTCAGTGAGAAGTATTGTCATTTGGATACAACAATACCATGACTGGCAGCGGCTTTCAATCATTTATTCAGGCTCATGCCGGTCCAAAAGAAAAGCTCTTTGATAATCTGTGTGCTCTTTTAGCGCCTTCTCCTCAGCCGGTATCCGCACCGCAAGCATGAGTGCATTCAAAACAGTGAAAAGAACGGCCGTTCCATAGGCTTGGAAAAGAAGCGGAAACAAAATAATTTCTGCCGTAACCGCAGCATAGTTCGGATGCCTGAAATATTGATAAGGTCCCGAAACGACGACCTGCTCTTCAGGCATTAAAATAATCTTCGTATTCCACCTTGTGCCAAGTGAGGCAATCGCCCAATAGCGAACAGCCTGAGCAAAAAAGATGACGGGGATCAAAAACATCCAGATTGGCGAAATGCTTCTGTGGAGCAGCACAATCTCCCCGATTAATGAGAGCAAAAATGCGGCATGCATACACACCATATACGGGTAATGCCCGCTGCCGTATTCCCGGCCTCCCCGGGCTTTAAGCTTCTTCTCGTTTGCTTTTGCAATAAAAAGCTCTGAGACACGCTGAAGCACAATGATGAGAAATAGAATCAGGACCGTCATGACGTTTCCTCCCAGCTGATCAGCAATAGCTCTGCACAGAAACCAGGCCCAAGTGCTCCTGATAAAGACAGGGCAGGCCTCGATGCATAGCGTTCTTTCATGGCCCTTTCCAGCACATAAAAAATGGTGGCGGAAGACATGTTCCCATGCTTTTTTAGGATCTCCTTGCTATGCCTGATTGCCGACTCTTCCAAATCCAATGTTTTTAAATAAGCATCGAGCACTTTTTTCCCCCCGGGGTGGGCGAGAAACATCCCAATCTGATTTGATTCGACCTCTTGTTCATGCAAAAACGTTTTAACGTTGGGTCCAAGCCAGTTCTGTATAATCGCGGGAATATCCCGTGAAAAGATCACATGGAGCCCGTCGTTTTGGATATCCCAGCCCATCACTTCTTCTGAATTTTTCATAAAGACCGACCGGGAAGCGTTAAGTCTTGGTATGTACCGGAGTTTCGAATGATTAACAGCATGAGAATCGCGGCCTGCTATAAGCATGCAGGCAATTCCGTCAGCAAAAAGCGACGTACCAATCAAATTGCTCTTCGTCAGATCACCCTTTTGAAAGGTCAGGCTGCACAGCTCCACTGACAGGACAAGGACAGAGGATTCAGGATAAGCTGTGCAATAATCCATCGCCCTAGTCAGTCCCGAAGCACCTCCTGCACAGCCAAGCCCCCAAATCGGAATTCTCTTAATATCTTCTCTGAATGGCAGTCTATTGATGATCCTTGCATCAATACTTGGCGTGGAAAGACCTGTTGAAGAAATGAAAAAAATCGCATCAATGTCTGAATAATCCAGTGGCTTATTCAGAAAATCCCTGCTATTTAAGGTCTGCTCAATCGCTTTTACTCCATGGTTTACCGAATGGGCAACATAACGGCTGTTTTTCTCTTCAAAAGTGTGGTTTTGTGAATACCAGTCTAACGGTTCAACGAATTGCCTGGATTCAATTTCTCCATTTTGAAATGCTTTTAAAAGCCTCGGCAAATCCTTAAATGACCCTTCAAACATTTGTTCCGCAAATGCAGTGCCTGCTTCCTGCTCTACATGATAAGGCGGAATGGATGTACCGCAGGATAGAATATACCCCATATTTTCCCACACCCTTTTGTATAATTAAGGATACTATTTCCAACAGCAGCCTCTCTCATACAAACGAAACGTCCTGCCTCACAGTTAAATACCATTATTCGGCTTTGTTAAAAAAATAGGCCATATGAATTTCATCATCATAAACGCCGTTTAAATACGCCTGCTCTTTCTGAATGCCTTCCACTGCAAATCCCGCTTTTTCATAAAGTTTAACCGCTACTTCATTACTCTTGAATACAGTAAGGCAAAGCTTATGAAGACGATGGCCCCTGCACCAGTCGAGTGTATAGGCCATCACTTCTTTTCCAATCCCAAGCCCTTGTCCAGAGCTTGTAATCCACGTTCTGAAAAGTCCGGTATGTCTTTTCATTTGCAGCTCCCCTCTCAGAACCCTGGCAATGCCCGCAACCTTGCCATCAATCTCGATAGCTGTGTACATATTATTTTTTTCTTTCATCTCAAGAATAAAGGATTGTTCTTCATCAAGCGTTCTTACTCGTTCTTTTTGTATGTAAATCCCTGTCTGAACGACACTTTCAGCAGCCGTAATGATGTCATGTGCATCCTCCATGGCAACCGGACGCAAAGTTACAATCCGGCCGTCTTTCGCTGTAAATTTCCTGGTATCGTCTTGATTATGCATGTGTTTTCAGCTCCTTGCCCATTAGTATGCTTACCGTTAAGCAAAGAATTCATTATACATCGTTCGACAAATTCTTTCAAAATGATATTCTTTTATCTGGAATCTGTGGTATGATGAAACCGAAAATATAAGTCGGAGGAACTATTTTTATGTCAGATTTTACTTATGAATTGATAATATCCGGTACGTTTGATTCAATAAAAAATATGATCCCCGGCCATTTTCAATTTGAGGGTGAAAAAAATCAATCGTTTACGACCGCTGTTCAAATCGGTGTTGTCGGAGAAGTGAATGGCCGATTGATGATTGAAGGGAATGAACTTCTATTTCAGGATTTCGGTCTTAAACTTTACGGAATGGCCCTTGAAGGTGAAATGCTCTCATCCTTTATTGGAGAATTCGCCAATATGGTTGCCGGTCAAATGGCGACAAACCTGTCATCAAGAGGAATGAACCTGGACATTACACCTCCCATCCTTTTAGAAGAACCAGTATGGAAGGATTCCCTCATCCAGAAGCAAGAAGGCCCTTTAAAAGTTTCTTTTTACGGGGAAGCAGCTGAAGAAAGCCTAAAAAAAGGGACTGTCCAGAAAGTATTCTAAGATGTCCCACTTGCTATTTAACTTAGATTTGTTGGGGCAGATTTCCGCTTCAGGACTCCCTCATCCAGGGGCGTGCGGTGAGCCTCCGCGGCGCAAGCGCCTTTGGGGTCTCACCTGTCCCGCTGCTCCCGCAGGAGTGTCGCCCTTCCGCTTCAATCAGCCTGACTCAAATTTTAAACGAAAACAGGGAAACGCTTAGAATGCGTCTCCCTGTTTTAAATGAATGAGACTTTTCAGGCAGCCCCTTTTTGATGGAGCTCTTGTTTTCTCAGTAAAGAGCAGAAGCACGCTTTAATCATGAAGCTTTTGAATCGTTCACCATTCCGGCATCTAAAGGTTCCTTCCTGATTATCCCCTGCCGCACATTTAAGAGGAGATTCAGCAGGATGGCAGCCAAGCTTCCGGCCACAATGCCATTCCCTGTAAGAATTTTAAACATTTCGGGAAGCTTGTTAAACATATCCGGTACAGCCGTTACCCCCATCCCGATCCCAACGGAACACGCAATGATCAAAAGGTTTTCCTGGGAGGAAAAATCCACTCGGGACAGCATTTTGATTCCATAAGCAATGACCATACCAAACATGGCGACCATCGCACCGCCCAGAACAGGGGCTGGAATGATCGTCGTGAACGCAGCGATTTTAGGAACAAGTCCGAGGACGGCAAGCATGACTCCGGATGCCGCAATGATTCTTCTTTTTTTCACTCCGGAAAGCTGAATCAGCCCCACATTTTGAGAATAGGCTGTGTATGGGAACGCGTTGAAAATCCCTCCCAGTAAATACGCCAGGCCTTCAGCACGGTATCCTTTTGCCAGTTCCTTTTCCCCAATCTTTTTTCCGCTTATATCTCCTACTGCTGCGTAAACACCGGTAGATTCGATCATGCTGACAATAGCGACCAGTATCATCGTCAATATAGGGGCCCATTCAAAGGAAGGCGTTCCAAAATAAAATGGCTTTAGCCCTGATACCCATGATGCTTCCTGAACGGCTTGAAAATCTACCTTACCCATGAACACACTGGCCACTGTTCCGGCAGCAAGGCCGATCAGGATCGAAATGGAACGGATGAATCCTTTTGTAAACCGGAATAAGATAATAATCATGAGCAGCACGCCGAAGGCCAATCCCAGATTTTCAGCAGAGCCGAAATCCTTGCTTCCTTCTCCGCCCGCCATATTTCCCATTGCTACCGGGATAAGAGTGATTCCAATAATGGTAACAACAGACCCTGTCACTACAGGAGGAAAAAACTTGGCGATTTTACTGAACACACCTGCAAAAAGCAGCACAAACAGCCCTGACGCCAGTATCGCGCCGTATACAGCCGATATGGAATAATCATTGCCGATGGCAATCATTGGCCCGACGGCCGTAAAAGTACAGCCGAGGACAATCGGAAGGCCAATCCCAAAAAAACGGTTCGTCATGATCTGCAGGAGCGTTGCAATTCCGCACATAAAGATATCAATGGAAACGAGATAGGTCAGCTGCTGTGAGCTGAGCCCAAGTGAGCTGCCAACAATTAAGGGAACAATCATCGCTCCCGCGTACATCGCCAGTACATGCTGAATAGCTAAGGATGCCGTTTTGCCTGCCGTCAGCTTCATCGTCTCACTTCCTCTTCAAGAAAAGTGACTTCCTGATTTTTCAGGGACGAGACCCGGGCGAGCGACTCCACTTTCACGCCCGTTTTCCTAAGCTCAGCCCCTCCGTCCTGAAATGCTTTTTCAATCACAATTCCAATACCCGCGAGCATCGCCCCGGATTTCTTCGTGATTTCCATCAGCCCTTTTGCCGCCTGCCCATTGGCCAAAAAATCATCGATAATCAGAACACGATCTTTTTCATTCAGGAAATGGCCAGAAACAGCAATCTGATTTTTTTCTTGCTTTGTGAATGAATAAACGTCCGCTGTCAAAAGATGATCAATCAGCGTCAGCGATTTTCTTTTCCTTGCAAACACAACAGGGACGCCCAAATATAAGCCTGCCATGACAGATGGAGCAATGCCCGAGGATTCAAGAGTGAGGATTTTTGTAATCCCGTCCTCCTTAAACCGTTCAGCAAACTCTTTTCCAACTTCCTGCATAAAGACAGGATCAATCTGGTGATTCAAGAAAGAATCAACTTTTAGTACGTGTTCATTCAGGACTGTGCCCTCATTTTTTATTTTTTGTTTTAACAGCTGCATGTATATGCTCCTCTCTTTTCAATTAAGCTATGTTAAACCTGGCTTGCGCTCGCTTTCCGCACCTTAAAACCACCAATACTTTTTAACATAGCCTTCAATGAAGGCGGTAAATAAAAAAAGGCACCGCCTACTATGAAGTAAGCAATGCCTAATATAAACCTGAAGTAACTTCAGATTTGTCCGCACGTACGCTTACTCATAGTCGGATTGTTAACGGCAATCCGGTAGAAACTTGCAGGCCATATCCCTGCGATTATATGAGTACAATTGAGTTAACTAGGATTATAGCATGTATGACTGCTTTTGAAAAGATTTACGAACAAAAAAAACTTCAAGATTAAAAAACGTTCGCCTTTAGAGAAAATGAGGTTTTTACAAACGATCCATTCACCCTAAAAAAACCGGGATGGCTTATGCAGCAGCGCTCCCGGTTTTTTTATCTTTTGGCTCTTTTAAACCTGGCTGCTGATTGCACCTGGCAGTCGTTCGCTTATTCTTGGGCGGGCGATGAGCTTTGAGTCTTAAGTCTTCCGCTCCAGTCAGCAAATGTTAAAATCAACAACGTGTTTTAACATAGCCTATCTTTTAAGTTACCAATCATGATAATGAATAAAGCTTCGTATATTTTTCCGTAACATAATCAACCAGATGGCCCGGATTCAATTCCTCACCCGTTACCTCCATTAGCAGCTCCAGCGGTTTTTTGGTTTTGCCGTACTGATGGATTTTCTCTGAAAGCCATGCGAGGATGTCCTCCAGCTCACCTCTTTCAATCCGGTCCTCCAAATCAGGGATATCCTTCAGCATGGCCTGGCGGATTTGGGCTGCATACAG
This sequence comes from Bacillus sp. FJAT-42376, assembly GCF_003816055.1. Taxonomy (NCBI): domain Bacteria; kingdom Bacillati; phylum Bacillota; class Bacilli; order Caryophanales; family Bacillaceae; genus Bacillus; species Bacillus sp. FJAT-42376. The sequence continues at coordinate 2,692,552 of NZ_CP033906.1, forward strand.
CAGGCCAAGCGCATAGGAAGGGAAATAGCCGAAGCTGCCCCCTGCCCAATGGACATCCTGCAGAACGCCTTCCGCATCATTTGGAGGTGTTACACCTAAATACTCTTCATACTTTTTATTCCACACTTCCGGCAGCTCAGACACGTTCATATTCCCGTTGAACAGCTCTTTTTCAATCTCATAGCGAATCATGATATGAAGCGGATATGTCAGTTCATCCGCTTCAATCCTGATTAAAGAAGGTTTTGCCTCATTAATGGCAAAATAGAAATCTTCGAGGGAAACAGAGTCAAGCTGATCCGGTGAAAAGCTCCGGAACGTATCATAATATCGTTTCCAGAATCCAAAGCTTCTGCCCACAAAATTCTCATAGAACAAAGACTGGGATTCATGGATTCCGTAAGAAGTTCCGCTGCAAAGCAGAGTTCCTTCCAATTCAGCTGATATATTCTGCTCATATAGGGCATGACCGCACTCATGAATGGTACCGAATACGGCAGTCCGGAAATCACGCTCATCATATTTCGTTGTAACCCTGACATCATTGCGGTTTAAGGAAATCTGGAAAGGATGAACGGTTTCATCCAGGCGTCCTGCAGAAAAATCATAGCCCAGTTCTTTCAGGAAGAACGCACTGGCTTTTTTCTGTCCCTCTACCGGGAAAGACTCAGTAATAAAGCCGGTATCCGGCTGTTTCTCAGCTGCCGCGATTTGTTTGACAAGCGGAACGATCCGCTCTCTCAAACTATTGAATACCCGGTCCAGAACCTCTGTCGTCATGCCCGGCTCATAGAAGTCAAGCAGGGTATTGTACGGCGTGCCTTCATAGCCCCAATAGGCCAGAAACCTTTTATTCGTTTCAATCAATTTTTCCAAATATGGAGCAAACAGATGAAAATCATTCGTTTCTTTCGCTGTTTCCCAAACTGATTCCGCTTTGGTTTGAAGCATTACATACTCTGCATATTCTTTTTCAGGAATGATTTTATACTTCTTGTATTCTTTTAACGACTCTTCAACAGCAGCTGAAGTTTTCGCTGACAGACCGTCCTGTGCTGCCAGCTGATCCAGCAGCTCTTTCATTTCATCCGACGTTTTTAATCTAAATGCTTCGGAAGACAAAACACCGATTGTTTTGGAGCGCTGGTCCACCCCTTTTTTCGGGGCCCCTGTCCGCAAATCCCAAAACATGACATTTAACGCTTCATTATAGCTCTCAATTTTTTGAAGCAGTTCATAAAAACGCACTTCCAGCTGTTCTTTATTCATATATGTATCCCCCTCTGATCATTGGGAAAATTCCCACTTTTAGATTAATCGATGAATGAATGGGATGTCAATTCATCCACAAATCGAAATAAGGGAGCAAGCTTCTGATGGCAGGTGCAAAAATCAACATCACGCTTTAACAGAGCCAAAGAAAAAGAAAAACGGCCCTAAAAGAGCCGTTCTCGGTTAATTCATCTATTCTTTATGTGAGGGTGCTGTCGGGAGAACGTCCTGTATCGCTTCCAATGTCTCCTCTGACTGCCCTTCATTTATAAAAATTTCAGCCGTTCCGGTGTCATTTCCGGAGCGGATCAGGCGGCCTAAACCTTGGCGCAGCCTTAAAATCATGTAAGGCAAGTCCACTTGTTTGTATGGGTCCGGCGAATGGTTTCGTTTAGAGTTGAACACCGGATCGGATGGCGGGTACGGCAGGGCCCAGATAATCAAATGGGACAGTGATTCTCCCGGAACGTCCAGTCCTTCCCAAAGATTGACGGTACATAAAACAGAATGGGTCTCTCTTTGAAACTTTGAAACCGTTTCGCTTATTTCATTATCCCCTTCATAATAAACAGGGAAATGAAAAGATTCTTCTCCAATATGCTGTCGAAACCATTGCATCTCTTTTACCGTCGGGAAAAGAATGAGTGATTTCCCTTCGTTTTTCACGATGGATGATTTTATTTTTTCTGCCTTTTCTTCATTGCTTATGCCGTTATACAAAGCCAGGTTCATTTGCTCTTCGTAATCGAATGGCGAATCAACGGAAAAAGAAAGAAAATCGGATATCCCGAGACTGCTTGCCATATAATCAAATGATTTTCCGCTTGAAAGAGTGGCTGAAGAAAAGATAACCGGCTTGTCACTGCTGAATACTTTTTCCTTCAGGACTTCTTCTACCGTTCTCGGCATGATCACGAGACATAAATCCCTATCCTTGCTTTCTGTCCAGGAAACCGCGTGATTGCCTTTGTTGAACAGCTGAAAGGAGTATTCCATTTGTTCAAGAGTTTCTTCTGCTATTTTTAGTTCAAACGGATCGATTGTATACAGCTCCCCCTCGAATACAAGGGCTTCGCCGATTTGCTCAAGAGCAGACTGGAGCTGGACTGCTTTCCGTTTTAATTTTTCACTCTGTTTTATCTCATATCGTTCGGAATCCGGGGCCATGACTGAGGCCTCTTCCAGCTGGCTGAAAAAATCATCATTGATCATCAGCGCTTCTTCTACCAGGTTGGCGAATTCTTCTCTGATTTCATTCTGAAGCAGTCTTTCCAGGCTCGCTTCCAGTGTGCTTTTCCTCACTCTAAACGTTAGCGCCTTCTGGGCAGCGAATTCCAGCAAGTGTCCTTCATCAAAAACCACACTGCTATGCTCTGGAAGAAACGGCAAGTGTCCTTCCCGTTTGCGTGAATCAGCAGTCCACACATGCTCCATGTAAAAGTCATGAGAACAGATGATCAGATCCGCAGCTTTTCGGTAATGATCCCTTGAGAGTGTCAAACCGCACCGCTGGCGCAGCTCGCAGGTCTGACAGTCCTGAAACGGATCCCATGAAATGCGCTTCCACTCCCCGTCCGACACTTCCGGGTACATTTTCCGGTCCCCGTACGGTGTATAGCGCTGCAACCCAGCAGGCTGGTGGACAAATTGCGGCAAATCTTCGTGAATTTGATCGAACTTTTCGTTGTCTTCCCTCTTCACGGCATCTTCAAGCTTTTTGACGCATAAATACTGATCCTGCGACTTGCTTAATCTCGCATCCACCGTCAAATCCAAGTGCTTGGCAATTTTACGGATATCGCCCTCTTCTTTGACAAGCTGCTCGATTAATGTTTCGTCTGCACAGGCAATAACAGCCGGCTTTCCAGTATATCTTGCATAAGCAATCGTAAAGAGCAAATACACGAGCGTTTTTCCTGTTCCGACCCCGGCTTCAGCAAAGATCGTTTTCTTTTCTTTAAAAGCCCGTTCAAGCTGAAAAGCCATAAAAATCTGTTCATCTCTTAAATCGAATCCTTTTTCGGGCAAAATATCGTAAAAAACGTCCCCAATCCAATTGGATAACCCTTCATAAAACGTTTCTTCTTTAGAAATAGGAAAAGGCAATCGAGCAGTTGTCATATATAAACACCGTTCCTCTTTGTGAAATTCAGAATTTTAATTTTACCACGATGTTCAAACCACTGCAACCGGTATACATAATAAAAAGAGGACCCGGGATACGGCCCCTCTTCAATCCTGCTAATTGATCCATCATCCATGAATGTCTTTCACCGGTCATACAGTGTATGAACGATTAATTTTCTTTCAATAGAAGAAGCGTGGGACATTGCCTGAAGCAAATCCTCCCTGGCCGTTCCGATCGATTGAATTCCTGCCTGTCCGGCTCCCTGCTCAGATAATTGCTCATATGTCCGATTCAGCGCTCTCGTAATCAGCTGAAAGTCTTCATTGCCCAGCATAAACGGCTCCACTCCTTTTTGCACAGTTACTAGCAGTTTATGCCGGGCTTACGTATTTTATACGTTTCTTGGAGGCCTAGGTCCCCAATATTGATAATAATCGGTTCGGATAAACCCGTTGAACAGTTTTCGTTTTTTTGTCGCTTTTTTCCCGTAGAATTTCTCAAACTCAGGGTGTGAGGTCAGCATATAGACAGACCACGTATCAATCCCATCGAATGCCTGTCCCATTTCCCGGTACATTTGCTCGACCTGTTTTTTATCTCCCAGTCTTTCTCCGTATGGAGGATTGCCTACAACCACACCATATTTCAAGGGAGAGGTAAAATCCCTGACCTGCATTTGCTTGAATTGAATCAAATCAGACAATCCGGCCTCTTCCGCATTTTCCTTTGCGATTTCCACCATGCGGTGATCAATGTCGCTGCCCTGAATCTCAAGTTTCTGGTCATACCGGGCGAGGTCTTCCACTTCCATTCTCGCCTCCTGCCAGATGCTCTTGCCGATCCAGTCCCATTGTTCGGATGCAAAGTCACGATTGAAGCCCGGTGCAATGTTTTGTCCAATCAATGCCGCTTCCATGGGAATGGTGCCGGAACCGCAGAACGGATCTGCAAATGGTTTATCGGCATTCCAATTTGTCAGCATCACCAAAGCCGCCGCAAGCGTTTCTTTAATAGGCGCTTCCCCCTGGGCTATCCTGAATCCGCGTCTGTGGAGCCCGGTTCCGGAAGTGTCCAGAGTTAATGTACAGATATCTTTATGCAGAGCCACTTCTATTCGGTACAGCGGCCCTTTTTCTTCAAACCATCCGGATTGATGGTTATAATGCTTCTTCAGTTTTTCCACGACCGCTTTTTTTACGATACTTTGGCAGTCAGGTACAGAAAACAGTTTGGATTTAACGGATTTTCCGATAACCGGAAACTCCGCATTCTCCGGTATGTAGTCGCCCCAGTTTAACGCCTTTGTCTGTTCAAACAGATCATCAAATGTTTCCGCTTTAAACTCGCCGACTCTGATTTTAATCCGGTCAGCCGTGCGAAGCCATAGATTGGATCGGGCGATCGCGCGGCCATCCCCTTTGAAAATGACTTTTCCGTTTTCTGTTTCATATTCATATCCAAGATCTCCAACCTCTTTGGCAACAAGGGATTCAAGACCCATGGCACAGGTGGCAATCAGGGTAAGTTCTTTCATATTTACAGCTCTCCAATCTATCAGATGGCGGCGCCCTCATAACAGACGTCCGTACATATTGTAACGAAAAAGCTCCCCTTTCACAAGGAGAGCCGGAACAATCTTCATATTGTGGGTAACTTTTACCTAATAACGTTCGATAAGCCATGTTTTGTTCCTTCGTACTGCAAACGGCTGTCGCCTCGTACTCAGGCGGCAATCATCTATCTACAGAGACCACGGTCTCTGTCTTTCCCTTCGTTCAATTCCTCCGGGAAAATGCCCCTACCATTATTTGGGTTTCTCGCTCGAGGGGTTTACCGCGTTCCACTCCTGCAATTTCTTGCAGGACTACGTCACTGTGGCACTTTCAGAGTAGTTAAGCCATATTCCGTACGGAACTTAGGCTTGTTCCCCGCCGTTAGCCCAGAAATTCCGGGCTACCCTGGCTTATGAATTCGCCAGGCACGAACACTACGGGCATCTCAGCACCGTGCGAGCATGGACTTTCCTCTGCAGCCCTGAAGACTGCAGCGATTACCTGAACGTCATTATTTAGTTAGCCGCTGTTAACAGCAAAACTCATTATAACTTGTTATGATAAAAAAAACAAGAGCCTTTTTGGAAGATGAAAGAATATGTATCAGTCGTACAGTTTGCTTCCGAAAACATGTTTTTCAAGATTAGACAGCCGTTTGAGAATATCAAAATTTGTTGTATTTGTCTGGGAAGGCTGTTTTTTATACGCTTCCTCCAGCTGCTTCTTCAACCGGAGATTTTCCTGCTGAAGTTCTTCAATCTCCTGATGGAGTGTTTCATAATCCTTAATTATATAATCAAGGTATTTATCCACATCTTCCTGTCTGTATCCTCTTACAGAGGTTTTAAATTCTTTTTCAAGTATGTCTTTTGCCGTCAGCTTCACTTTATCAGAAAGCATCTCTTTCACCCCGATCGAAAATGGTTACTTCATATTTTTTCAGAAATCCTTCCAATTGTCAATTTCCCCATTAAAGTATATTTTTAAACAAGCTCTTTATTCATCTTCCTGGAGTTCTTCCACAATATTCTGAAGGTCATAAAAACTAAAGGCTCTAATGGTATATTCGTTTTGGGATTTCATTTTACGGGCGGTTTCCAGCATAAATTGCGGAGAACCCGGTTTTTCTTCGTCATAAATAAGCAAAAGCCCATCGGTTTTCTTTATAACAAACTGATTTTTCATCATAAACTGCTTCGGGTTTTCATATGGACGTTTTGTAATACTGTCAACAAAATCAGCTTCCATCAGAACCCTTTCATATTGCTCCTTGTTCGAGTCCTTCCACCTCTCTTCCTGATTAAGGAACGGAGTCAGAACAGCAAGGTTCAGCTGCGGATAGTCCAATCTTAATTCAATCACCACTTCCGCCGCCCACAGTTCCACGCCAAGCTGACCGGAAATGATGACCCATTCCAGTCCTTCATCAAGGAGAACTTTCAACTCCTTTTCAATTAACTTCTTTATGTAAAAAACAGCAGGGTGGCTTTTTGTAAAAACACCCAGCTCATGCGGCTTGTATCCTGTAATGGCTATTGTTTTCATCATCATCACCTGCAAAATAAGTAAAGGAGCTGAAACAGTCAGCTCCTCCCTGAATCTTAGCGTGGTCCTGGACCGCCGCAGTTAAAGTGCTGGTGGGAAACCTCATTCACAGCAGATTGAGTTTGCGGATGATAGTGCAGATGCTGATACATTTGATGGTTTACAAATGTAGTATGCTGAGGATGAATGTGGGGCACTGCTGTTGTTGAAAATGAATTTTGCACACAGCACTGGGTAGGGTGCACAATAGGAGGCATCATACATGGTCTTCTTCCAAACATTTCTTCCACTCCTTTAGTTGATCATCTTGCTTTCCATACAAGTTATGTGAAAAGGAGTGTACATGTACTATTATAAACACCTATTTTTTTGTGCAAATTACAAATACGCGTAAAACGTTTCCTTAAAAGCAGAGAAAACATAGACCGTTACAATCAGAACGATAAAAAACAAATAGAATACACCTTTATACATTTGAGCATTCTCCTAACAGATGATTGGCTTACAGTCATCTATTTTACATGGTTCTGCAGCATTCTACAATTAATGTTTTGATTTGTTTGAAAATGTCACAAAAACGTTAAAAAATTGGCGGATTTTCTCATTTCCTGCGCTTGCCCGGGGAATAATTTCTTCATAATTTCCCTTTAAGGCGTTCGATTCGTTTCTGCCCATCCTTCAGTGCCCGGTCGATTCCGGCGGTTCCAAGAAGCCGCTGCCGTTCTTTTACTTGAAACAAAGCCTTTTCTGCCCACTTAAGCGCCGTTTCAGGATTTTTCTCCACATGTTCATAATACATTGCCAGCTGAATGCAGGAATGAATGCTTAATTTCCCGGGTGCTCCCGCAGCAATTTCTTCCCACGCTTTTACAGCGGGAATCCAGTCTTTATCTTTTTTTAGTTTTGCCGCCACCTTGAATTTGGCCTCGTTTGACTTTTGATGGCCTTCCTCTGCAATCTTTTCGTATTCATTCATGGCAGTCCGCTGTTCACCTGCTGTTTCAAACCACCTCGCAATTTCATATTGCTCCACCTCATCCCGGGTATTTCCCGATCCGATATTAAGAAGGATTTTTGATAAGTGTGTGTACAGGGTGATCAGGGTTAATACGTCCAGTTCGTTATGCTTCATGATTCCTTCGAGGACCGACTCATCCCCTGTCTGCACATAATGCTGGTAAATGATCGGCGCCAGATACCCGGGAACATCGTCTTCCCTGTGTATTCCCAGTATTTCCGATTCCACATTTACAAGCTTAATTGGAAAGTCCCTATGCTTCCAAAGCCTTCTGGATGCATGATATAAATCGAAGTGTCCGAAGGATGGAAGTTCCGGTACGAAATCCCGGATCAGTGTGTGTCTCGTTTTTACCTGCGGCCAGTCGAATGATTTTCCATTATAGGTAACCAAAGTGGTGATATCCACGTACTTCAGGAAATTCTGATAGAGCGCAACCTCATGCCCCGGCTTTGGGAGCAGATGCTGGCGGATGATAACCTCATTATCTGTGAATGAGGCATGTCCAAGCAGAAAAATCATGTTTCCTGTCCCTCCGCCAAGTCCGGTTGTCTCCGTATCGAAAAAAAACAAGTCTCCCGGACTGTGCCCCTTTGAAGAAAGCGGATGGTTCAGCATGCTTTCATTCCAGTCCGATACAGCCTCCGCGCACTCCTTAAGCTTGTATAATCCGTGCCGGTGCTCAAGAGGATAGACGGACTCGCGCATCAGACAATAATCATCCCCGTACCTGACTTCTGCCAATCCGGAAGAACTTCTTTCCGCCGCAGCCGGTATAGGGGCGGTTTCTTCCTGTTCTTTAATTATATGATGTTTAAGTCTGTTTAATTTGTTTTTTAAAGACATGATCTTCCCTCAAATCATTTAAAAGAGTCAGCGTGTCGCGCTTTTGAGAATCCATGCTGCCGTCAGTGCCGATGCAGGACGGGCACCCGTGCTCGCAAGGACATTTAAAGATTAGTTCATAGCTTTCTCCAATAAGCTCATGAAATTGTTCAAAGATCTTTTTGGAAAGACCTACTCCGCCAGGATACCGGTCATACAAAAAGACCGTTGGCCGTTCATTGTGAGATGCTTTAACCTGGGATACAACATGAAGGTCGGAAGGGTCGCACATCACCTTCAGCGGGGCTATGTGGCGGAAAACATTGGCCATCCCCATAAGCGCTTCTTCAATCCGGTCCTCTCTCCAGTCCCGGTTCTCCATATGGAGACTCAGCCAGGCGGCATTCGTGTGCAGAATTTCCTCGGGAAGAGATATTGGACCGGAGCCGATGTTTTCATGGGTATCAAATTTTATCTTCTTAAAGATGGTCGCCATTGCCTGTACAGCCGCATCTCCAAATCCCGTTTCATATTCTGGAGCCTGGCTGGATAAATCGGTTTCCAGCACCTTTAAATGAACAGCTAGATTTGCATCGGTATAATAATCCGTCTTTACTTCCCTGACAAATGCCTTTTTTTCTTCCCAGTCTAAAAATTCAACCTGGAATTGAATGCCCTGATGCAGATAGATTGCCTCATCATGCAAAAGAGTCATGGCGCTGAAACGGTCCATCTCTCCGATAACTTTGACGGCCGATATGTCCGACTGATCAATAATGACGACATTTTCCTGGGAAGCGGACCTTAAAGAGATGTTGTGGGCGGGAAAAGATGCATTCATCCAGTGAAATTGGCCTCTGTTCCGGACGAGAACGTGTTCCTCGGCAAGGTAATCAAGAATCTCTGTAATGTCTGCCTCCCCGAATGTATCCTGCTCGCGGAAAGGAAGTTCAAATGCCGCACACTTAATGTGATCCACCAGCACAATTAAATTATCCGGATCAATAACCGCCGTTTCCGGATTTTGATTGAAAAAATAATCAGGGTTCTGGATGATGTACTGATCCAGAGGATTGGAGCTTGCAACCATGACAATGAAGGCTTCTCCGTGGCGCCTTCCCGCTCTGCCTGCCTGCTGCCATGCACTGGCAATCGTTCCGGGATACCCTGTCATTATACACGTTTGCAGCTGACCGATATCCACACCAAGCTCAAGTGCGTTTGTGCTTACGACTCCGATAATATCCCCTGAACGCAATCCTTTCTCAATCTCTCTTCGCTGCTTGGGCAGATAGCCGCCCCGGTAGCCTCTTATCGTTTTAGGTCCGAGCTTTTTCTTAATCAGTTCCTGTAAATAGGTCAGGATAATCTCTACCCTTACCCTGCTTCTCGCAAAAACAATCGTCTGAATGCCATTGCTCAGGAAATGGCCGGCAAGGTCCCTCACTTCAAGCGTTGCACTTTTCCGGATATTCATTGCCTTGTTCACAATCGGGGGATTGTAAAACACAAAATGCTTTTTCCCCGAGGGTGCACCGTTGTTATCAATGAGTTCCATGGCACTTCCCGTCAGGCGCTCACCAAGTTCCTTCGGGTTGGCAATGGTCGCGGATGTACATATGAATACAGGCTCACTTCCGTAATACCGGCAGATCCGCAGCAGGCGCCTCAAAACATTCGCCACATGGCTGCCAAATATTCCTCTGTATGTGTGCAATTCATCAATCACAATGTATTTGAGATTCTCAAAAAGCGAAATCCATTTTGTATGGTGGGGCAGAATGGCAGAATGGAGCATATCAGGATTCGTCATCACCACATGGCCGGCTTTTCTGATTACCTGCCTGATTGCAGGTGACGTATCCCCATCATAGGTATAAGAATGAATGTCCGCATCCATCGCCTGAATGAGTTCATTGATTTCGCTTTTTTGATCCTGTGCCAATGCCTTTGTCGGAAAGAGATAAAGGGCACGGCTGTCCGGTTTTTCCATAATGCTTTGCAGCACCGGCAAGTTGTAGCAGAGTGTCTTTCCGGAAGCCGTCGGGGTAACGGCCACAAAGCTCCTTCCATTCCTTGCTTCTGTATAGGCTGTTTTTTGATGCGTATAGAGTTCATGAATTCCCCTCGTATGAAGAGCTTCCAGGAGCTTTGGATGCAAATCCTCAGGCATAGCTGCCGTTTTCGCCTCTCTCGGCTCAATCGTCCTCCAGTGCACGATTTTATCTTTGAAGGCTTCATCCTTTTTCAGCCAGCTTACTAGCTGGTCCAGTGTTTTTTTCTTAAACAAAACGATCACCTCTTTCCTGCTATTGTATCGAATACACGTTCGTTTTAAAAGTTTTTTATCAGGATGTCCACGCTAAAAAAAAAGAGCCCCTTCCCGGGCGCTCCTGTATTTTCCTTTATTTAGCTGTAACATTGAAGATTTTCGTTTGTCCTTCCACTGTATCCTGCGAATCCATTTTCTCAACGGACTGAAGAATATCTCCATTTGTGATCACAATCGGAGTGATGGTACTGGATGCTTTTTCATTAATTAAGTTTAAGTCGCATGTAATCAGATGATCGCCGGCAGACACCTTGTCGCCTTCCTTCACGTGGGCTTCAAAGCCTTCGCCGTTCATTCCCACTGTTTCAAGGCCAATATGAATGAGAAGTTCCATGCCTGTTTCAGAGCGGAGTCCAATCGCATGTTTTGTGTGAAAAAGCTGGATGACTTCTCCATTAACAGGGGAAACAACCTTTCCTTCTGCAGGAATGATCGCCGCGCCGTCTCCCATCATCTTTTGTGAGAAAACCGGATCCGGAACTTCCTCCAGTGATACAAGCTTCCCTTTCATCGGGGCAAAGACCGTTTCATGTTTTGAAGCTTCTTCTTTTTTTCCAAATAGTTTTTTAAACATCGGGATTCCTCCTACCGCAATGGTCATTATTAAACATACCCTTGATTGGTGTCCATAAACACGCTTTTCTGCAAGAACTTGTATGTACAGGAATATTAAAGCATAAAGGACGCTGTGATTCAATCAATAACCTTTTCTTTTCCTCTGCATATTGTATGGTAGCCCAAAAGAAAGGCGTGAGCTGCATTGAAGGAAAAAAACCAAAAAGACAGCCATTCAGAATTGATCAATTTTGACGGAGATTTGACACAGGCAGTGGATTATTTTTTTAACTCCTCACCAGTGAAGCATTTTTTAAGGCAGTTTGAAGATATGCTGCTTCAAAACGCCTCTTTTCCGTACATGGATATTGAAACATTTGATTCTGATGAGGAAGTGATCGTCGAAGCGAACCTTCCTCCTGTTGCGATGGAGGATATCGAAATCGATATTACCGGGCGGACATTAACACTGGAAATTGATCATAAAGTACAGCATTCCGAGAATAAAGAAGATTTTTACTTTTCCCAATCGACCACCTACAGTCATTTTTCAAGATCCGTTTATCTCCCTGCCGAAGTAGATGACACCCAAATGATTACAGCTTTTCATAATGGAAAGCTCCTCATACGCATTCCAAAAAAATGACGCGCCGGGCGCGTCTTTTTTTTTGCTTACTCTTTCCTAACCCACTGTACCGTAGAGTCAGACAATTCCATCACAGGTAATGAATCCATCCCCTTTAAGATTTCCCGTCCATGAATGGTCCGGGCTGATCCGCAAATACTACAAGAGGTGAGTGCAGGGTCGCCTGTTTTTACGGAGCACCCTCCCGCCAAGCACTTTAAGACCCGTTCAGAGGAAGAAGGCAGGATATGATGGAAAAACGTTCCCTTTTAAAAACCTATTCCGATACAGATGCTGAAAAAGTAAAACAGGCGAACGCCAATTCAGGCTTGTCCTACCGGGAGACAATAAACAGACTCGCATCTGAATTTCAGATGAAACGGCAATAAATGGACCTCCAGGAGAACCCGGAGGCCGCTTTAGCTATTTAAAAAAGCCGGTAACGCCTTTAAACAAAGAACTCATTTGATTAACCGCACTCATCATCTGCCCGGCTGTGTCCATCATTTTATTGTAGTCATATTGTCCATTCGGTTTCTTGAACTGGGACATAACGGACTGCATACCGCCCTGCGGCTGCTGTTTTGGGAACGGTCCCTGTTTTGGGTATGGGTACGGGTATGGAGATTGAGGCTGAAAAACTGTATTTGGAGTAAATTGGCCGAGATTCTGCATATACGGCAGCGTAGGTGTAACTGGCTGATATTGATACAGCGTTTGGTTATAAAAAGGATTCGCCTGCTGATAGGCTTCATATGGATAAGCGTGCTGCTGAGGGCTCTGCTGGTAATTGAATCCCCAGCCTGCTTCTCTGCTTCCGCGTCTCCGCTTTATTCTGGGAGCTGTTTCAGATGTACCATCTGTGCCATACGGATAAAACATTGGGTTTTCCCCTCCTACACTGATTAATCGCTGGTCCATTCTGTACGAATGACCGGACGGATTGGGCTAATAACCATTTTATTCAATTTTTCCGCAAAGGTTCTTTTAAAAAGCAAGAGTTGATAAATCAGGAAAAGCTTGCATCGCAGTATTCAAAAATACGCTTTGGAGGAAGGAGGGATGGATGATGGGAAGAGGCGAACATTTTAACCACAAGCAAAAGGGACACAAACCGGAACAGCCGGCATATGGAAAAGACGTTCCGGCTAAACAGCATGAAGCTACAGGCTATGCAATTGAAACGACTGCATCAGCGGATCACGGTCCTGTTCAAGTGATATCTGAAAAATAAAGCTCTGATTGCAGCTGGCAGTCGTTCGCTTATCCATGGGCGGGCTGTGAGTCTCCTCCTGGTTTCGCCTGGGCCGCTTCTTAGCCCGGAGTCTCTCGCCATGGTCTTAAATATCAGCAACATGCTTTAAAATAGCAAAAAAAAAGCCTGGCCGGAATACCCGGTCAGCTTTCTTTTTTAATGAGCCAGTCAATGACTGAATTCACCACATAATCAATGGATTCTTTCGTGTTTTTATAGCGCACCGACTTAGCCTTCGGATCAAAGGATTGGAGAATCTGCTGCTCGATATTCGATACAGCCGATTCCAGCTGTGATGGATGAATATGTTTAGGACGGTCGGTTTTATACCGCTCTTCTATCAATTCCTTCCATTTCACAGCAATTCGTGAGCCCTCTTCAAAAACAGGCTTTATATCTTCATAAAAATCAAATGGACGTTCTTCCGCCTTGTTTTGTAAATAACGTTTCATTGATTCGTCGTTTATTTGTTTCACCTTATAGGATAATTCCAATTCGATATTCAAACAGGTTCACCTCTTCAAATATCATATCAGAAACGGTTTAGGAATGAAATCAGGTATTCAGGCCAAACGAGATCTCCCCCGGCCATACACGTTCAGCCGATGCGAGACGAGCCGTGTATTCAATATTATCCATCGTATCCATTGCCGCACATGTTTTGGCCGTAATGGACAGTTCCTTTTTATTACTCTCTGTCATGATTGCTGTCCCCATTTTTTCCTCAAGCCTTCTCATATCCTCTTCAATTTCTTTAAGAAGCTCCTCAATTTCACTGCGGTCGATCAATTTCTCCATGTCCGATCACTCCTTTCATGCTAATAGACATTCTCTCTTTTCCCCCCGCTCCCTTCCTGTTTGACAAAACTAGAAGCGTTTCGGCAAACAAAGAAATAAGCTCCCCCATTCCCCTTTCATTCGACAGCCTGCAAAGCGGCAAAAAGAATGAAATTTTTTTAAAGGTAAACAATAGAATACAGGAGGTGCGAACATGGAAAAACAAAAGCCAGCGCAAAAAAAGGAACAGCAAGAACGAAAAACCGGAGATAAAAAACTGGACGGACCAAATCGTCCTTCCGTATAAAGTTTAAAGCTTCTCTCCCTTTTTACCATTCGATTGTTTTGGCTGATTTCTGCTCCAGGCTGCTTGTTCATTTGGCGGGCGGTGAGCCTGCCCGGCGAATTTGCACATGCCGGGTCTCACCTGTCCTGCTGCTCATAGCACCTTCTGCTCCAATCAGCCAATATCAAGTAGGTTCAAAAAAAATAAACCTCCTGAATGCCATGAGCGTTCAGGAGGTTTTGGTTTTCATTATTTCCTCCCTTCAAGACTTTTCAGACGGCCCCTTTTTTTGCATCGTCCAAAATTCCTTCAGCGAGGAAATCAGCTGAAGCTGATTCCGTTTTTTACGGTGCCATTCCGTCAATTCGCTCCGCCCGTTAATGCGAGGGGCTTTGTAAAACCGGGATAAATCTTGTCCGTGAAACCAATTTCGCTTTGTCTCGTCTATATGATGAGAAACAGCAGGACAGACCATCCTTAAGATCGGAGACTGCCTTTTGCGCTTGTTTTTAAAATAGGCTTCGTAGTCAAATCTGGAACCTGTATGCGGAGCTTTAGCGGCAAAGGAATAAAAGTCGCTGCTCCATTTACTTTGAAACAGCAGCCAGGCCAGTTTTTTGCCGAGTTCTATTCTCGCTGCCGGGTTCTTAAAATCATAAACAGAAAACCCGAACAGGTGCCCGTCCAATGTCGGAAAAAGAACAGTTGAAAAATGGAACATATCCTGGAAGCGGTATACGAATGATGTAAAAACAGCTTTTTTAAAAACAGGATGACAAATAATGGGATGATGAATCAGGTGCTGCTCATTAATGATAAGCGACGTGAGAAGGTTCACCACGCTATTATCCTTCCAAAAAGATTCCCATACGGAAATCATAAACGGGGACACCGAAAAGGCCTTAAGGAGATGAAACAATGGAGTACCGGCGGATTTGGAGTACTCATAGACCAGAAGCTGCGGATAGGCATCGGAAAAAATCAGCCAATTGGCATCCTCATAGGTTAAAAACAGCTGATCCCGCATATTTTGATTAAGCGCAGCCGTGAAACAGGCAGTGTGCAAGTCTGTCATGTTGTATCCCGCATTGCGGGATACCATGCTTGCAAGAAAAGCCCATTGAATTTCCGGATTTCTCCTATAATAATGGAAATACGCATTTGTTCTTGAAATGTTATCAAAATTTGCACACTCTGTTCTCTCTTTTATAAGGGCCACGAGCCTGTTTTCTTTTCTTAGATCATATTCAATACGCATCCTTTCACCTCCGTGACGGTGCTTATAATGACAATCATGGGAAAAATCTCATTTTTTTATGACAAGGAACTTTTTTCTGATATGATAAGATATAGTCTTTGCCATGGGAGGGGAAATATGACTTATCGGTATCCTAACGGTAAAATATATTCACCGGCGGAAAAAGAGAGAGCTCCTGCAGCCAGGAAAAGCAATTCGATTTACAGCAACAGAGGCATGACGCTTGAAGAGGATTTAAATGAAACGAATCAGTTTTATCTGAATCGGGGAATTGCCGTTGTTCACAAAAAACCCACTCCAGTCCAAATCGTTAATGTGGATTATCCCCGCAGAAGCGCAGCTGTTATAAAGGAGGCTTATTTCAAACAGTCATCCACTACAGATTATAATGGGATTTATAAAGGCCGATATTTGGATTTTGAAGCAAAGGAAACAAAAAATGCGTCCTCATTTCCGCTCCAGAATTTTCACGGACATCAAATATCCCATATGAAGCAGGTTCTCGATCAGGACGGGATCTGTTTTGTCATTTTGTCCGCATTCGGGAATATTTACCTGCTTCCGGCCAATCATCTGATTGGCTATTGGAACCGCCGTGAAAGCGGGGGACGAAAATCGATTACGAAGCTGGAAATTGAAGAAAACGGCTTCCGGATTCCGCTCGGCCTGCATCCGAGAATCGATTATATTAAAGTTTTAGATGCACTTTATTTTAATTAGTTTCGTACATGGTTAAAATACAATCATGGTTTCGCAGCGAAAGGTAGAGATCAAATGTCAGATAATTATCAGAGTCGTGAAGAACGAAGAAGGGCCTCAAAACCCGGCAAACAGAAAAAAACTCCTAAAACCCGCAAAAACGGGCCTTTATGGAAGAAAATAGTTCTCGGTGTACTGGCAGCATGTATCGTTTTAATGATTGCAGGAGGCGTGGCCTTTGGCGTCATCGTCGCGAAGTCCCCTTCCCTTGACCAGAAGAAGCTTAAATCCATCTACACTTCCCAGGTGTATGATAAGAATAATGAAAAGCTCTTTGAAATTGGCGGCGAAGAAAAACGGACCTATGTTGCTTATAAAGATATACCGAAGAACGTGGAAAACGCGTTTTTGGCTACAGAAGATGCCCGCTTTTATGAACACAGCGGAGTCGACTTCATCCGTCTTGGCGGAGCCGTTCTCGCAAACTTTAAAGAAGGCTTTGGAGCAGAAGGCGGAAGTACAATCAGCCAGCAGGTGATCAAGAACTATTTGCTGACCAATGAAAAATCCGTGCAAAGGAAAGTCCAGGAAGTCTGGCTTGCCTTCCAGCTTGAGCGGAAATTTTCCAAGCAGGAAATCATGGAATTATATTTAAATAAGCTTTATTACACCGGCAACACATACGGAATCGGAAAAGCGGCAGAGAACTTTTATGGAAAAGAAGTAAAAGATCTGACATTGGATGAAGCCGCGATGCTTGCAGGTATGGTTAAGGCTCCGAATAATTACAACCCGCGCGTTGAGCCTGAACGGGCAACACAGCGGAGGAACACCGTGCTTAACTTAATGGCGAAGCATGGCTTCATCACAGAAGCGGAGGCTGAAAAAGCCAAACAGGCGGATGTTACAGCTGATATCGTTGCGCCAAAAGAGGATAAAAATCCGTACAAAGCATTTGTGGATAAAATAACAGATGAAATTAAAGACAAAACGGATGTAGAAGTCAGCTCTTCCGGTTTGAAAATTTATACAAGCATCGATCCTGATGCCCAGGATTATGTTAATCGTGTGATGCAGGGTGATGAAGTGAACTTGCCTGACAGTGAAGAATTCCAGGCAGGTCTGACATTGACAGATACGCAGACCGGAGAAATCAAGGCACTTGGAAGCCATGGACCGAAAAACGACTTTAACTATGCAACCATGCCAAAAAGGTCTCCCGGATCCACAATCAAGCCTGTTTTGGATTACGGTCCTGCGGTTGAATATTTAAAATGGTCGACCTATCATCAGATTACTGATGAAAAGTATCAGTACACCAACGGAAAACCCTTCAAAAATTTTGGGGATAATTACCACGGAAGAGTTTCTATCAGACAGGCTTTAAAAGGATCCTATAATACGCCTGCTGTTAAGACGCTTCAGGAAGTGGGATTGGATAAAGCGAAAGAATTTGCGCTGAAGCTTGGCATGCCGAGTGAAAATTTCTATGAATCCTCCGCAATCGGCGGATATGATTATGTTTCAAGTATGCATATGGCCGGTGCTTACAGTGCATTCGGAAATGGCGGAATCTACATTGAACCCCATGTGGTAAAATCGATCGAGTTCCAGGACGGAACGAAGATGGATCTTGCTCCGGAGCCTGTGGCAGCAATGAGTGATGCCACTGCCTTCATTATTACTGACATGCTGCGCTCCGTTATGGAAACAGGCGGAACGGGAGCCAAGGCAAACGTTCCGGGATTGGATATTGCGGGTAAGTCCGGAACTTCTAATGATGTCAGAGATTCGTGGTTTGTTGGCTATACTCCTTCCACTACCCTTTCAGTATGGACAGGGAAAGATAAAGGATTGAATGTCGACGCAGGCGAAAGCGATATAGCCAAGAAAATATTCAAATCCATAATGTCAGAAGTGGCTTCTGATGATAAATCAACTTTCAAAAAACCGGCAAGTGTATCAAAGGTTGAAGTATTAAAAGGATCTAATCCTGCAGCTGCTGCCGGACCTTACACACCGGACAGCGAAAAAACAACAGAGTATTTCGTAAAAGGCACTGAGCCTTCTGAGGATACGGAGCAATACACAGAACCTCCAAAAGAGGAAGAGCCTGAAGATGAACCGAAAACGGTGTCCAAACCGGACGTTTCCGTCAATTATGATCAGGCATCCAACGCGATTTCTCTCACATGGGGATACGATGAAGCAGAAAAGGCAAATGTTACATTTGAAGTGACACAATCCCAGGATGGCGGCCCTGGACAGGTGGTTACAAGCACGAAGGATACGTCCTTCTCGGTTTCCAATCCTCAGCCTGGGTCGACGTACCAATTTCAGGTAACAGCCATCCGGGACAGCGACAGTTCCCGCAGCGCCCCTGCAGCCGCATCGGTTACGATTCCAGCCGCGGAAGAAGAGCCTGCACCGGATGAAGGCGGCCAGACACCTGAGGAACCTCCTGCAGACGGGGAACAGCCTCCGGGTACAGAGCCTCCTGCGGGTGAGGAGCCTCCTCCTGGCCAAGAGCCACCGACTCCTCCAGCTGATGGCGGGAATGGCGGCGGCCAAGGTCAGGGCGGTCAGGGCGGTCAGGGCGGTCAGGGAGGCCAAGGCGGCCAGCAGCCAGGCCAGCCTGCTACACCGCCGCCTGGACAAGGCGGAACCGGCGGGACCGGCGGGACCGGAAATACCGGCGGAACAACGAATCAGTAAAATAGACTGCGAAAAAGCCGCTTGCTATTGCAAGCGGCTTTTTTCTTCCTTTATTTTCAGGAGAGCCATTTGTTTATGATGCATTTTTTCCAGCTCTTCAAAAAGCTGTTTTAACTGGATGAATGAGTGAAATTGAAGAGGATTATTCATAATATAGGATAGCCTATCTTCAACATTCACCGGTTTTCTTGTCAAGGGCCCGATGCTGCTGGATACAGACGGGGCGTGCTGTCCATTTATCCAGTGGATACAGGCTATAAAAGCGCTATAGGAATAACCCATCAACGCCAAATCTGCTTTCCCTCTTTTGTTTTGGAATCTTCTCTCCTGCTCTTCTTTTGCCGCTGACCAGGCCTTGAACAAGTGCTCAATGGGCTCCCTCCCATGATTCCACGGCTCATATGGAGCGGTTCCTTCATTTTCAGCGAGCATATCGAAAATCAGCGGGTATTTCCCGATTGTTTTAAGAGGATCCTCTCCCGGATCCAGGGATAATTCCGTTTCCTTCATCATAGCAGGCAGCATAAAGGACGGCGGAATGTTGAAGCGTTTATTTGGCATACTGGATAAGTCCTTTTTTCATTCTCTTTGTGCCTTCCCTGCACATGTGGAATAAAGGACACTCCGCACATTTTGGAGCCTGTGCCTTGCAATGGTACCTTCCGAAGAAAATCATGCGGTGATGGGTATCAGACCATTCTGAAGAAGGAATTTTTCGCATCAGCGTTTTCTCCACTTCCAATACAGAATCTTTCCATCTGCAGAACCCAAGTCTTTTGGAGACTCTCTCCACATGAGTATCAACCGCTATTGCCGGGATGCCAAAGGCTACAGACACGACAACATTTGCTGTTTTCCGGCCCACTCCGGGCAATTTCACCAGCTCGTCCCTGTCCATCGGAACCTCCCCGCCATACTGTTCCAGAAGAAGGGCACAGAGATTGCGGATATTTTTTGCTTTATTCCGATACAGACCAATCGAGCGGATATCTTGCTGCAGTTCTTCCAAGGTGACAGCAAGATAGTCTTCCGGTTTTTTATACTTGCTGAACAAGGATTTTGTTACTTTATTAACGAGCACATCCGTACATTGCGCTGAAAGGGCTACAGCGATGACAAGCTCAAAGGGATTATCATGGACCAATTCACAATGGGCATCAGGAAAAAGCTCCCCCATGGTATCGAGAGCTTCCCTCATTTGAATTTTTGTCAGCACGTCCGATCCTCCTTTCGACAGTCCCCTCTAGTTTTCGAGCCAATTATAGAATGGGACTTTTCTTTTATAAGGCTCGTTTGTATTTGAATCCGGCTGGCGAGTTTTACCCTGGCTTTGTCTGAATTGGCGGGAATGGGTTTTGGCTTGCTCAATCGATTTAATTCCATTTCTTTTCCACTCGAACAGAATTCGGTCAATGTACCGGAAATTGAGCTTTCCTGAGATGACCGATTCCCTTAATGCTGCTTTGATGATGTCGTGATCATGATGATCCTGATCGATCCAAATCCCAAGTGTTTCACATTCAAAAGGAGATAAAGGACGCCCGAATTCCTGCTCAAAAACAGAATAAAGGCTTTCTTCTGTCACTTCAGGCTCACACTCTTCTCTTTTCGCCTCTGTCAGGAACCGGTAAAGCTTGTCCCAAAGAGGTTCAAGAGAGTATTTTTCAAAACGGACGGATTGGATTTCTTCATCTTCGATTTTCAGAAACCCTCTCTGGATCAGGCTTCTGAGCATCATAGAGCAGTCCGGGGAAGAAGCAGACATTCTTCCGGCAAGCTCTTCCGGTGTAGGAAATGGCTTCCCCTGCTGGATATAGAGCTGCACCTGAAATAGAAGCAGCATTTCTGGTTCTGTGAGTCCGAGTTTTGGATAATTCAGCAGAAGGACACCGGGGATGGATAGAGACCCCTCTAACTGGACGGAAACAAACTGTTCTTTTTTCATTTTTATCCCCCCTTTTTAAATCGTTTTTGTCATGCTTGCTGTTCATTCCAGCTATAATTTAATCTTCTGGCTCAAGGATATGCTCCATAAGCCGCATCTGTACAGATCTCTTCCTGTCTGTACAGATGCGGCCATCATAAGATTCTCTTACTTATATGGCTGAAAAAAGTCTCCAATAATGGAGACTCTCGTTTGTTTGATTATTAAGGGTACAAACGGTTAAGCAGACGCGGGAATGGGATAGACTCCCGTACATGCTCCACTCCGCTGATCCATGCTACAGTCCGTTCTAATCCAAGACCAAATCCTGAATGAGGCACGGAACCATACTTACGTAGTTCAAGATACCACTTATAGGCGCTGCTATCCAATCCATGTTCTTCCAGGCGCTGCTGAAGCAGTTCCTGATCGTGAATTCTTTCAGAACCGCCTATAATTTCACCGTACCCTTCCGGAGCAATTAAGTCGGCACAAAGCACAACATCCTCACGGTTTTTATCAGGCTGCATATAGAAAGGCTTGAGAGAAGTCGGATAATGAGTAATAAACACCGGTTTGTCAAAGCTTTCCGCTATCGCTGTTTCATGAGGCGCTCCAAAGTCATCTCCCCACTGAACATCATCGAATCCTTTTTCATGAAGCAATGTTAGCGCATCATCATATGTGATTCTAGGGAATGGGGCTTTAATGTTTTCAAGCTTTGACACGTCCCGTCCCAGTGTATTCAATTCTAATGCACAATTTTCCAGTACGCTCTGAACGATGAAAGATACATAATTTTCCTGAACAACAAGGTTATCCTCAAACTCATAGAAAGCCATTTCAGGCTCAATCATCCAGAACTCAATTAAATGACGGCGTGTTTTTGATTTTTCAGCACGGAACGTCGGTCCGAATGAAAAGACTTTTCCAAGAGCCATAGCTGCTGCTTCCATGTATAGCTGGCCGCTCTGGGAAAGATAGGCATCCTCATCAAAATATTTCGTGTGGAACAGTTCGGATGTCCCCTCAGGCGCGCTGCCGGTAAGAATTGGAGGATCTACTTTAGCAAACCCTTCTTTATTAAAGAATTCATACGTTGCGCGGATAATCTCGTTTCTGATTTTCATCACGCTGTGCTGGCGTTTAGACCGCAGCCATAAATGACGGTGATCCATCAAAAACTCAGTCCCGTGCTCTTTAGGCGTGATCGGGTAATCTGTAGCCTCATGAATGACCTCCACGTTCGTTACGCCCATTTCATAGCCAAAAGGAGAACGCTCGTCCTCCCGGATGATTCCCGTCACATAAACAGACGTTTCCTGAGTTACAGATTTCGCTTTTTGGAATACTTCTTCCGGCACCTCAGCTTTAACGACTACACCCTGAATGAATCCAGTCCCGTCTCTTAATTGCAAAAAGGCAATTTTCCCGCTGGAACGCTTATTGGCAATCCAAGCTCCGATTGTCACTTTTTTACCTGTATACTGATGTACTTGTGATATGGTTGTTTTCAATTTCAGAATTCCCTCCACGGACTCTTTGTCCGAATATGTATGTTTTCTATTATACTAATCCTCTTCCCGGATGGTCAACAAGAGCCGGTTACGTTAAACGGGCGGTTTAACACCGCCCTCATCATCCCGCGCCATGCAGCTTCTTTATCCTTAGCTCTGTTAAACTTAGCTGTTGATTGCAGCTAGCAGGCCGTGAGCCTCCCCGCCGCTTTGCGTCCTGCTGCTCTTAGCAGGAGTCCCGCACCTTCCACTCCAATCAACAGGTGTTAAAATCACCATCAGGCTTTAACAGAGCCTTAAAAGCATTATGGAACTATTTTTCTTTACGCTTTGTGTTTCTCCATAAAGCGCTTCATTCTGGAAATCGCTTCGGTCAGAAGATCCTGAGAGGTCGCATAGGACAATCTGACATGGTCAGGCGAACCGAATCCTGAACCTGGAACAAGGGCTACTTTTTCTTCTTCAAGCAGGGCTTCTACGAAGGCATCGACAGAATCATGTCCTGTCATTTCCGCTGCTTCTGCTGCATTGGCGAACAGATAAAATGCTCCTTGAGGCTTGATGCAGGAAAAGCCCGGTATCTGTACAAGCAAATCATACGTTTCATTCAGTCTGCTTTCAAACGCTTTTCTCATCGCTTCAACCGGCTCCTGTGAACCTCTGTAAGCTTCAATTGCACCGTATTGGGCCATGGAGGCGGGATTGGATGTACTATGGCTCGCAAGGTTCGTCATAGCGCTGATAATATCCTTTGGACCTGCTGCATAACCAATTCTCCATCCAGTCATGGAATGGGATTTTGACACGCCATTAATGACGACTGTCCGCTCTTTAAGCTCAGGAGAAATTTCAGCAATGGATATATGATTAGCCTTTCCATAGATGAGCTTTTCATAAATTTCATCGGATATAATGAGCAAATCGTGTTTTTCACACACTTCTCCTATAGCTTTCAGCTCTTCAAGGGAGTAGATCATGCCTGTCGGATTGCTCGGGGAGTTGATGATGACAGCTTTCGTTTTCGCATTTGCTGCCTTTTCAATCTGTTCAGGTGTTATTTTAAACTGTTTCTCTTCCGTCCCTTCAATAATGACCGGAATTCCGCCGGCAAGCTTCACTTGCTCCGGATAGCTTACCCAGTATGGAGATGGAACGATCACTTCATCTCCCTCGTTTAGGATCACTTGGAACAGGGTGTAAAGTGCATGCTTTGCGCCAGTGCAGACAATAATTTCAGAATGCGCATAATCCAGTTTCTGATCAGTTTTAAACTTTTCGATGATGGCATCTTTAAGTGTCTTTAAACCGCCTGATGGAGTATATTTCGTGAAGCCTTCTTCCATCGAAGCCGCCGCTGCTTTAATAATGGCTTCAGGAGTGTTAAAATCCGGTTCACCCGCTCCAAGACCAATTACATCATGTCCTGCATCCTTTAATTCTTTTGCCTTGGCTGTGATCGCCAAAGTTGTTGAAGGTGTTAATGAAGCTGCTCGATCCGCTAATTTCATTTTCCTGTTCCCTCCTATTTCACTGCATAATGAGCCAATAACTTTCCGGTTTTAAATTCATAGTAATCATATGTATAACGGTCGTAACTGTCGATATATTTTACTTCCCAAACCGGCACCCGGCTTTCCTTTTGCATCAGGATGCCCATTTTGCTGCTGATCATTTTTCGGGGAGAATAATTCTTTTCTGCAAGATTTTCTGCTTGTTTTGCGGTAATCCCAGCAGACAATTCCAATACCGCCGGCTTAGCACCGAGGTCCCTTGCCGGAAGGAGTGCGACTGACTCTTTGCCTTTAGAATTTATTCCGTGTACAGCATAATAAGAAGCAGGTTTGTTATCCGAGCCGGGATAAGGTCCGTTAAACGTGGTCACCTTATCAGCAGATACCAGCATTCCTCCGCTGATCACGGCAGATTTCGCACGGTTCTGCCCTTTATTCAGCTCATTTATACCGCCCTGAACGGCAGAAAACACGTACCAGCCGGCAGCAAGAGCCGCCATAACAGCAATAATTGCGAACAGCCATCTTTTTTTCATGATGTCCGCTCCGTTATGTCCGGTAAATCGTGAATACAGCCTGGTTTTTATCTTCTTCATCAAGGGCCAGGCCAAACATCAGATTTTCCCGTTTCAGTGTCCGGTTTAATGAATCCACAATTTTGTACAAATCATCAGAATGTTCTACTTTAACAGTAGAGAGAATTTCAATTTTGCTTTCCATTACAAATTCCTCCTGCGAACCACAAATATTGTAACTAATATATGCCCGGGTCCGGGACAAACTACTAGTACGACAGCAAAGACTGCTGTACATGTTCCCATTATAACAAGAACCGTTCCATGTAGTGAAAATAAATTTCTCCCTAACCCACACCAACCATTGACTAGAGGCGCAGCCTGCCCTTCTAGTCCTTTTTTTGTTTACCATTCCTTGCGCTATCGGCAGCGGAGGATTAGTTTTGAAGCCAATCGGATGCCATTTCCGCAAGCTCCTCTGCCGGACTGTAATGAACGCCTACCTCCGGCATTGCCTGCAGAAAATATTTTCCGTAGCGGGCTGACAAAATGCGGCGGTCGAGCACAATCAATAGGCCTTTATCTTTTTCCGTCCGGATCAGCCGCCCAAATCCCTGTTTATATTTTAAAATGGCTTCCGGCAATGAATATTCATAAAATGCGTTGATTCCGGCATTCTCAAGCTTTTTGGATTTAGCTGATACAACGGGCTGATCGGGTGGCGCAAACGGCAATCTGACCATCATGACCGCTTTTACTTGTTCGCCGGGAAAATCAATTCCCTCCCAAAAACTATTCGTGCCGAGCAGAATACTTTTATCGGCCTGGCGGAACGATCTGATCAGCTTCATCTTGCTCCCACCCCCTATTCCCTGTCCGAGAATCGCATAATCATCCAATTCTTCCCCTTCTTTCAGCCAGGTATAGGTGCTTTTCAGCATATCATAAGAGGTAAAGAGAACAAGAATTTTACCGTTCACGGCAGGGGCAAATTTTTTGATGGCGGAAGCCACCGCCTCTGTATATACTTCCTGTGAAACATCCCTGATTCCGGGAACGTCTGATGGGACGAGCAGCTTTGTTTGCTTTTTGTAATCAAACGAAGAAGGAAGCATAAGCTGTTTAGGATAAAAATCGGTCAAGCCGAGCTGTCTGATGGCATGATTGAAAGACCCATTGACAGAAAGTGTTCCCGATACAAGAATCACCGAACGCTTTTTTTCAAACAGAGAGGCCGCAAGCTGTTCGGAAACATCAACAGGCCTGCTGCAGATCACGGCTGCATTTTTGGCCCCTTTTGCTTCCGCTTCAATCCAAAAAGCGGAATCGCCGCTGCCGTTTGAAAACAGATCATTGATTGCTTCACTCGCGTATTCAAACCGGTTGGCATAAGAGAAATATTCATTCATCTTCGACTGGGTTTTCAAAGGAAGATCAGCCGCATTCAATAATTGTTTTTGCTTTTTCATGACAAAAAGAATGTCATATATGTAAAACCGGATCCGGTCCCCCAATTCTTCAATCACAGACCAATAAGGTTCTGCCGCGGCATGATCCGCGACTGAATAGGAAACACGGTTCGCTGATCCTTTTTTTCTTTTCAATACAAAAGAATGCAGCGTGGTAAAAAAATCATTCAATTCATCTGCAAATTCTTTCAGTAAAACATCCATTTCCAGGCAGTAGTCATAGCCTTTTTCCCCTTCGAGCTCAAACCAGTCTGCTACCGATGCCAGCAAATCCCCGGAGTACAGGTGTCCAATCCTCTGAAGCCATGAATGCATCGTTACATATTCCAATCTGTACCCCCACTGCTCACCCGCCATTCTTTCTAAATGGTGGGCTTCATCGATCAGCAGATCATCAAAGTCAGGAAGCTGCTTTCTTTCGGCAGCCGCATCGTTCAGCAGTAATGCATGGTTTACGATAATAAGGGTGCTGTGCTCTGCTTTTTTCCTTGCCAGATCATAAAAGGACCGTTCCCGATATGGATTCTTCGGATGATTTGAAAGTTTATCGTGATGGATTCTCATCCAAAGATTTTTACCGCCTGAGGGCAGATTTAATTCATCCGCATCTCCTGTTTCTGTTTGCATCAGCCATATCAATATTTGGGCCTTCGCCAGGTTTGAGTCATAATTCTCATCTGTTTCCAGCAGAGAAAGCTCAAATTTGTGAGGGCAAATATAATGAGATTCCCCTTTTAAAATGACCGCTGTTATCTCTTTAGAAAAGATGCGCCCGGCTAGTTTTGCATCCCTGTCAATCAGCTGATTTTGCAGCGCTGTCGTATGGGTGCTGTAGACAATTCTAGTTCCGTTATCCATTGCGTATTTGATTGCAGGAATTAAAAGCCCCAGTGACTTTCCGCTGCCGGCCGGCGCTTCTGCCAGCATATGCTCCCGATTAAGCAGGGCTTCATACACTTCAGCTATCAGCTTTTGCTGCTGCGGCCTTGATTCGTAACGATCCAATCTGCTTTTCATGATTTCTGTCAGTTCGCTAAGTTCAGGCTGTGTTTCTTTCTTTCCCTGCTGTTCCATTTCTTCGTTCCTGTTAAAAACAGGCGAGAATGCAAACGAGCCGAATAGATCCACATCTCCGCCCTCTTTGCTGAATCCCGATTGGTTACCTTCTGCGATCAGCTCATCCAGCAATTCATGGAGATCACTGATAAAAACGTCGGAAAGATTTCTCAGCTTTCTAAGTGTCACCATAGGCAGTGCTGACAGCTTTTTCAGGATGATTCCAAAAATTTCAGCGGTCACTTCTGCGTCGCTGTCTGCCTGGTGAGGCCGGTCATGCTGAATCGCCAGTTCCCGGCAAAGCTCGGACAGCTTATAGCTTTCAAATGACGGGAACATCATTCGCGAAAGCTCAACCGTGTCCATGATACCGCCCGAAAAACGGGGATAGCCTGCCTGTTCAAGCTCTGCCTGGACAAAGGACAAATCAAAATGAACATTATGGGCAACGAACCATGCGCCATCCAGCATGCTGTTTACTTTGTCAGCAATTTCTGAAAAGACAGGTGCATTTTCCACGTCCTCATCACTAATTCCCGTCAAGGATTGTATAAAAGCGGGGATGGGCTGAAGAGGATTGACATAACTCATAAAACGGTCTGTTATTTTCCCATCTTCAAAAACCACGGCCGCAAATTGTATAATTTTTTCTCCCTTTTTAGGGGAAGTTCCAGTTGTTTCAACGTCCAAAACGACATAACGCCGATGCTCCATTATTGACACCTCAATCAGCTTGCATTCCTGCTTATTGTACCATTAACCGAAGCAAAACGCTCGGGAGCCCCGAAGAAATGAAAACAGCCGGCGATACGGCAGCCGGCCAATTTCCGCTTAATATAGTTACATGCGGACGGTTGATGCGGGTTCCGTCCCCAGCATTTCAACAATCCGGTTATTTTCATCCATTATGGCAACCTTTGGAGTATGGGTGCGGATTTTTTCTTCCGCCATCATTGCGTACGAAATGATAATGACCACATCTCCTTCCTGAACCAGTCTGGCAGCTGCCCCATTTAAGCAGACGACACCGGAATCCCTTGGACCGGGAATAATATAGGTTTCAAAACGTGCGCCGTTATTATTATTAACAATCTGCACTTTTTCATTGGCTGCCATCCCGACAGCATCCAGAAGATCTTCGTCAATCGTAATGCTTCCCACATAATTTAAGTTGGCTTCTGTAACACGGGCACGATGGATTTTGGCATTCATCATGGTGCGGAACATAGGATCTCCTCCAGTAGGTGATTATTTATCGTTTACCTTCCAAATCAAGTTATCAATCAGCCTGGCACCGGAAAATTTAACAGCGGCAGCCGCAATGATTTCCCGGCTGTTTTCCGTGACCGGAATCAGTTCAGGGTATTGCAAGACTTCGATATAGTCCATTTCTGCCCCTTTAATTTCTCTCAGCAGGCTTAATATATGGTTCTGGATATCTTCAGCACTTCGATTTGCCTCTTTTGCAAAGGTATAGCCAGCCTGGAGACTTTCGTAAATTTTCGGTGCCTCTTTTCGCTCTGCTTCTGTCAAAAACACATTTCTTGAGCTTTTAGCCAGACCATCTTCTTCCCGGACTGTATTTACCGGCACTATATCCAGGGGAAAGAAGAACTCATCGACGAGTCCTCTGATCACAGCTACTTGCTGAGCATCCTTTTGGCCGAAATACGCACGGTCAGGCTGAATAATATGAAACAGCTTGGTCAGGACGGTGACCACCCCGTCAAAATGACCGGGTCTTGATTTTCCGCACAGCACATCTGTTCTCGCAGCGGCTTTAAGAGTAACGTAAGGAGCATGGCCATACATTTCGTCAGGTTCCGGGGTGAATACGAGATCCGCTCCTGCCTCTTCAGCCAATTTCAAATCTCTTTCAATATCCCGGGGATAAGATTCAAAATCTTCATTTGGACCGAATTGAGTTGGATTTACAAAAATGCTGACGGCTACTTTTTCATTTTCTTTTCGTGCCCGTCTCATTAATTCCAGATGTCCTTCATGCAAATAGCCCATAGTAGGCACAAATCCAAGTGAACGGCTGTTTTCTGCTTTCCATCCTGCCACAATTTCTTTAGCTTCGCTCACTTTTTTTACAACGATCATTTTGAGACCCCTCCGTACAAGCCATTCAGCAATTCTTCATTCATCGTAAACGTGTGCTCCTGTGCAGGAAACTTCCGTTTTTTCACATCTTCAACATATTGGTTCAACGCCTTTTGCATTTCTCCATCTGCGTTTCCATATTGTTTAACGAACTTCGGTGTCCGCTCCACTCCATACCCTGCTACATCATGATAGACAAGAACCTGTCCGTCTGTATCCGCACCGGCACCGATTCCGATTACCGGAATGGCGAGCTGCTCTGACAGGAGAGCGGCAAGCTGACGGGGAACACATTCTAAAACAAGAGCGATGGCGCCAGCCTGTTCGCATTGTTTTGCATCATGAAGCAATTTCGCCGCAGCTTCAGGCGTTTTGCCCTGCACCTTATATCCGCCAAGCACTCCGACAGACTGCGGCGTCAGACCAAGATGTGCAACAACAGGAACTCCCGCTTTCGTTAATGCATCGATCATGCCGGCAACTTCGTCTGCTCCCTCCAGCTTTAACGCATCACTTCCAGCTTCCTGCATCAGCCTTGCACCATTCCGAAGCGTATCTTCTTTGGAAAGATGGTAACTCATAAAGGGCATATCCGTTACGATAAACGTCTCAGGAGCCCCCCTTTTTACAGCTTTCGTATGATGAATCATATCTTCCATCGTTACCGGAATGGTTGAATCATACCCCAGTACAACCATTCCAAGGGAATCCCCTACGAGAATCATGTCTGCACCCGATTTTTCCGCTTGTTTGGCAGACGGATAATCATAGGCTGTAATCATGGCAATCGCTTCGGAATCCTGTTTCATTTTTTGAAAATCTGCTCTGCTTTTCATTCGTTTCCCTCCTCTTTATAGAGGAACAAAGGGATCCACAACATAAAAATTCCTTCTTCTGCAAGTGGAGAAGAAGGAATGGACATACCAAATTAGCCGGATCATTCCTCTGTCCCAGTCCTCTGGATCAAGGCAGATTTACTATGGTTTATTTTTTGGATAAGCTCTGTTAAACTTTGCTATTGATTTCCGTTACAGGCGCTCGCTTTCCGCGGGGCGGGCGGTGAGCCTCCTCGCCGCTTTGCGCCTGCGGGGTCACACCTGTCCCGCTGCTCCCGCAGGAGTCTCGCGCCTTCCACTACAATCAACTGGTGTTAAAATCAACAAAATGCTTTAACATAGCCTATGGATAAAAAACCGGTGGTGAAGTTCCGTGAAAACGGATACTGCCCGCATTAAGTATACCAAAACCGGCTTATTTTTCAATCCATTTACCTTTTAGACGATTTCAATATCAGCTGAATAAATCTTTTCTATTGAGCCTTCAGCTGTTTCAACAAGCAGGACACCGTCATCGTTGATTCCGAGCGCTTTCCCGCAAATCGTCCCCTGGAGCGTTCTTGCCTTAATTTCGCGGCCCAGACTAATCGCATACGATTCCCAGAGGAGCTTGACCGGACGGAACCCGACTGAAAGATAGGTGGTGTACAGCTGCTCCAAATTGTACAGAATCGACTGGATGAGCCTGGATCTTGAAACTTCCTTTCCCTCTGCCATCTTCAAAGAGGTCGCGATCGTTCTTATTTCCTCTGGAAAGTCTTCAGCATCCTGATTTACATTGATGCCCATTCCGATAATGACAGAATGCACCGAGTCCGCTTCCGCCTGCAGTTCAGTTAAGATCCCGACAGCTTTTTTTCCATTGATCAAAATATCGTTCGGCCATTTAATGGAAGGATGGATACCGGTTGTTTCTTCGATCGCCTGAACGATGGCAACCGCCGTAAGCAGAGTTAGCTGAGGCGTCCGGCTGAGAGGGATTTCGGGCTTTAAAATACAGCTCATCCAAATCCCTGTATTGATGGGAGAATGCCAAACCCTGGCGAGCCTCCCTCTTCCCTCTGTCTGTTCATCGGCAATGATAATCGTCCCTTCATCTGCTCCCTCACCGGCGTGCACGTACGCGATTTTCTGGGTGGAAGGCACGGATTTTTCATAAATGATGGACTGCCCGATAAAGGAAGTACGGAGTCCGGATTGGATCTCTGCTGCACTCAGGACTGATGGCTTTTTCTTCAGCCGGTATCCTACCCTTCTGACGGCTTCGACCTCATATCCTTCCTTCCGGAGACTTTCAATATGTTTCCAAACAGCTGTCCTGGAACAGCCGAGCATATCGCTGATTCTCTGGCCGGAGACATATTCCTGACCGGATTCGGCAAAGGCCTCCAGCAGCTTTAGCTTTACATTTCTCTTTGCTTGCTCCAACGGACAAACCACCTTTTTATATCTGTACTAGAGTTTGGCAGCCTGGCTGCCAGTACTTCCAATTCAATCTTGCGCAGCGCTTCCGCAATCCATGGACCAGGCTTTTGCTCAGCTGCTGCCAAAAGATCATTTCCATTTATTTTTAAATCATTTCGTGAATGGATCGGGAGCTTGCGATACCTGTAAACTGCATGATCTGGACCGCCTTCATCGACCCATTCAGGCTGCAAGCTGCAAATTTTCTCCGTTAAAGCAACGGTCTCTTCCCCTGCCTCGTAGAGCATGACGTTCGTCCATGGACTGTTTAATCTTTTCAGCAAAAAAGAATGGATGGAACAGATCTTATCGATTCTTTTTGAGGACATTTTCCACCGTTTTAAAAATGCTGCTGGATTTTCTGTTTTCAGGTCGAAAAGGAGAAGAGCCCACCTTTCCATTAACCCAAGTTCAGCTGAGAGCATCCTTTTCAGGAAATTCGTCCATCCCGGACGATCCAAACCAGGCAAATGACGGATCAGTCCTGTTCTTTCAAGAAGCACCGATGCAGAGGAAAAAGCTTGTCCTGTAAGGAGCTTGTCAAACTCCGCCAGCTTTCTTTCAATGGAAATGTGCTCCATCAGATGGGACAGCTGACGGATTGCCTGAACGGATTCATCTGCGATCATAAAATCAAGCTGGCTTGAAAATCTTAAAGCCCTCAGCATTCGCAGCGCATCCTCAGTAAACCTCTCTTCCGCTTTTCCCACTGTTTCAATTCTTCTTTCCCGCAGGGCTTCCCGCCCGCTGAAGTAATCATGCAGCGTGCCGTTCTTATCCATAGCGATGGCATTCATAGTGAAATCCCTTCGCTTCAAATCCTCTTTCAAGGATGAAACAAAATCAACCTTTTCGGGCCTTCTAAAATCCGCATAACCCGACTCTGTGCGGAACGTCGTCACTTCGTAAGATTCTCCATCCTGAAGGACGAGGACTGTCCCATGGGCCGCCCCGACATCCGCAGTTTTCACAAAAATCCTCTGGACTTCTGCGGGCACAGCCGATGTCGCAATATCCACATCATGAATCTCCCTGCCAAGCAGAGAATCGCGGACCGCTCCTCCAACAAAATAAGCTTCATAGCCTTCTTTTTCAAGCTTGCTGATGATAGGCAGTGCGTTCAGAAATTCCTTTTCCATCGCATCAGTCTCCCTGAAGCAATCCGTAATAGATGGATTCATACTGCCCGACAATTTGATCCCGCTTAAAAATTTCCTGAGAATCAATCATTGCCTGCTCTGAAAAACGGCTGTGCAGCTCTTCGTTTTCCAATAAGGAAAGGACATTCTCCGCCGCCGCTTCTACATCCCCTACTTCCACAATGAATCCATTCTTTCCGTCTGAAATGACTTCCGGAATGCCGCCTATATTGGTTCCGATGCATGGAACACCGCATGCCATTGCTTCAAGAAGGACAAGGCCGAAGCTTTCCTTCTCTGACATGAGCAGCTTGATATCACTAATGGAGTAAAGCTCGTCCAGATTCTCCTGTTTGCCTAAAAACAGCACCTTATCCCGCAACCCCATTTCTTCAACGAGTGCGCACACACCTGACATTTCAGGACCGTCTCCGACTAAAAGAAGTTTAGAAGGCATTTTCTCAGCAACACGGGCAAAGATTTTCACAACATCCGTTACCCTTTTTACCTTCCTGAAGTTCGACACATGAATGAGCACTCTTTCATCGTCCTGAATGCCAAAATCCTTCTTCAGATAGGCTGCGTCCTTTTTGAAATAGACTCGTTCATCAATAAAGTTGTAAACGGTTTCGATGTGCTTGTTCGGAGCAATCAAATCGTATGTCTGCTGAACGAGAGCATTTGAAACGGCTGTCACCCGGTCGGAGGCTTCGATCCCAAACCTGATCAGCTGGGCCATAGAAGGGTCTGAGCCGAGTACGGTAATGTCTGTCCCGTGAAGGGTCGTAACGATTTTCAGCTGATCGCCGGTCATCTGCTTAGCCAAAAATGCACATATCGCATGCGGAATCGCATAATGGACGTGAAGGATGTCCAGATTCTCTCTTTGCGCTACCTCTGCCATCTTACTTGAAAGAGCAAGGTCATACGGAGGATTTTTAAAAACTGAATATTGGTTCACTTCAACACCGTGAAAATAGATATTGCTGTAGACTTTATTGAGGCGAAACGGGATGCTGGAGGTAATAAAATGGATTTCATGCCCCTTTTCTGCAAGCAGCTTCCCGAGTTCTGTGGCTACGACTCCCGATCCTCCTACAGAAGGATAACAGGTTATGCCAATTTTAAGTTTCTTTTTCATTTTTTTCACCTAGCAATTCACTTATTACGAATGGATTTTCGCTGACTAACTCTTCAGCACTCTGTTAGTGGGCGGCCTTCCAAAACCGCTTCAGAATACGGAAGAATGGCGGTCCGGATTCGACTTGTTTCCAAACACCGGTCTTCAAGACCTGCCAAAGGCACGGCCCGCATTATTTCCTCAAAGGTACAGGCCGTTTTTAAAAGAATTCTGCGGATTACGATTCATCATGCTCTTCTTTTCGCTGGTGAATCACTTTTCTCCATGTTAAGTCCCCTCTGTTTAATCCATGGATGACTATTTCTGCGGTACCCATATTGGTTGCGAGAGGAATGGCATACACATCACATAGCCGAATAAGAGCTGAGACATCAGGTTCATGCGGCTGAGCGGTCAGCGGATCCCTGAAAAAGATGACAATATCCATTTCATTTCTTGCAATCATCGCACCGATTTCCTGGTCTCCCCCAAGAGGGCCCGACTGGCATCTTGTAACAGATAATCCGGTTGCCTCCATTATCCGCAGTCCGGTCGTACCTGTCGCATACAAATCATGCTCTTCTAAAATACTTTTATAAGCCGTAGAAAATTGAACCATATCATTCTTTTTTTTATCATGGGCAATCAAGGCTATTTTCATCAGCTAATCCCTCGCTATTCAATGATATTCTCCAGTCCATAAACAAGTGTTTCAATCTTCATTACCTGCTCTGCAGAAAGTCTGACTCCTGACATAAAAGATTTGCGGTCATATGAATCATGCCTGATCTTCAGCGTTTGCCCTTCTCCTCCGAATAAAACCTCCTGATGGGCCACAAGCCCCGGAAGCCTTACACTATGTATTCTGATTCCGCTGTAAGAAGCTCCTCTTGCACCGGAGAGCGTCTCTTTCTCATCCGGATGGCCCTGCTGTTTCTCCTGTCTGACTTCTGAAATCATTTCAGCTGTTTTCAGACCGGTGCCTGATGGCGCATCCAGTTTCTGATCATGGTGCTGCTCGATAATTTCTACATCGGGAAAGTATTTGGCTGCCATCTGTGAGAATTTCATCATGAGAACGGCTCCAAGCGCAAAGTTGGGGGCGATGATCACACCGAGGCCGTTTCTCTCGGATAACTCTTTCAGTTCTCTTAAATCGTCCTCTGTGAACCCTGTCGTTCCTACAACCGGCCGCACTCCCATCTCAAGCGCCGTTCTGGCATGAAGCATTCCGGTTTCAGGCGTTGTCAGGTCGATGAGCACATCCGGCTTCGTTTCAAACAAGCACGTTTTTAGATCTTGATAAATTAGGGCTTCACTTGCAAACCCTTCACCGGTCTCATTTAATTTTTGACCGCCATTTTTCCGGTCCAGAACCCCGGCCAGTTGAAAATGCTCCGTTTCTTCCACTAAAGCTACTGCTTCTCTCCCCATTCGCCCGCGGGGGCCGGCTACAACGATTTTAATGGTTTCCATCACTTAAAGCTCCTCTTTCTTTGTCCAGCGGTCTTGGTCCCGGACAGTAAATTTTTTCATGACGAGATCATGTGCATCCGCTAAGTTAATATTTAAAGAATTAGCCATACAGACTAACACGAAAAGAACATCGCCCAGCTCTTCTTCAATGGCTTTATCCGCTTCCGTTGATTTTTTAGGTTTTTCACCATACCGGTGATTGATTTCACGGGCCAATTCTCCAAGTTCCTCTGTCAGCCTGGCGGTCATGGCAAGCGGACTGAAGTAGCCTTCTTTAAACTGGCCGATATACTGGTCTACTTCCTGCTGAATGTCATTCATCGTTTTCTCATTCATCTATGACACCTGCTTTCTATATGTACGATTATGCACTTAATTATATCATTTCAATAGGGGATACGTGCTGATTTGCTGTTTCTTCTCCGGTGAACTATAATATTATCGCCATTATAAGCAGAATTGGGAGCTGATTTATTTTGAAAGGATTGAAAATTCGCAACATCCTCTTTATCCTGCTTGGATCTGCAATTTTTGCATTCGGACTTGTTCATTTTAACATGCAGAACAAGCTCGCTGAAGGCGGATTTACAGGGATTACGCTTCTTCTTTATTTTATCTTTACCATTGACCCTTCCATATCCAATCTTGTCCTGAACATACCTCTGTTTTTCTTGGGATGGAAGCTTTTAGGGAGAATCTCCTTTATTTATACGATGATTGGGACGGTCAGCTTGTCCGTATTCTTATGGATCTTCCAGCGGTATCAGTTCAATCTCCACTTATCGGACGATCTTCTCCTCGTTTCCCTTTTCGCCGGTGTCTTTATAGGCGTCGGACTTGGGATCATCTTCCGCTATGGAGGGACGACCGGAGGTGTGGATATTATCGCAAGACTTGTCCAGAAATATAAAGGAGTCAGTATGGGGAAGACCATGTTCCTATTCGACGTCTGTGTCATTGGATTGTCGCTTTTGACCTATCTCGATCTCAGAAAAGCAATGTATACACTGGTGGCAGTCTTTGTTGGAGCAAGGGTCATTGACTTCATGCAGGATGGCGCCTATGGAGCAAAAGGGGCCACAATCATCTCCTCGCAAAACCAGAAGATTTCCAGAAAAATTCTGGAGGAAATGGACCGGGGTGTAACCATTCTTAAAGGCCAGGGCTCGTATTCCGGTCATGCTATGGATGTATTATACTGTGTGGTAGATAAAAATGAAATTGTCCGGCTTAAGCAGGTTATTACGTCCGTTGATCCGCATGCCTTTGTTGCCGTTACCGATGTTCATGATGTGCTTGGAGAAGGATTTACGCTTGACAGCGAGAAAAACCCTATCCAGCGTTAAACAGCATGCCAGTGGGGGTCCCTTTTCCTTAGCGGGTAGTCATCCCGCAGCTTCCTCTCTGATCCGTCTTGCCTCTAAATAAATAACCCCCGGACTGCTGAGCCCCGGGGGTTGTTCATTTGAATCCGTTCTTTACGTGAAGGCCGTTTTGAGAGCCGTATAATTGTTTATCTTTCCCGCTCTCTTTCCACCTGCTTTTCCTTTTCTCCCTTAAACTTTCTCCACCCGGCATAAATTAAGGTTAAAATGATCATTCCTCCTGTAGTAATAATCACCCACAGTAAAGATGGATCTGCCTCATCATCTTTCACCCGGTCGAATATATTTTTGAACTCTGTCTGCATTTCTGTTAACTGACTGATTCTTTCCGCTTTAGGCAGGCTTTTTGATAAGTCCGACTCCACATTTGCGATCATTGCTTCTACTTTTCTGATTTGGCCCGGCGGAACATCTACAGAGACGGAAGGATAAATTGTATCATAGAGAGTCCGAAACTCATTCCAGTCCTGTTCAAATGAAACCTGCTTTCCTCCCTTTGTATCTTGTTTCAAGTGATCGAAAGAAGACATCACGCTCGCTTCCATCGAACTCCACAGGGGCTCATTTTCTGTGAATGCCGCATCTACGACCATATGGAACTGGGTAATGGCCCGCATTTTTGATTCTTGGTCGCCGTCCTGGTCCTCCAGCGTTTCAATGGCCTTTCCGTGAACCGCTGAGATGGTGCGGACCGTTTGGCTCGATACAGCCTTTCTGGCTGCAGGCTGTTTATTAAACTGCCTGGCAAAATATTTCAGCATTTGAAGAGATTCGTCCGTTCTCCCCTGCTTGGCCAGCTGAAAGGCATTAAAGGACGTTTCAGATAAGCGATTCCATCTATTGGTCTCTTCCGCTTTCCCCTTCGTTCCTGAGATAAGAAGAAACAGGATCGTGAAGTATACAATGAATCTTTTCATGTTTGTCCCCCCCAAATCATCTAGTAAAAAATATGTTGGCGGGGACAAGATTAGACCACTATGAAGACCCTTTAAAAAATCTCAAGCTTCCATCTTTTTTCCTTTATGACAAACCAATAGGCAATTCCAAGGGAAACGACACTCAGCCAAAAAGTAAAGTAGCCGATATTCGGCAAATAATCCATAAGAGAATAATAGATTGGCATCTGTCCAAATACATAATCAATCACATCATTGTGCATAGTCCAGACGGCAGCAATGATAAGGTGGCTCATTTTAAAACGGTAAAATGGAATATAAAGCAGCCCCTGGATCGCCATCGCCATGTGAGAGGCCATCAGCATATATCCTGTCGGCTCAAGCTCCCCGGTTGTGATCAGAAGCAGCAAGTTCATTACCGTAGCCCATATTCCATATTTGAAAAGAGTCACGACTGCCAGCGCCTCCATCAGGCGGGAACGTTTTCCGAACAGATAAAATAACAGAACCAGTGTAAAGAACAGACTTGCCGTCGGGCTGTCCGGGACAAATAGTAAAAATTTCGGCTCTGTAATCACAAGCTGGCCTGTATACCAATAATACCCGTATAGTGTTCCAAGCAGATTAACGATAAATAATAACAGAAGAAACGGCTTTCCGGCTAAAACGTAATAGATGGTCTTCATATAAACAGCACTCTTTTCAATTAAATTTCGGGCTGATCCCGGATACGGGATCTCTGGCTCTTTTTGCATGAGCAAGACCTGTTTTTTAATCATATAAAAAAGCTGACAGATTGTCAGCTTTTTACTTGGATGAAACTTTTGAAACAAATTCGCTCAGAACCTTCAGCTCTTCATCGGTTCCTTTAAATACGCCGGCGGGCATGCCACCCCGGCCTTCTTTCGCGATTTTGGCAATTTCCTCAGGTTTGAGTCCGTTATCAACTAGAGAAGGTCCTGCTGCTCCCCCTTGAAGATTATCCCCATGGCAGGAAACACAAGTCTGCTCCTGAAAAACTTTGTATCCAGGTGAACTCGTATCTATTTTTGCTTCAGCCTGAATTTTCCCCTGCTGCTCTACTTTTTCCCAGTTCGTCGTCGAGACGGATTGCCAGGTAAGAAAAATAATCGCTGCTGTTGCAAGAAGCATCATCCCGACGGTTACCGGACGTTTAGCAGGCCGCCGCTCAGGACCGGGATCTAAAAACGGGGCTAAAATAAGAGCCCCCGCAGCGATGCCGGGCATGATCATTGCTCCAAGAACCGTATACGGGCCGGAAGCATATGTGTATTTCAGAAGCTGGTATAGAAACAGGAAATACCAGTCCGGAAGCGGAATGTATCCCGTATCTGTAGGGTCTGCTACCCGCTCAAGCGGTGATGGGTGAGCAACTGTCAGGCAAAGGAACCCAATTAAAAACACAGCTCCGACAAGCCATTCCTTCAAAAGGAAATTTGGCCAAAACGCTTCTGTTTTCCCTGGAAATTCCGAATAATCTTTCGGAATGTTCGGTTTTCTTTCGGCAGGAACCCTTGAATCCCCGACGAACTTCATGCCTTTTCCGCGATGCATGAATCCCCCTCCTTATTTAGATGGTTCTGCAATCATAACTCGGGCATTTTAAAGCGGCCCGGAAATTCCCTGCTTTCTGATCATGAGAAAATGGGCAGCCATCAGACCGAATAAAGCGGCCGGCAGGAAGAATACATGGATCGCAAAGAATCTCGTAAGTGTCTGTGCTCCGACGATTTCAGGGTGTCCTGAGAGGAGCACTTTTACCTGGGTTCCGATAAAAGGCGTCGCTTCTGCAATCTGCAGGCCTACCTTCGTGGCGAAAAGCGCTTTCATATCCCAGGGCAGCAAATAACCTGTAAAACCAAGTCCAAGCATGACAAAAAAGATCAAAACACCGACAATCCAGTTCAGTTCACGCGGTTTCTTATAGGCACCCTGGAAAAAGACGCGAAGTGTATGAAGAAACATCATGACAATAACAAGACTTGCTCCCCAGTGATGCATCCCTCTGACGATTTGCCCGAATGCAACTTCATTCTGGAGATAGTACACCGATTCCCAGGCATTTTTAATGTCCGGAACATAGTACATCGTTAAAAACATCCCGGAAAGCACCTGGATAACCGTTACAAAAAAGGTCAATCCGCCAAAGCAATACACAAAAGCAGAAAAATGGTGGGCAGGGTTGACATGCTCCGGCACTTCATGATCGGCAATATCCCGCCATAAAGGGGTAATATCGAGACGCTCATCGACCCAGTCGTAAATTTTATTCAGCATCTGCTAAGCTCCCCTCTTCTTGGCTTTCCCGAGAAATAAGTAGCCGTCTTTTACCTGCTGTTCAAATACATCGAGTGGTGCGAGCGGAGGCGTTCCCGGAACGTTTTTCCCGTCCTTTTCGTAGCGTCCGTAATGGCATGGACAGAAGAACTGATTTTTGTTCTCAGGATCCCCGTTCCAGCTGACCGTACATCCCAGGTGTTTGCAGACAGGCGATAAAGCGATAATATCTCCTTTATCATCCTTATACACCCATGCTGAGCGCGGTTCATCTGATTTGTGCCAGGCATCTACCTGCTTGATCTTAAAGTTGAATCGTTTTGGCTCTTTTGTAATTTCATCCACTTTGACCACCTGAACCAACTCCTGGCCTGCAACAGGGCGCAGAACCGGGTCAAGGGCAAACCGGACCATCGGCATAATCATTCCTGCGGCCATAAATCCGCCTACGCCTGTCAGCGTATAATTTAGGAATTGCCTTCTTGATACCCCGTGTTTTCTCTCGCTCATTTTTCTCCCCCTTCTATCCCCTATAGATGAAGTCTGGATGCAAGGTTATAAAAATTTATAGTACTAGGACATTCTAATGATATATCAATCTTCCAAACCGGTCAATATCATCCTTTTATGGAAAAAAGTATTATGACAGGGTTTTCATTTACAATTCCAAAATTGTAATAAAATGTTCATAATTTGCTGCAAATGACTGTCCAGGAGCTGTCCTGTTACTTCTTCATTCATATTTTGCAAAGGAATGGAGGGCATCCAAAGCAGCGTTTCCTGGAATCCTTCTTCTCCTGCTGTTTTCCAGGCGGAATCGGTAGTCAGAAAAAAGATATACTTAAAAGTCCCCTCCATATCTCTTTTCCAATCCATCAGTCTCGAATTCTTGTCTTTTTCGTACGGATGGTAAGTAAACGGCGGGCTAAGCAGGATTCTTCCCCTGAGCTGTCTTTCCAGTTCATCCGCAAGGAGCATCGCGAATTCTCCTGCTTCAACATTTTGGAGGAGTGAGGGGCTTGCTCCTGCCGGTATGAGCGGAATAACCAGCGTGTCTATGTATTGCTTTTCTTTCTCGAAAGCCAGTGCGTCATCAGCAGCCCATTTCATTCAGTTCACCCCCTGTTTAACTCATCATAATCAAAAGAAGACAATGGAGACAAGCCCCATTGTCTTTATTTTACATGATTTCAGGCAAAAATTTTAGAAAATTTTCATTATTTCCAATTTGTCAAGATGACGGTTCCGCCATCGGATCTTGGCGGAATCTCCACCGTAACTTTGCCATCTTTTGATTTTTTATAATCTTTATTGCTGTATAAGTCTTTTACATGCGGGAACTTAGAATCTTTGATCGTAAGGGTCACTGTTTTAGCAGTATTCCCGGTATTAATCCCAATCCACAGCTCCTGGCTTTCATATTTTCTCGAAAATACGATATAGCCATCTTCATTGCTGCCTGCAACCTTTTTGCGGTCCCCTTTTGAGAAAACTTTAGAATAATGTTTTCTCGTTTGAAGAAGTTTCGCGTAATGGACCGTCAAATCATTTCCTTTAATCCGGTCCCAGGCCATGTCATAGCGGTTTTCGTTGAATTCTCCTTTATCAAAATCTCCTCCCACTTTCCCCGAAAGGCCCAGTTCTTCACCGTAGTAAATGACAGGCTGTCCTTTTGAAGTGATTTGAAGAGATGCGGCAATTTTTTGTTTGGAAAGATCTCCTTTAGCATGGGCATAGAGGAAACCATCCTCATCATGACTGCTTAAAAATTGACCAAGTGAAGCCGTGTTATTGATCAGTTTGTCCCTTTTCTCCAGATTTGCTTCCGTTTCATCAACCTTGCCCTGGATAAATGCTGCTGCTTCGTTTTTAAAGCCAAAGTCAAGCAGAGAATCCATTTGTCCGCTGTTCAGGTAGCCTCCTGTGTTATCAGCACTCGCTCCGAAGTTTTCCCCAATCAGCTTGAAATCAGGCTTGATTTTCGTCAGTTCATTTTTAAAGGCGCTCCATGTAGTGGAATCTACATGTTTTACGGTATCCACCCTGAAATAATCAATGGTGTCACCGCGCTTTGTTTTTGCATTTTTCAGCCAGTCTGTCTGCCATTTGATGATTTGGTCCCTA